>JANPHI010000234.1:0-10387 GCA_031424355.1 Betaproteobacteria bacterium
GTCTTCCCCATCATGCACGTCGTCGGCATCAAGAAGGAATTGGCCGAACAGCACGCCTGGCTGCCCGGCGCGGTGCTGAAGGCCTTCACGCAGGCCAAGGCCGTGGCGCTGGACAAATTGGCCGACACCTCGGCCACCAAAGTCACGCTGCCTTTCGTCGAAGAACAGCTGAAGGCCGCGCGTGACGCGATGGGCGAGGACTACTGGAGCTACGGCGTGGCCCCCAACATCCGCACGCTGGAAACCTTCGTGCGCCACCACCACAGCCAGGGGCTGTCGGGCCGGCTGATGAAGGTGGACGAACTCTTCCACCCCAACAGCTACGAGAGCTACAGCATTTGAACGCCGGCCTCGCGAATTCCGGCGTTCTGGACTTCAGCGTGCTCGGCGTCAGCCCCGCGATGCTGGCCTTGGGCGCGCTGATCTTCATCGCCGGCGGCATCGTCAAGGGCATGCTGGGCATCGGCCTGCCGCTGGTGCTGGTGCCGCTGCTGTCGCTGGGCATGCCGGCCACGCGGGCCATTGCCACGGTGGCCGTGCCGGTGCTGCTGAGCAACGGCTGGCAGGCCTACGACACCGGCTTTTCCTGGGCCGGCGTGCGGCGCTTCCTGCCGCTGATTGCCACGCTGCTGGTCGCCACGCTGATCACCGTGCCGATGACGCTGGCGATGTCGGAAGGCGCGCTGCGCACCTCGATGGCGGTGGTGCTGCTGATTGCCGTGGCGCTGATCGCGCTGCCGCTGCACCTGCGCGTGCCGCCTTCGCAGGAACGCTGGTGGAGCGCCGGCGTGGGCGTGCTGTCGGGGCTGATGGGCGGCGTGTCGTCGCTGACCGGGCCCATCATCATCAGCTACCTGGTCAGCCTGCGGCTGCCGCGCGATGTCTTCGTCGGCACCATCAGCGTGATCTACCTGGCCGGCGCGATCCCGCTCTACGGTTCGATGGCCGCGCACGGCCGCATCACGGGGCACGACGTGGCGCTGTCGGCGCTGGCGCTGCTGCCGATGGCCCTGGGCCTGCATTGGGGAAAATGGCTGCGCGGCAAACTCAGCGAGGTGCTGTTCCGCCGCGTGCTGCTGGGCTTCCTGGTGCTGGTGGCCTTCAGCCTGATCTTCAAGCGATAAAAGCGGGAAACCCGACCATGTTCGACACCAACGAAAACCTGCGCGAGGCGCTGGCCCGCAATGTGCGCGACGCGCTGAAGGAAGACATCGGCCGCGGCGACTGGACGGCCATGCTGGTGCCGGCGAAGCACCGGGTCACCGGCCGCGTCATCGCGAAAGAAGCCGCCGTCATCTGCGGCCGGCCCTGGTTCGACGCCTGCGTGCTGGCACTGGACACCACGGCCACCGTCACCTGGGCCGTCACCGAAGGCAGCGCGGTGGCCGTCGGCACCGAGGTCTGCCGCATCGAAGGCGATGCCCGCGCGCTGCTCAGCGCCGAGCGCCCGGCTTTGAATTTCCTGCAGACGCTGTCGGCCGTGGCCACGGTGACGCGGCAGTATGTGGACGCCATCGCCGGCCTGTCGCCCAACCCCAAAGGCTGCGCCGTGCTGGACACGCGCAAGACCCTGCCCGGCCTGCGCCAGGCGCAGAAATACGCGGTGCGCACCGGCGGCGGCAAGAACCACCGCATGGCGCTGTGGGACGGCATCCTGATCAAGGAAAACCACATCGCCGCCGCCGGCGGCATCGCGCCCGCGCTGGCCGCCGCCTTCGCGCTGGACTCGGGCGTGATCGTGCAGATCGAGGTCGAAAGCATCGACGAAATGGAAGCCGCGCTGGCCGCCGGCGCCGAACACATCCTGCTCGACGACTTCACGCTGGCCGACATGCACCGCGCCTTCGCCGTCAACGCCGCGCACCCGAAGCAGGCGGTGCTGGAAGTGTCGGGCGGCGTGAACCTGGACAGCATCCGCGAGATCGCGAAAACCGGCGTGGACCGCATCAGCGTGGGCAAGCTGACCAAGGACGTGCGCGCCGTCGATCTGTCCTGGCGCATCGCCGGCTGAGCGCCAGCGCGGCAGCACGCCATGGCCAGCCGCCGACCCGCTGCCGCCGACCGCGAAGCCGAGATCGCGCAGCGTGTGCTGCGCCACTGGCGCGAGGCCGTGCCCAACGACCGCATGGCCCACCTGGTGAAAGACGCGATGCGCGGCCTGCACCGCGCGCTGCAGACGCGGCTGGCGCAGCACGGCGTGCAGCCCGGGCATTGGGTCTTCCTGCGCGTGCTGTGGCTGCGCGACGGCCTGACGCAGCGCGAACTGAGCATCGAGGCCGGCGTGATGGAACCGACCACCGCCGTCGCCCTGCGCGCGATGGAGGCGCTGGGCTACGTGGCCCTGGAACAGCGCGACGGCAACCGCAAGAACCGCTACGTGGTGCTGACGCCGCTGGGCCGCCAGCTGCAGCAGACGCTGGTGCCGCTTGCCGAGGAAGTCAACGCGCTGGCGCTGCAGGGCCTGAGCAAGGCCGACGTGGCCGCCACGCGGCGGGCGCTGCTGGCGATGATCGACAACCTGGCGCGGGACGCGGCACCGGGCTGAAGGCGCACCCCGACCGCGGCTCCTACACTGCCGGGCCGCCTGACCTGGGCGCCTGCCCCTGGAGCCTCGCCTTGGACGACACCGACCGCGACCTGATCGCCCTGCTGCGCAAGGACGCCCGCACCAACGTGGCCACGCTGGCGGCCAAGCTGGGCGTGTCGCGCGGCACCGTGACCAACCGGCTGCGCAAGCTGGAGGACGAGCACGTCATCGTCGGCTACAGCGTGCGTCTGCGGCCCGACGCCGAACCCGACCGCATCCGCGCCTGGATGGGCGTGCTGGTCGACGGCAACCAGACCGGCGCCGTGAAGGCCAGCCTGCTGGGCGAACCGGGCGTGGCGGCGCTGCACGACACCAACGGCCGCTGGGACTTGCTGGCCGAATTGCAGGCCGGCTCCAACGCCGAGTTGTCGGCGGTGCTGGAACGCGTGCGGCTGATCAAGGGCATCGCCAACACCGAGACCAGCATCCTGCTGGCCACCTACCGCTGACCCGCGCAGCGATGCAGGTCTTCGACGCCGCGCAGACCGCAGCCGCGCTGCCTTTCGAGCGGCTGATACCGGCCCTGCGCGCGCGCTTCGCCGCCGGCTGCGTGGTGCCGCCGCGCGGCGTGCACGAGGTCGTCAACCCGGGCGGCGGCGTCGTCACCTCGCTGCTGATGCCGGCCTGGGTGCCGGGGCGGTGCTATGGCGTGAAGGTGATCAACATCGCGCCGGGCAATGCGGCGCGCGGGCTGCCCGGCCTGCACGCGACGTATTTGCTGCACGACGCCGACACCGGCGTGCCGCTGGCCCTGCTGGACGGCAACGCCATCACCGCGCGGCGCACGGCGGCGGCATCGGCGCTGGCCGCTTCGATGCTGGCCCGCGAAGACGCCGGGCACCTGCTGGTGCTGGGCGCCGGCCGCATCGCCAGCCTGCTGCCGGCGGCCTACCGCTGCGTGCGCGGCATCGGCCGTGTCAGCGTGTGGACGCGCCGCCCAGCGCAGGCCGAAGCGCTGGTGGCGCAACTGCGCGCCGACGGCTTCGACGCGCATGCCGTCACCAACCTGCCGGCCGCTGTGGCCGCCGCCGACATCACTAGTTGCGCCACGCTGGCCACCGAGCCCGTCGTGCACGGCGCCTGGCTGCAGCCTGGCAGCCACCTGGACCTGATCGGCAGCTTCACCCCGGCCATGCGCGAGGCCGACGACGCCTGCTTCGCCGGGGCGGCGCTCTACGTGGACACCGAAGAAGCCTTGACCAAAAGCGGCGAACTGCTGGGCCCGCTGGCGCGCGGCGTGATCACCGCCGACAGCGTGCGCGGCACCCTCGCGGCGCTGGTGCGCGGCGAGGCGGCAGGGCGCCGGTCACAGGGCGAGCGCACCGTGTTCAAGGCTGTCGGCACGGCGCTCGAAGACCTGGCGGCGGCCATGCTGGTCGTCGGCCTGGACGGTGGGTCCGCCGGCTGAGGCCGACGGCGCGCCGCCCCGCAGCAAACCGAACAGATCCTTCGGGTCGGGCGCTGTCGGCACCAGGTCGACGACCCTGCCGATGCCCAGTTCCGCCGCCGCGTCGCGCAGGAAGGTCAGCGCCGCGTGGTCTTCCAGCGCGAAGCCGACCGAGTCGAACACCGTCACCTGCTGCGCCTGCTCGCGCCCCGGCGCGGCGCCGGTCAGCACCTGCCAGAACTCGGTGACGGGGAAGTCGGCCGGCATCTGCTGGATCTCGCCTTCGACGCGCGTCTGCGGCTCGTACTCGACGAACACGGCTGCACCTTGCAGCACGCCGGGGTGCAGCTCGGTCTTGCCGGGGCAGTCGCCGCCCACGGCATTGAGGTGCATGCCGGGCTCGATCATGTCGGGCGTCAGGATGGTGGCCCGGGTCTTGTCGGCGGTGACGGTGGTGACGATGTCGGCGCCGCGCACGGCCTCCAGCGTGCTGGCGCAGATGCGCACCTGCAGGCCCTGCCCCGCCAGGTTGGCGGCCAGCTTGGCGCTGGCGGCGGGGTCGGTGTCGAACAGCCGCAGTTCGCGCACGCCGACCAGATCGCGGAAGGCCAGCGCCTGGAATTCGCTCTGCGCGCCGTTGCCGATCAGCGCCATGCTGCGGCTGCCGGGCCGGGCCAGCACGCGCGCGGCCAGGGCCGACATCGCGGCCGTGCGGATGGCCGTGGTCAGCGTCAGTTCCGACAGCAGGCGCGGCACGCCGGTGGCCACGTCGGCCAGCACGCCGAAGGCCATCACCGTGGGCAGGCCGTGGCGCAGGTTGGACGGGTGGCCGTTGACGTACTTGAAGGCGAAGTGGGTGGCGTCGGCGATGGGCATCAGCTCGATCACGCCGACGTCGGAATGGCAGGCCACGCGGGCCGACTTGTCGAAGTCGTTCCAGCGCCGGTAGTCGGCCTCGATGCGCGCTGCGACGCCGGCGATGCAGGCCGGCAGGCCTTTGCGGCGGACGATCTGCACGAGGTCGGCCACGCCGAGGTAAACGGTCGTTGCGGTGTGGGCGGTGTGGGAAGTTGGCATGCTGGGCTCGGTGCAAAGTGGACTGCCGCCAGTCTCTGCAAAGGCCGCGTCAAGCGATAGCGGCAGCTTCGTCACCTTTTGCCGAACCGTCTGGCAGATCGGCAACATCCCTTGCCAGAATGCGCAGCCGCTGCCGATCAGCCGCCACAAGACCCGCCTGCCAGCGGGCTTGCGGGGCCGGCCGGATTGACAGCCCCAGGGCCGCCCGGCCTAATCGCGCGTTCGTTATGCTGGACCATCGTTCCGCATAGAGAAACATTTTTTCAGACCAAAAAAGCCCAAAGACCAAACGGCGGGCTGCATCTCCAGGACAACTTCATGGCTCTCAATTCCACCGTCAAAGCCGACGCCAACGCCCCCGCCATCACCGAAGGGCTGGCCCGCTTCGTGGCCGGCCACCCGAGCAAGGGCTGGAGCGACGCCGTGGACCTGGAGGCCCACCGCACTTTCGCCAACTGGGTGGGTTGCGCCATCGGGCCGTCGGCCCACGAAACCGTCGATGCCGCGCTGGCCGCCGTGCAGGACCTGCAGCCCGCGCCGCAAGCGAGCCTGCTGGGCCGCCGCGAGAAGGTGGACATGGCCAGCGCGGCGCTGGTCAACGGCATCAGTTCGCACACCTGGGACTTCGACGACACCCACCTGAAAACCATCATCCACCCGGCCGGCCCGGTGGCACCGGCCGCGCTGGCGCTGGCCCAGCACCTGGGCAAAAGCGGGCGTGACGTGATCGACGCGCTGGTGCTCGGCGTGGAGGTTTCCTGCCGTGTCGGCAACGCCATCTACCCGGACCACTACGACCGCGGCTGGCACATCACCGGCACCACCGGCATGCTGGGCAGCGCCGCCGCCTGTTCGCGCCTGCTGGGCCTGGACGCGGCGCGCACGCAGATGGCGCTCGGCATCGCGGCGTCGCAGCCCATCGGCCTGCGCGAGCAGTTCGGCACCATGACCAAGCCCTTTCACCCGGGCGGCGCGGCGCGCGTGGGTTTGATGTCGGCGCTGATGGCGAAGCACGGCTACACCGCCAGCCAGCGCGCGCTGGAAGCACCGCGCGGCCTGATGCAGGTGTTCAGCGACAAGACCGACTGGACCGAGATCACCGAGAACTTGGGCGGCCAGCACGGCACCTGGGAAATCGCGCTCAACACCTACAAGCCCTTTGCCTGCGGCATCGTCATCCACCCCAGCATCGACGGCTGCGTGCAGCTGCGCGACGCCCACGGTTTGAAGGCCGACGATGTCGAATCCATCACCCTGCGTGTGCATTCGCTGGTGCTGGAACTGACCGGCAAGAAGACGCCGGCCGACGGCCTGCAAAGCAAGTTCAGCGTCTACCACTCGTGCGCCGCCGGGCTGATCTTCGGCCGCGCCGGTGAACACGAATACACCGACGAGGTCGTCAACCGCGCCGACGTGCTGGCGCTGCGCGCCAAGGTCACGGCCGTGGTGGACGACAGCATCAGCGAGGCGGCGGCCGACGTGACCATCCGCACCACCGACGGCCGCACGCTGCATGTCTTCGTGCAGAACGCCATCGGCAGCGTCGAGAAGCCGATGACCAACGCGCTGCTGCTCGGCAAGTTCGCCGGCCAGGCCGAACCGGTGCTGGGTGCCGACAAGACGGCCAAGGCCTGGGCACTGTCGCTGGGCATCGCGCAGTGCGCGGACCTGAACGACTTCTTCGCCTCGACCACGCTGTAACGCAGCCTGCGCGCAGCGTCGCTGTCGACGCGGCCACCCCACGCTTTGATCCGCCCCGGGAGATCGTCCGCATGAAGCTCAAGCACTGGTTGGCCGCGCTGGGCGCGGTGGGTCTGTTGGCGCAATCGGCCAGCGCGCAGGCCCAGGCCGCCTACCCGGTCAACCGCGTCACGCTGGTCACGCACAGCAGCCCGGGCGGCGGCACCGATCTGTTCCTGCGTGAACTGACGCAGTACCTGACGCCGCTGATGAAGACCAGCTTCTCGGTCGAGAACATCCGCGGCGGCAGCGGCGCCACGGCGGTAGCCCACGTGGCCGGCGCCAAGCCCGACGGCGGCACGTTTTACGGCACCACGCCCACCTACATCCAGACCACGCTGCTCAGCAAGCCGGCCGTGGGTTACGACGGGCTGGACCCCATCGCCATCGTCTTCATCGACCCCGAGGTGCTCTACACGCGCACCGAGTCGCCGCACAAGACGCTGGGCGACGTGATCGCCTATGCCAAGGCCAACCCGGGCAAGAGCCGCTGGGGTGCCAGCAACCCGGCTTCGCTGGAACGCCTGGCGTTGGAACGCCTGGCGCGCAGCACCGGCGTGAAGGTGCCCATCGTCAGCCACGAAGGCGGCGGCGACCAGATGATCGGTGTGCTGAACGGCACCTACGACATCGGCATCGGCGAGATGCAGGAACTGAAGGGCCAGCTGGAAGCCGGCAAGGTCCGCCTGCTGGCCGTGCTGACCGAAAAGCGGCTGGACGGCCTGCCGCAACTGGCCACGGCGAAAGAGCAGGGCTACAACGTCGTGGTCACCAAGTTCCGTGGCATCGCCGGGCCCAAGGGGGTCAGCGACGAGGTGGCCAAGGCCTGGGAAGACGGCCTGCGCAAGGCGTTGGACAACCCGGCCTACAAGGCGGCCATCGCCAAGGAAAACCTGATCCCCGCGCTAATGGGCCGCGCCGAGGCGCGCAAGTTCACCACGCAGTTCGTGGTGGACGTGACGGCGTCGCTGAAGGAACTGGGCGTCATCAAATGACGCTGCAGCTCAGTGACCGCCAGCGCGACCGGCTGCTGGCGGTGGTGGTGGCCGTGTTCGCCGCCAGCTACATCGGCGCCGCGCGCGGCATCGAGGACAGCATGCTGTCCGATGCCGTCGGCGCAGGCGGCGTGCCGCAAGGCGTGGGCATCGCGATGTTGGTGGCGGCTGTGGCCTTGTTCATCAAGACCTTCATGGGGCGCGACGCCGCCCAGTTGGCGGTGGTGAAGACCGCACCCGAAGCCGAGGAAACCGGCGGCCTGTGGCGCACGGCCGGCCTGGTGCTCATCCTCATCGGCTACGGTCTGCTGCTGCCGGTGCTGGGCTACCCGCTCACCGTGAGCCTGCTGGTGGGGGCCAGCGGCTGGCTGGCCGGTGCGGCTTTCAAGCTGCCGTTGTGGCTGTGCGCCGCGCTGACGGGGCCGCTGCTGTGGGGTCTGTTCGACCAGTTGCTGCAGGTGCGCATGCCTGTCGGTTCACTCTGGGGCGGCTGAGATGGATGCGCTGCTGCACGCCCTGAACCACCTGGCTTCGGTCTCGATCATCGTGGCCGCGTTCGGCGGTGTGCTGTGGGGCATTCTGGGTGGCGCGCTGCCCGGCATTTCGCCGTCGATCGCGATGGCTTTGCTGCTGCCTTTCACCGTCGGCATGGACCCGACGACGGCGCTGGTGCTGCTGGCGGCCGTCTATGTCGGTGCCGAATACGGCGGCAGCATCCCGGCGATATTGATCCGCACGCCGGGCACCAATTCAGCGTCGGCCACGGTGGTCGATGGCTACGCGATGGCCGCGAAGGGCCGTGCGGGTGAAGCGCTGGGCATCTCGCTGATCTCGGGCCTGTGGGGCGGCCTGTTCGGCCTGGCCGTGCTGGTGCTGTGCACCGAAAGCCTGGCAAAGGTTGCGCTGGCCTTCACCCCCGCCGCCTACTTCTCGCTCGGCATCCTGGGCTTGAGCGTCATCGCCGGTTTGTCGGGCGGCTCGCTGTTGAAAGGCACCATCGCCGCGCTCATCGGCTTGACGATCGCCTTCATCGGTTCCGACCCGGTCAGCGGCGTGCCGCGCTTCACTTTCGGTTCGGCCGATTTGCTGGGCGGCGTCAAGCCCATCCTGATCATGGTGGGCCTGTTCGCGGTGACGGAAATGCTGGTGCAGATCACCGAGCCGCCGTGGGCGAAAGCGAACAAGAGCGAAGCCAAGCTGAAGCTGCCGAACTGGGCGATGACCAAGCGCCTGTTCAAGCCCCAGGCCATCGGTGCGGTCATCGGCACCGTGGAAGGCGTGACACCCGGCGCCGGCGGCACCATCGCCGCCTTCATGGCGTATTCAGAAGCCAAGCGCTGGAGCCAGCACCCCGAGGAATTCGGCCATGGTTCGCCCGAGGGCATCGCAGCACCCGAATGCGCCAACAACGTGGTCACGGCCACCGCGCTGGTGCCGCTGCTGAGCCTGGGCATACCGGGTTCGAATTCGGCGGCCATCCTGCTGGGCGGCTTTCTGATCCACGGCCTGCAACCGGGGCCGCTGCTGTTCGCGAAGGCGCCGGAAGTCGTCTACGGTTTGTACGGCGGTTTGTTCATCGCCAACATCGCCATGCTGCTGATCGGCATGGTCATCCTGAGCCCCTGCATCTGGCTGGTGAACCGGCCCAAGCCATTTTTGATCGCAGTGATCCTGGCGCTGGTGATGTCGGGCGTCTACGCCATCCACCAGAGCTTCTTCGAGATCTTCCTGGTCATCGCCGTGGGCCTGCTGGGTTATGCGATGCGCTGGCTGAAGCTGCCGGTTTTGCCGCTGGTGCTGGGCCTGGTACTGGGCTACCTGGTGGAAAGCAACTACCGCCGCAGCCTGCTGATTTCAGGCGGCGAACTCAGCATCTTCGTCACCGACAAAGTCTCGCTGGGCTTGCTGCTGCTGGCCGTGCTGCTGACCGGCTACACGGCGTGGAAAGAGTTCTTCGGCGCCGACAAGAAGAAGGAAAAGAAACATGCAAGCTGAAGCCGCGAACGTGAACGCCCCCTCAACCGTCTCGGTCTCGCAGCACCTGGCCCGCGTCATCGTCGGCTGCACGCCCGAAGCCGATCCGCTGGCCGCCGCCGTCGCGCAGCGCCTGCTGCTGGACATTGCCGGCATCTGCGTCGCCGCGCGGCATGAACCGTACGTGGCGGCGGCCATCGCCAGCATCGACCAACCCGGGCCCTGCACCGTCATCGGCTTCGCGCCAACGATGGGCGTCGAAGGCGCGGCCTTCGTCAACGGCACGGCCGCCCACGGCGAAGATTTCGACGACACCTACGAAGGCGGGCCGGTGCACGCCGGTGCCGTCATCGTGCCGGCCGTGCTGGCCGCCGCGCAGCGCCACGGCTGCAGCGGGGCGGACTTGCTGCGCGGCATTGCGGTGGGCGTGGAAGTCACCTGCCGCCTGTGCGCGGTGGCGCCGATGAAGGTGCACAAGGCCGGTTTCCACCCCACGGCCATCTTCGGCGTGATGGGTGCGGTGGCCGGCGTCGGCGCGATGCTGCGGCTGACCGAAGCGCAACTGGTCCACGCCTTCGGCATCGCCGGCAGCATGGCCGGCGGCATCATCGAGTACCTGGCCGAAGG
>JANPHI010000235.1:0-3601 GCA_031424355.1 Betaproteobacteria bacterium
ACCTGCAACTGGTCTTCGGTGAGCTTGACCAGGGCCGCGCCGGTGAAGGCGCCCCACACATGGCCCACGCCGCCCAGCACGGCCATGAACAGGTATTCGATGCCGAACTTGATGCCGAAAGGGCTGGGGTTGACGCTGCGCTGCATGTGCGCAAACAGCCAGCCCGACACGCTGGCCAGCAGCGCGGCAATGACGAACATCACCACCTTGTAGCGGAAGGTGGAAGCACCCATCGCTTCCGGCATCGTGATGCCGCCACCGCGGTTGACGTTCAGTGCGCGCATCACGCGGCCGGGGCGGGAATCGAGCAAATGCGTGATGCCCAGCGCCGCGGCCAGCGCGCAGAACCAGATCAAGCCGTAGACGCGGCGCTCGTCGTGCAGGCTGATGCCGAAAAGGCTGATGGCCGGCACGCCCAGCAGGCCGTCGTACTTGCCCAAAGCGTCGAGGTTGCCCATGGTGTAGTACAGCGCCAGGCTCCAGGCGATGGTGGCCAGCGGCAGGTAGTGGCCCGACATGCGCAGCGTCAGCCAGCCCAGCAACAGCGCCACGCCGGCGGTGGCCAGCAGGCCCGCCGCCAGGCCCAGCCACGGCGACCAACCGAAGGCCGTGCACAGGTAGGCGCTGCTGTAGGCGCCGATGCCGGCGAAGGCCGCCTGGCCGAAGGAGGTGAGGCCGCCGACGCCCGTCAGCAGCACCAGCCCCAGCGCCACCAGGCTGAACATGCCGATGTAGTTGAGCTGGGTGATCCAGAAATCGGGCACCGGCAGCAAAGGCAGCACGGCAACGGCCGCAGCGAAGGCCGCGAAACCGATGGCGCGCGGTGTGAAGGTCTGTGGGTGAGAGGCGGCCACGTCAATGTTCCTCGTGGTCTTTGTCGACGAAAGAGCGCCACAGCAGCACCGGCAGGATGGCGGTGAAGACGATGACTTCCTTGAAAGCGCTGGCCCAGAAAGAGCCGAACGATTCGATCAGGCCCACGCCGACCGCACCGGCCAGGGCCAGCGGAAAACTCGTCAGGCCGGCGAACACGGCGGCGACGAAGCCTTTCAGGCCGATCAGGAAGCCGCTGTCGTAATAGATCGTGGTGCTGGGGCCGATCAACAGGCCCGACAGCGCGCCGATGAAGGCGGCCATCGTGAAGCTGAGGGTGCCGGCGCCGTCGGTGCTGATGCCCATCAAGCGGGCCCCGGTGCGGTTGACCGAGGTGGCGCGCAAGGCCTTGCCCGACAGCGTGCGGTCGAAGAAGACGAACAAGCCGACGATGAGCGCTGCCGAGGCGATGAAGATGATCAGCGTCTGCCCGGTGACGGCCAGGGCGCCGAAGCTGAAGCGCGCGTCCCAGAAGGGCGGATTGCGGAAACCTTCAGCGCCGAAGAACAGCAGGCCCAGGCCGGTCAACGCGAAGTGCACGCCGACGGACACGATCAGCAGCACCAGCACGCTGGAATCGGCCAGCGAACGGAAGGCCAGCCGGTAGACCAGCGGCCCCATCGGCGTGACCAGGGCCAGCGTCAACGCGGCCTGCACCAGCAGCGGCGGTTTGCCCGGCGCCAGCATGATGACCAGCCCGGCCGCCAGCACTGGCAGCACCAGATTGCGCAGCAGTTCGCGGCCCAGGCGCGCGGGCGCCCAGCGGTCGCGCACGGCCTGCACCACGTCCATCGCGGTGGCCAGTGCGGCCATCAGCAACAGCAGCCACACGGTGCCCGGCACGCGGCCTTCCTGAAACAGCGCCATCGTCAGCGCCCCGAAGGCGACGTATTCGCCCTGCGGGATGAAGACGATGCGCGTGACGGCGAACACCAGCACCAAAGCGATCGCCACCAAGGCGTAGATGGCCCCGTTGGTGATGCCGTCCAGCCCGAGGATGCTGGCGATCGTGAAGTCCATGTGGGAAGGCGGCGTGAGTGGCAGTGGGAATTAACCAAGGGCCTTGCGCGGAACCGGCTTTGCCGGGCCGCTGCAAGAGCCCCCTCGGGGGGTAGCGAACGCTAGTGAGCTTGGGGGCCTACGTTCACGGTTCCAATTTCCATTCACCGTTCACGACCTTCATCACCACGCCGGTGTCGGCGCGGAAGCCCCAATGGTCGGTCGGGGTGAAGTCCAGCACGCCGTGGGTGACGGCCAGCGCGGGTGTCGATTCCAGCGCGTCCTTCAGCGCCGCGCGGAATTCCGGCGTTCCCGACTTGCCCTTCTTCAGCGCGACGGGGATGACGCGTTCCAGCATCAGGTAGGTGTCGTAGCCGTGGGCGCCGAACTGGTTGCGCGTGCCTGGGCCGTAGATGGCTTCGTAGGCGGCGTTGAACTTCACGCCCAGCGCCTTGCTGGGGTGGCTGTCGGGCAACTGCTCGGCCACGACCACCGGGCCGCTGGTGACCAGCGTGCCCTCGACGGCCTTGCCGCCGATGCGCATCAGGTCTTTGCTGGCCGCGGCGTGGGTCTGGTAGACCTTGCCCTTGAAGCCGCGTTCGACCAGGCCCAGTTGCGGCATGGCCGCACCGCTGCCCGAGGCCACGACGATCATCGCGTCGGGGTTGGCGGCGGTCAGCTTCAGCGCCTGCGCGGTGACGCTGGTGTCGGCACGCGCGAAGCGCTCGGTGGCCAGCACCTTGATGCCGGCCTTGTCCAGCAGCGGCAGCAGGGCCTGCAGCCACTGCTCGCCGTAGGCGTCGGTGTAGCCCAGGAAGCCGACGGTCTTGATGCCGTGCTTGGCCATGTGGCCGACCATCGCGTTGGCCATCACGCCGTTGCTTTGCGGCATGCGGAAGCTCCACGGGTCTTTGCCGGGCGGCAGGCCGATGGGCGACAGCGCCAGCTGCACGGTCTTGCTTTCGGTGGCCACTTCCGACATGGCAATCGCCACCGGCGTGACGCCGGAACCGACGATGACGTCGACCTTGTCTTCACTGACCAGGCGGCGCGCGTTCTGCACGCCCTTGGTCGGGTCGGTGGCGTCGTCCAGGATCACCAGCTTGACCTTCTCGCCGGCGATGGTGGCCGGCCACATCTTCAGGCCGTTGCTCATCGGGATGCCCAGGCCGGAACCCGGTCCGGTCAGCGACAGGCTGGCGCCAATGGTGATGTCGGCGTAGGCGCTGGCGCTGGCCAGCAAGGCAGCGGCGGCGGCCAGAACAGTCTTCTTCAGGAACGTCATGTTTGTCTCCAGACGGTGGGGTTTATGAACACAAGGCGCGGATGTCTTCGGGCACCGGGATGGCCTTGATGCGGTCCGCATTCTCGGGGTCGCGGATGCAGAAGGCGCGCACTTCGGTGCCCTCGCAAAGCAGGGTTTCCCCACGCTTCACCACATGGCGGTGGCGGAAGGTCTTGGCCGACCACTCTTCAACGCTGGTGTGCACTTCGATGGTTTCGCCGTAGGTGGCCGGGCGTTTGAACTTCGTGTTGATTTCCAGCAGCGGCGTGCCGATGATGCCGCGCGTCTTCACCAGTTCACGCCAGGGCGGCACGCCGCAGGCCATGAAGAAAGCCAGGCTGGCTTCGTCCATCCAGCGGCTGAAGTTGGGGAAGAAAACGATGCCGGCCGGGTCGCAATCACCGAACTGCACGTTGACCGAATAGACGTGGGTTTTGCTCATGC
>JANPHI010000236.1:0-38542 GCA_031424355.1 Betaproteobacteria bacterium
GTTGTTGAAGATGCCGGTCAGCAGGGCACCCAGGATGCCGCCGACGCCGTGCACGCCGAACACGTCCAACGTGTCGTCCGCACCCAGCAGCTTCTTCAGACCCGTGACACCCCACAGGCATGCGACACCGGCCACTGCGCCGATGACCAACGCACCCACGATGCCCACGTTGCCGGCCGCCGGCGTGATGGCGACCAGACCGGCCACCGCACCCGAAGCCGCACCCAGCATGGACGCCTTGCCCTTGTGCAGGGCTTCAGCCGCGCACCAGGCCAGCACTGCCATCGCGGTGGCGCTGAAGGTGTTCATGAAGGCGAGCACGGCGCTGGTGCCGGCTTCGAGGGCCGAACCTGCGTTGAAGCCGAACCAGCCCACCCACAGCAGCGAGGCACCGACCATGGTCAGCGGCAGGCTGTGCGGCGCCATGGCCTCCTTGCCGTAGCCGACGCGCTTGCCGAGCATGAAGGCGCCCACCAGGCCGGCAACCGCGGCGTTGATGTGCACCACGGTGCCGCCGGCGAAGTCCAGCGCGCCCCATTGCCAGATCAGGCCGGCCTTGGCGTTCATCGCATCGACGACTTCCTTGCCGGTGTAGGCGTCAGGGCCCATCCAGAACCAGACCATGTGGGCGATGGGTGCGTAGCTGAAGGTGAACCAGATCACCATGAACAGCAGCATCGCCGAGAACTTGATGCGTTCGGCGAAGGCGCCGACGATCAGCGCGCAGGTGATGGCCGCAAACGTCGCCTGGAAGACCACGAAGACGATTTCCGGCAGCACGACACCCTTGCTGAAGGTGGCCGCGACAGGGAAGTCGCCGCCAGTGGCGTTGGGCACGAAGATGCCCTTCAGGAACAGCCGGTCGAGCCCGCCGACGAAGGCGTTGCCTTCGGTGAAGGCCAGGCTGTAGCCGTAGATGCACCACAGCACGGTGATCAGCGAGAACGTGACGAAGACCTGCATCAGCACCGACAGCATGTTCTTGCTGCGCACCAGGCCGCCGTAGAACAGCGCCAGGCCGGGGATGGACATCATGATGACCAGCACGGTCGAGACGAGCATCCAGCTCACGTCGCCCTTGTTGGGAACCGGAGCCGACGCCGCAGAGGCAGCCGGTGCGGCGGCCGAAGCGGCCGAGGCGGAAGGCGCAGCAGCAGCGGGGGCCGAAGCTTCAGCCGCCGGGGCCGAAGCCGCCGCTGCCGAAGCCGCGCCCTGCGCCTGAACCGCCCCGCCGAAGCTCAGGGCGGCCAAGCCCAGCGCCAGGATGGTGATGAGTTTTTTCATGTCATGTTCTCGTGATGGGTGCGCGCTTTACAGCGCGTCCTTGCCGGTTTCGCCGGTGCGGATGCGAACGACTTGCTCCAGCGTGGTGACGAAGATCTTGCCGTCGCCGATCTTGCCGGTGCGGGCCGACGCTTCGATGGCCTCGATGACGCGGTCGACGATGCTCTCGTCCACCGCCGCTTCGATCTTCACCTTGGGCAGGAAGTCGACGACGTACTCGGCACCGCGGTACAGCTCGGTGTGCCCTTTCTGGCGGCCGAAGCCTTTGACTTCAGTCACCGTGATGCCTTGAACGCCGATGCCGCTCAAGGCCTCACGCACTTCGTCAAGCTTGAAGGGCTTGACGATGGCGGTCACCATCTTCATTTCGTTTCTCCTTGAAACCGTCTGACTCAGAAGCTGTACTTGACACCGACGACCAGGCCCGACTTGCCCAGGTCCTTGCCCGAAGGCGCGTAGTAATAGGCCGGAACGCCGCCGATCTTCTTGGCGTTGGTGCCGATGAGGGCGCCACTGACGAGCCAGCCGCTGAAGTCCTTGCTGACCGTCAACGAGTAGTCCGTGTAGCTGTAGTTGCCGTTCTTGTGCACGCTCTGGTTGCCGATGTGCGGGGCCAGCATCACGCCGCCGCCCACGTCGAACGAGGCCGAGATGTCGAGGTAGCCGCTGCCCTTGCTGTCAGCGAAGCCGAACAGGTTGGACACCGAATACGAGTACTTGCCAGTGACCGGGCCGAAGGTCACGGCGGCGTAGACCTCGGTCGTTTCGGCCTTGGGGTTCAGCTTGTTGCTGGGGTATTGGTAGGTCAGGACGCCCACGTCGTAGGCCACGTCCTTGACGATCTCGCCCTTGTAGCCGCCGTAGAGGTCGATCTCGACGCTGGCATCACCGCCGGCGTCCTTGATCCACTTGATGGTCGAGGCCCAGGCACCCAGGTAGAAGCCACTGGAGTGGGCGAAATCGACGCCGCCTTGCACAGCCGGCTTCAGGCGGGTTTGCGAAATGCCACGGTAGCGGTAGTCGCTGAAGGCACCGATGTTGAAGCTGAACGGCGAGGCTGGCGCGTCTTCGGCGCGGGCGGCGCCGTGCAGGGCGGTCAGGGCGGCTGCGGTGGCCAGCAAGGTCAGGGTGTGGTTTTTCATGTCATCTCCGGTCTGTGAATAGGTTCTTGAAAACGGCCTCGGAGCGATGCGTTTGCAGCTTCCGTGCCACCAGGCAGGGCACGGCCTCTGCCCTGCTGGGGCCGTTGACCGCGGCCGGCCTGGGGCTATCACTCTGAAGAGGGAGCCCCGAAAGGGTGCGCACCAAAGAGGTGCTGGTGCGGATCATCCGGGATTTCCAGAATGCGGCGACACCCACCCTGAATGGCAAACGACATGACCCTGGCCACCGTACGCAGCCGAGCCCTTGACGGCCTGAACGCCCCCGCCGTGCAGGTGGAAGTGCAACTGGCCAACGGCCTGCCCAGCTTCACGCTGGTCGGGCTGGCCGACACCGAGGTGACGGACTCGCGCGAACGGGTGCGGGCGGCGCTGCAGCAGAGCGGCTTCACCTTTCCGCACAACAAGCGCATCATCGTCAGCCTGGCGCCGGCCGACCTGCCCAAGGAATCGGGCCGCTTTGACCTGCCGATCGCCCTGGGCATCCTGGCCGCTGCCGGGCTGCTGGACCCGGCGCGGCTGGCGGCCTGCGAGTTCGCGGGCGAGTTGTCGCTGTCGGGCGAACTGCGGCCCATACGCGGTGCGCTGGCATTGGGCCTGGCGGCGCACCGCGATGGTGACGGCCGCACGCTGGTGCTGCCCGAGCCCAGCGCCTGCATTGCCGCCCAGGTGCACGGGCTGGACGTGCGCGGCGCCGGCACCCTGGCCGAGGTGGTGGCGGCGCTGATGCCCGGCGACGACACCCAACCGCTGCCACCCGCCGAGGCGCCGCCGCTGGTCAACGCCCCGCCGGGCCCCGACCTGCGCGAGGTCAAGGGTCAGGCCGGTGCCAAGCGGGCCTTGGAGATTGCAGCCGCCGGCGGCCACAGCCTGCTGATAGAGTGATCCTTTATTCACAATCTTCGGGCAGCGTTTTGTATGTCGTCCAGCCGGCCTAGGGCCTATTCGTACATCCGGTTTTCAACGCCAGAACAGGCAAAGGGGGCCTCTCTCGCTCGGCAGCGGCGCCTTACGCGGGAGTATGTGAAGAAGCACGATCTCGTGCTTGACCGCAAGCTGACGTTCAAGGACTTGGGCTTGTCTGCCTTTACGCAGCAGAACCTGGAGCCCGGCGCCGAACTGCGCCGATTCATTGACTTGGTCAAAGCCGGGGACGTGCCACGCGGGTCATACCTGCTGATCGAGTCGCTCGACCGACTGACGAGGGCAACCATCTACACGGCCATGGGCTTGCTCGGAGAGTTGCTCGAACAGGGAGTGATCGTCGTCACCCTGATGGATGGCATGAAGTATGAGAAGACGGGGACGAAGGACGACTTCCCGGGACTCATCATTTCCATTGCGATCCTGCAGCGGGCCAACGAGGAGAGTGAGACTAAACGGGCCCGCCTCAACGATGCCTGGGAACGCAAGCGCCGCAACATCGCCGCCAAGAAGTTGACGCGGCTTTGCCCGGCCTGGTTAACCCTGGTCGAGGACGGCACGCGGTACGCAGAGATTCCCGAGCGCGTGGCTATCGTGCGCGAGATCATCGCCATGACACGGCAGGGCATCGGCAAGCAACGGATCGCGACCATCTTCAATGAAAGAGGCGTCAAGTCAATCGCGCCATCGCGGACGGACCGCAAGGCTGAAGCCAAAGCGAGAGACCTTGCAGAAGGGTGGGGTGAAGGGACCGACGAGGTCATCGACTACATCATTGATGATGGCGACGAACCCGACCCCAATCGCCGGACCAAGGCCAATCTTGCCCAAGGCTGGCACGCCAGCTACATCCGCAAGCTGCTCTCGAATCGGGCCCTGATCGGCGAGTTTCAGCCGCACCGGCTTGATGCCCTCGACAACAGCAAGCGCAAGCCCCAGGGCCCACCAATCCAGGGCTACTTCCCTGCGCTGCTGTCGGAGGACGAGTTTGCAAGCCTGCAAGCAGATATCGCCAAGCGTGGGACTAAGGTTGGCGGACGACGCGGCACCGACTTCGCCAACCTGTTCATGGGCCTCATGCGTTGCGGTTACTGCGGTGGTCCCATGGTCTACATCAACAAGGGTGCAGACACGCGGAAAAACCGGGACGTACGGCGGAATCGCTTCTACATCTGTAGCACCGCACGAAGGGGTCTTGGGTGCTACAAGGTGCCATGGGTTTACCACGAGTTTGAAGCCAGCTTCTTCGCGCACGCCACCAAGACGGACTTCACTGACTTCCTGACCAACTCGGCAAGCCGGATCAACGAACGCAAGCTGCGCGAGGAACTCGCAGCAACAGAACAACGGTTGGCCCACAACCAGGACACCCGAAGGCGCCTTGTGGACATGCTGACCGGGCGCGACACGACCGGGCTCGATGACTTGATGGACAAGATCGCCGAGCTCAAGGCCGAATCCACCAAGCTGAGCGCCGCCGCGACGAAGACCAGGGATGCACTTGCGCTCGCCGGGTCTGCAAACCGTGACACCCAGGAAGTCATCGACATGCTGGGCGAGCTTCGCGATCAAGTGGTGGTCAAGGTTGGTGCAGAGCATTACGCCTTCCGCGCCAACCTGAACCAGCACCTGCGGCAGTTGATCGAGACGATCACCCTCTATCCCGGCGGGCTGCTGAGCACCGAAGCGGAGCAGGCGACTGCGCGCACGACGTTGCTGA
The DNA here is from genome assembly GCA_031424355.1 of Betaproteobacteria bacterium. Taxonomy (GTDB): domain Bacteria; phylum Pseudomonadota; class Gammaproteobacteria; order Burkholderiales; family Burkholderiaceae_C; genus Rubrivivax. The sequence goes on from JANPHI010000236.1 coordinate 5,089, forward strand.
AGTCAGGGCATGACACCCTTGACGTTGATGCGGCGGTGAATGAGATGTTCCGGGTAGCGCCAGACCCCGCATACCGGTGCTACGTGATCAGTAACCGTGGCAAGGACCTGCAGGTGTTGCATCCGGACGCGAAGACGCCTGACTTTGAAGAGCGACTGAAGCTGGTGCGGAGCAAGGCACCAAGTTAAATCAGGCCTTGTGGCTTGGCAAGACCTCCACCGGCACGAACGTTAGTGACCGCTTCTAGCGTGAGCCTCGTGGGCCTTTGATGTCTTCCCGTTATTGCCGTCTGCACCGTGCGCCCAGGGGTCGCCTAGACGGCGACACTGGCATAATGGAATTTCTCGCCCACCAGCCCCGGCTGACCCGGGCGGGTTTCGAAGCTGCAGCACGTTGCCGGCTCGTCCTGACGGACGGGCGCTCCATCTGAGGGGTGGGTAACTTTCCTGCGCTGACTGGTGCTCCAAACGTCTGAACCGGAGCAGTCCTCCCGTGGCAAACGCCGCGAGGGTAACCGTCAGCCCATGAAGTTTCTCCCATGCAACACACACGCAACATTTGCGCAGCTACGGCCGCGCCGTTTCGCACTCCCTCTCTGACCCGCTTCCTGGACGCCAAATACGTCCAGTCGGTGAAACCCACGACCGCGCGCACGCCGGTCGAATCCAGCGCCAATTCCACGCCATTTGTGCCGTCTGTCGAGCCGGCCGATGACCTGGACGCGTTGGCCATCTTCATGCTGCCGCGCGCCGACTTCGATCCTCGGGTTTGGGCTGTGCACTTGAAAATGCTGGCCAAACCCGGCACCTCGGTGCGCAAGGCGCAGGCCGAAGTGAAGAAGGAGTTTCGTGCTCCAGCTCGCGGCCCCCGCGCAAAGGCTACCCGCCCGGCCAAGGCGGCTACGGCCACCGATGCAGGAGCCACCGCATGACCAAGCTCGGCATCACCGCAGATCCCAACTTCGTCGCACCGAAGATCACCTTCGGCCGCATCCCGACCGCCGACTACCTAGTCGAAGTCATCGGCATCGACACCCGCATGACCAAGGCCGGACAAGGTCTGAACGTCACGCTGCGCGTCCTCGACGAAGGGACGTACCGCAACCGCCGCGTGTGGGTCCAGTTGAACCTGGAGCACCCGGACGCGAAGGTGCAGGCATGGGCCATGGCCGAACTGCAGGCCCTTTGCAAAGCGGTCGGCGTCGTCGGAGAGATCGACACGGCCGCGCTATGCGGGAAGCCGTTCATCGCTTCGATCTACTCGACCAAGCCCAAGAACGGATACGACGCGAAGAACAGCGCTTGCAAGTTCCGCTCGCGTGGCTGGCTGTACCCGAAGGACCTTGTGCCCGATTTCAATGCGCCCCGCGAAAACTCGCCGCCATGGGCAGAGGCTGATTCGCCAGATGTAGTCAAGTAGCTCGGTCCCGCCGTCCTACCCACCAATTCTCACTTCACTTAAGGAAAACCATGACCAGCGTACACACGCACACGCCGACCCAGTATCCCGGCGCATTTCGCACCGACATCGCTGTCGATGACGCAACGCCCGGTCCCTTCGATGCTCGACCCGAAGTAGGGCGCACTGTCCATCTTGATGGGTGGGTCAATACCTACAACGTCTATCAAGTGCTTCAGCTTCTCGCTGTCGGGGACGCCGTGGAGACAGGCCACTCCACGACAGCATCGAACTTGATCTCTCTCGCCTTTCGGGATGAGCTCTGCCAGCACTTGCATGTGCAAGCCTTCGCGGGCGAGGTTCGTGTCCAGCGCATCTCTTGATTCCGCCTGACGGGGAAGGCCCAGCAACCCGCCTCCGTCAGCACCCACCCATATGCTGGCCTGCCCCTGCTTTCATCAGCAAACTGGCAGGCCAGCCGATTAACACGAAGCCTTCCATGCAGCACCGACATGATCATCCAGCAGCCGCGCGACGTACTCGCAGGTTGACATCCCGCGGCGTGCGGCGAGATACGCGACTGCGTCCTTCATCGGCTCGGACAGGCGCACAGTCAGCGTGCATCGGCGCGCGTGGATGCGTGGCAGCCGGTGGGCGTAGCGCCGTGGGTGCACGCGGAAGCTGGGTGGCGATCCGATCACCGATAGATCCGGCTGTCAACGAACTGCAGGTCAGACCCGGCGTGAAGTTCCTTGCCGGCATAACCCAGCCGATACCGGACCGCATTTGGCCCTTCGCCGAACGGCACCTGATGAAAGCGCCCGGTCGGCACGATCGATTCCCAGCGCTGGCAGCCAACCTCGACGAACAGGTCATGCAGCTTGTCGGGCACCCAGCAGGCGAGATGGAAATGGGGGTGACCGGACAGGCCCAACTCGGGGCAACCGATGTAGTACACGCGCTGGTCCTCTGGCAGATCGAAGAAGCGCCTGCCGTGCAAGCGCCTGAACACCTCCACGCGCCAGCGCCGCAAACGATCATTCGCCCGGGCCAGGGTGTATTCGTCGTGCGTCGTCAGCGTCACCCAGTGCGTGAATCTGCGACCGGCCGCCATCTGCAAGAGCGCAGCCCGGTACTTGGCTGCCGGGCGCAGCGGCGTCTCTCGATGGGTGGCGAATGGAATATCGAGGTTGGGAATGAGGGGTATGTTTGGCATCTGCGAATGGATGATCAATGCGAGTTGTCTTTCTTTGCAGCATGGCATTTGATAAGCACCAGCTCCCACCTGTTTCTTGCAGGTGGTGCTGGAACGATCACGCCAAACTCGAAACGGTGCGGCAGTTTGGTGGGCACCATGTGAAGTTCAACGCGAATGGCGTAGTTCAACTGGTGCCGAGTATTTACTGCGATGTACACATTCTTGTCACAGAACTTGGGTACGAAGGGTGGCGTGCGACATTGGCAAGAATTCCCCAGCCTAGCTGGGACATTAGTTGCATCCCAAAGGCGTTGGAACGGCATCCCTTGGCGCTGGCGCCGCTGGGTCGTGGGCGCCAACGACTGATCCGCGTACCTGCCAGGATTCCGGTTCGCCGATTTGATTTCAATCTCGAAGAGAGGAGTCCTTGAAAAAGAACTAGCCCTGCCTACCCCCACCGGTTATACTCATTCCCGTCGGCTGCATTGCTTTCGAGTTCATCGAAGGCGCCTTTTCTCCGACGTAAATCCTGCCGCAGTGGCAGGTAGCCAACCAAAGCAGGCTGATACCCCTGCGGTTGGATTGCGTCAATCGCCCGCCAGACGGCGGGCAATCTAGAAAAGGTAATACCATGTCAGACGTAGCTACGGCCGCACCGGCCGACGACAACAATCAGCCCTCCACTGGCCCGGCGCAACCCCTGCGCCAAGCCAACGGGTACACCATCGAAACTGGCCACGAACCCCCAGCAGGTTTCACGTCCGGTCGCGCCAAGTACCCTTTCCGCGAACTCAAGGTCGGTGAGTCCGTCGTGATCACCGGCGTTCACAAGGCGACGCTGAGCGGCGCGCTGACCTCGTGGCGCACCCGCAAGGACCCCATCAACTTGATGATGTGGCCTGAAGGCGCCGGCTTCCGCGTCAAGCGCATCGGCTAACGCGCGGCTGATGTCCGGCTGGCTTCGGCGGGCCGGACATCCACCCGATGGGCTCCGCGCGACCGGGACCAATGTTTACCTCCGGCCCGTCCAACTTCCGGCCTGACCTTCGCTCCGTCTAAGCGAAGGCCAGAGGTCAGCCCTGCGCATCCGAAACGCGCCTCTTCGCGATGCAACGCTGGACAGCGCCCACCGCTGCCTCGTGCGCCGCGAACTTCAGCCTGCACAAGTCGATCCCGCCGCTTGGGCCCGACGCCAGCAGCACCCCCAACATTCAAGGACATCGAACATGCGATGCACCCTGCACGTCGAGTACTCAGGCCCGACGCCAGACTACGAAACCCTCCACTACGAGATCTGGCCGGAACCCCAGGATCACCTGGAACCCGAGTTGCTTGCCGACCACTGGACTTCCGGCAACGGGCTCTCCGCCCGACAGGCCGATCCCAAGATCAAAACTGGCAAGCCGAAGTTCGACTCGGCCGGATTTCTGGCCGTTGCTGTAGACCTGACCCAACTGCCTTTGCACGCGGTCCTGTCATCACCATTCACCAAGCGCTACTGCACCGTCGCCGCCTACACCGGGGCCCAGACGCACGAGGGCGCGGTGTGCCTGCTGGCATTCGCCCTTCCGGCACCTGAAACCGACCGCCGCCGGTATCAGACGCTGCAGGCCGGCCTTGAAGCTCGCTATCGGGGCTCTCTGCGTGGCAGCGGTGTCTTGCACGTCTACCGGGCCGCCGGAATCGACCGCGCGACGGTGATCGGCCAGGCCCTGGACCCCGCTGCCGTCAAGGACCTCCTTCGCCTTGGCGATGACCAACCCCAGATCGCATCGATGCCGGATGACGTGGTCCGATCCCGGCTGCGGCTGGAACCTGAAGATGTCATTCGAACCGTGGACGGGGCCGAACTGCGCTTTGCCGACCTGAGTCCCGAAACCCAGGTGCACTGTCCAGTGCACGCCGATGTGAGCGCAGAGGCTTTGGTGACGCGTCTGGCCGACCATCGGCCCATCCTGCACTGCATCTATTGCCAGCGTTCCTACACGGTTCGCGACGCCGGCAACGACTACGACTTCGACTCCTTCGATCGGACAGTGCGCACCTTGGCAGCGGCAGAGGCCGTGAAGCTGGCGGCGTTGGCGCCCACCGGAGAGGACGAGCCGTGCCCTGGGCCGCAGTTCGCGCTGACCGAGACACCTTTCCTGGGATCGATCCCGCTGAAGCCGGGCATCTTCTGCATCAAGTCGCCCAAGGGCTCAGGCAAAACCGAAGCCCTGGTGGACTTCGTGCGCCGCTGCCGCCAAGCCGACCTGCACGCTCTCTTGATTGGCCACCGGCGCTCGCTGCTGTCGTCCATGGCGGCTCGACTGAACCTGTGGTGCTACATCGTGCCGTGGGACCACCGTGAACCGTTGGCGAAGGACAAGCAGACCCGAAACGCGCTGAAGTACGTCGGCCTCAAAGAAAAGCCCTCCAAGGCCATCAACGCCATCCGCGCCGACAAGGTTGCGCGCCGCCTGCTGGACTTCCCTGCGCTGGACGCCGACACCGACGACGTGCCGGCCGGCAAGGCCCCACGGTTCGGGTCACCGCGCTATTTCTACTCGATCTCGCTCGATAGCCTGACCAAGCTGGACCCCAAGCGCCACCGATACCCCGTCGTCATCATCGATGAGGCCGAGCAGGTCTTTGCCCACATGATCGGCAGCACCTTGCGCGAACGGCGGCGTGAGGTCTACCTGCTGCTGGCGCACTACGTGCGCGTCGCAGAGACCGTCGTGTTGCTCGATGCCGACCTGGGCATGGTCACCATGGACGCGTTGTTTTCAATGGGCCTGAAAGGCGATGCCGACGTTTCGTTCGTGCTGAACGAGAGCAAGCAGGCCAAGGGCACGACCTACATGTACAGCACGCGCGGCCAGTTGGTCGGGCGGCTGCGGCAGGCGGTGGCCGACGGCGAAAAGTGCTACGTGGCGACCAACAGCAAGAACAAGGCTATCGAGCTGCAGAAGGCCCTGGCCGACGAGTTCCCCGAGCGCCGGATCTTCGCCATCCATTCCGACAACTCGTCCGACCTGTGGACCCATGAGTTCCTGCGGGACGCTGCCTACGAGTTCGAGCACAGCATCGACGTGTTGATCGCGTCGCCGTCCATCGGCACTGGCGTGGACATCACGTTCAAGGACAACCACGGCAACCCACGGGAAGTGGTTCGCCATGTCTTCGGCCTTTTCCACGGCAACATCACCACGCATCAGGACATGGATCAGCAGCTCGCCCGGGTGCGCCATCCCGGACAGGTGCACGTCTGGGTCGAGCCAACTGAACAACGCTTCGAGACCGACATCGGCGTCATCCGCAATGAGCTGGCGCGCACGGTCGGCCAAACACGCAGCATCTGTGGCTACACGGACGACGGCGACGCCATCCTGCACCGCAGCGATGGACTCACCGACATCTGGGCCCGCGTGAAGGCATCAACCCGTGGATCGAACAACAGGCTTGCGGCGCTGTTCGTCGCACTGCGCACGGCATCGGGCTGGCAGGTCGAGGCGGTGCCGGGCGACAAGGTCCAGGGTCATGCCGGCAATGCGGCGCTGAAGGAAGGTCGGACTGCGCGCCTGGAAGATCGGGCCCAGAAAATCCTTGCCGCGCCCATCCTGACGGGCCTGGAGGCCGAGAACCTGACCGAACGCGACAAGGCAGGCCTGCCGCTGACAGCCGATCAGCGGGCGTCCCTGGAACGGCACCGCATGGAACGCTTTTACGCGGAATCGGCTTCACCGGAACTGATCGAGTTCGACAAGGACGGGCGCACCCGTCAGTGCATTCGCAACCTTGAGATCCTGCTGTCCGACAAGCGCGAGTCGCGGGCCCTGGATCGGAAGCAGTTGGTGGACGAAGTCTGGGATGGCGACCTGCTGGCGCGGCAAGTCAAGGCTGGGTTGCTGCGCAAGGTGATCGCGGCTGCTGGGTTGTTCGACGGCTCACGCTGTGACATCAACGATGGCGGCATGGTCGAGCAGGGCAGCCTTGAGCCGTTCATCGCAGCGCTGCGCGCAAGCGCCAAGCAGTTTGAGTCTGGGTTCGAGCTGAAGCCCAGGGCTGATGCCGACGATAGGCGGGTGCAGCAGTTGAATGCCGTGCTGGCCCTGATAGGGCTCAAGGTGGTTGAGATCGACGTGTCCGATGCCGGCGGGAAGAAGGTCCGGCGCTACGGCTTCGAAACGCAGGTGTTGGACCGCTTGCGAAAAATCGTTGCGCAACGCCGGCAGGCTGCGGCAGAGCGTCGCGAAGCCAGGGTCGAGGCTCAGGCTGCGAAAGAGCGGCGGCTTGCCGAGAAGATCGACCTGCCCGCGCTGATGGCGCGGATGAAGAACTTCCGCAGCAACTACACACCGGACTGACGACAACTCCCCCGACGCGCGCTGTATGAAAGAGATGTAGCGGGGCTGTCGTCCGCTCGCAGATGCCTTCGACTGGCCGGTTAGCCCTCGATGGAGTTGGGCCGGTTGGGGGGGGGCGTTGCCTCCGGCGTTGACTGCAATGTTGGCCAGGGCACTTGCAGCCAGGACTCGACTTCGACCATGCGCGCCGGATGCCAGTTCAAGGCGCGACTGATCTTGGCCATGCCTGCCATTACTGAACTATTTCGGTTCAGTCCGGTATCACTGGATGGGCGGTCCATTTACCTTCTACCAATGGCAGAAGGTGACGCACTGTTCGAACTCGGCGCAATCGTCGCCACACCCGGCGCCATTCGCCTGATGCTGCTGAATGGCGTGCAACCGCAGGACTTGCTGCGCCGCCATGCGACAGGCGACTGGTCGGACATGGACGCGGCCGACCAAGCCTCCAACCAATTCGCAGCCCAGCATGGCCTGCGCATCTTCTCGGCCTACCTCATCGGTGAAGCCCGAATCTGGGTCATCACAGAAGCCGACCGTTCGGCAACCACCTTTCTCAAACCGTCCGAGTACTAGAAGGGACAGCACCATGCTCTGTGTCGTAGTCGCAAACCAGGACAAGTGGACCACTGTGTTGGATGGCAAGGCCATCGGCACGAGCAAGCACGTGGACTACTCCATCTTCCACTTCAAGGCTCACGACGTTGCTGCCCTGAAGAAGCCCATCACGAAGTTCATCTGGGTCGCCAAGGACGAGGTGACCGAGGTCATCCTCACCGACCAGCTCAAGGACCGTGGCGTCAACTACAAGACCGCGAAGCGTGATGACGGCGAGCTGACCGAAGCCGAACAGGCCGAAGTAACCGCCGCCGTCGAGCTTGCGCGTGCCGCGCCGCAACCCAAGCCGACCGAACCCGCCAAGGCGCCCGCCGAACCGCCGCCCGCCACCATCACGCCCGAAGCCGCAGCAACCGGCCTGGAAGGCGTGCAGGCCCAGCCGGAACAGCCCAAGGGCGAGCAACCCGAAGTTGCAGCCGAACCCGAAGCACAGGCCGGCACACCGGCCGCACCCGAACCGACCGAAGAGCCCGACGCCCCGCTCGCCACCACCAAGCCCTCTCGGACCCACAACAAGAAGCGCCGCTGACCATGTGGTTCTGGGTCGTCGTCGCGCTGCTTTGGCTCGCCGGCGAGCAATGGCCCGCCTTCAAGGTCGCCCTCCGTGTCACAGCAGGCCTTGCCGGCTTCATCGGCCTCCTGATCCTGACCAAGGTGGGCTTCGTCGCCCCCTTTGTCGAGACCCTGTTCTCCATCCCGATCAGTCTGCTCCAGGGCGTCTTCGGGATCGTCAGGGCCCTGCTGTTTGGGTAACGACAACAAGCCGGTTCTTGGCGGTGCTATTGACGGCAACACAAATTGAAGAACCGCCGACCTCACGACCCGCACCAGGCCTACCAAACCTGCTGTGGGTCTTTTTGCATTCGAAGGACACCATGACGCAATACGGCAAGCAGAAGAAGGCGATGTATGCCCTGATCGAGGCAACCCATGCGGTAAGCGCCTTGGTAAACGTCCCCGTCGAGACCTTGATCATCGCCATGTTCGCAGCGCTCAAGCGTGAGGACGCTGACACCTTGATCGACGCGGGCAAGTTCTTCGCACCGCTGCGCATGCCGCCCGAACGGCCCGAGCAAGGTGCAAGCCTGATTCCGACTTCAGCCCGCTACGAGCACATGCTGAGCCTCATCCGGCGAGACAACCCCCCGCTGTACAAAAAGCTGACCGGACTGGACTGACGAATGGACAGGCCCGAACAAAGCACGCAGCCCGATGACGAAACGCGCGAGTTGCTTCGGGTTGCCGAGCGCATGTCGCGCCGGATGGGGGTGCCAGTCAAAGTGCTGCTGCCCCGCATTGCCAGGTTGATCGTGGCCGAGCAATTGCGGGTGGAAGCCCTGGACGAGCCGAGCGCGCAGCCCGGGTTGCGCGATGGCAATGGTCCCGCGTGAGGGATTTCGCTGGCTGGTCAGCGTCCCCGCCCGAAGGTCGCTATGTCTGCAGCAACCCGACGACGTTCGAGTCCAGTGCCTTGGCGAGCCTGTGCAGGATCAACAGCGAAGGGTTCTTCAGGCAACGCTCGATCTGACTGACGTAGGTCCGATCAACTTCGGCCTCGAACGCCAGCTGCTCTTGAGTGAGGTTCTTCGCAGCACGAAGGCGCAGCAGATTCGCTGCCAGCGCCGTTTGCATCTGCTTGAACTCCCGATCCATGCCGAGAGGTTCGCGGCAATGGGACCATGGGTCCACAGAATATAATCTACATGACTAGACAAAAGGTGCGCGCGGCTTTGTAGCCGAGGTCCATCGCTGATCTCGAAACTGGGTCGATATCGCGCGCCACGGGAGGGTGACATGGAGTTCTTGGTATCGCTTTTGGCTGCAGCGTTGGTTGGATGGACCGCGCACCGCCGACGTCGAAGCGGGCTGCAGTGGGGGTCCGGTGTCGCCGCTGTCCTGCTCGCCACCTCGGCGGCCCTTGGCTTCTACAACCAAGCTGTGGGCGTCGCGCCGTACATCTGGTGGATCGTTGCGGTGGTGGTCGTCGCGACTGCGTGGCACCGGCTATCAGCCGCGTCAAGTCCGCCGCCGCTAAATCCCGCGTCGCCGGAAGTGCTTAAAGCTGCGCCGGATGTCCGGTCAGCCAAATCCGTCGATGTCGAAGCACCTTCGCCCGCAGCCAAGAAATGGCGTCTCACCCTAGGCCGGACTCGGGAGGAAAAGCTTGGGTCTGTGCTGGTTCTCGTAGTCGTTGTTGGCGTACTGTTGGGCAAGCTGCTACCGGCCGATTCGGCAACTGCCGCCGCGCCAGCCGCCGCGACTAGCGTGAAGGCAAGTGCTGGCACGATGAACCATGTCGCTGTCTGGGACTGCGCCACCGTAAGGGACCCGTCGCGCCTGTGGCGTCGAATGCAATTTGATGCGGACGGCGTCTATGCCTACGTCGGCGACGCGACGGGTACCCCGAGTTGGGGTCGTTGGACCAAGCCATCCGACTCGATCATGAGAATGACCGTGGACGAAGACGAACCGTGGTTGACCTGGACGATGGGCCCGCCCGAGGAAGGCAAGTGGACCATGACAAACAACTTCGGCCTCACCGTCATCTGCAATGCCTCGAAAAGTCGCCTGACCCGCCCAGCCAACATCCCTGCTGTGCCCACAGACACCTCGTCGCAAACGACACCAGCGGGACCTACTGCGAACCCGAGTGGTCAGCCCACTGAATCCGATGACCCCCAGGAAGCCGTCCGACAGTTCTTCACCGCAGTCGAGAAAGCCAAAGCGAACCCCAACTACGCCTGCCAGGGCCAAGCGAGCACGATTGGTCAGCAGGTTGAACGCGTTCTCAGTGAGTATGCGAGCGCCATGCAGCAGATGCCAGACGGCCCGAACCGGGAGGCAGTCCGCACATCAATGGGAAAGGCCGCAAGCGCTGGCATCGGCAGTTTCAGCCCCCAGTGCTTGCAATAGGCCGGCTGGCTCAGATCGAGTTCTCGTACAGCCGTTCGATGTCCTTCGGCAGCATGCCAACGTAGTCCAGCGTTTGCTTTTCGCTGCTGTGCCCAAGCGCGCGCATGAGCACTGCCAGCGGCGCACCGAAGTGCTCGTAGTTGAGGCGCACAAACGACTTGCGCATGGTGTGCGTCGCGATGTGTCCGTCAACCCCGGCCTCCGCGCACCATTCCTTGAGCAGCCGACGCAGGTAGCTCACCGACATCTTGCCTCGCTGGCCCTCGAACACGTAGGTACCGCTTGAGCTTTCGAGGTGCTCGCGAAGGATCTTCGACGCAGGCCCATTCAGCACGATGCGCCGCAGCTTCTGCGTCTTCTGCTCGACGGTGACGATCTCGTAGCGACCGTCCTGCTGCAGGGTGAGTTGATCGCGCGTCAGTCGCAGCATGTCACCGGCACGGAATGCGGTGTTGCATCCCAACGTGAATAGCGCCAACGCGCGCTTGTCGTGCCGCAGCGTGGCCTTCACGTCCTGCACCTTCGAGTACTCCTTGATCGGAGTAGTGACGGTGCGCTTTCCCTTGTGGGCTGGGATGTGCCCGATGTGGAATGGCATCCAGCAGATAGTACCCGGCAAAGCAGCACTCAATGCCAGTACTGAACCCTCTTGGAGCCGTCATTCGGGGTTACCGAACCTTGCCAGCTACTCGGCTGTTCGAGCCTGGTGAGTTCTTATCCAAACGTCAGCCATCGCTTCTGGTTCTGCCGGATGCCAGGCCCCCTCGCCAAACACTTCCAGGGTCAACTCGGAGAGAGGCACTGACTGCGCAATTGCAAACCAGTGGGCTGGGATAGCCCCTATCTTTTTTCCAACACGCTCCATGTCGCGCCTCATTTCGCGCTTGGTTCCCGCCATCGCACAAGCGGCCTTCCAATCGAGAAGTCGCAGGTCGGATGCCAGCAGCCCAAACCTTATGCAACCAAAGCTCACATGCTGCTCCTGAAATGACATCCTCTGAAAGGTGCCATCCCGCATTTTACGTAGCTTGGTTGCAGTCGGTTCCCACGTTTGATGAGCGGAGAACCAGAGCATTCGCGTCTCGTGTTCAGCACCAGTGTTGCTCGGCATCAGTGCCCCACTGGTCACGATTCGAGGCAGGTAAGCCCATGGCGCATAGTGGAAAACTCTTGTCATGCCATCACCATAACCCAGCCTGTCCACAAGGTCGCACTATGGCCTACGCGGTTGCATCGAGAGCGCGATGCAAACTATGACTCTCGACGAAATGGACAACTCAAACCGTTCAAGACCTTGCTTCCTGCCTTGTCAAGGTCCAGACAGAAGATGACAAGGTCAAAGCCGCTCGCGATGCGTCAAGTTAGACTTGATACGGGTTAATCGCGAAGAGCCCCTGCGGCGGCCCAAAATCGACTGCCTTCTACTAAAGTAAATTACCCAGGTACCCCTGCTTCACAGGTAACCAGCTTGGTCTCTGCCGGGAGTTCAATCGGCATTCGTACTAAAAGGTTAGATTACTGAATCCCCACCCGAGCAGCGTGACCTGCCCTACCTGCCTGGATTCGTCTCCGGCGTCACCTGCTGGACGACATCGACGGAACGCACCATACCCTGTTCGTTCTGCAGCGAATCAATTGGCTTCGTATTCTCTGCCACTGCCTGCTCTTCAATTGGCTCTTCACTTGGAGCCGTTGTCTGGGCCCTAGCGTTGAGGACCTCCGAGATTGAAACGCCGCTCAAAGCGCCGTTGCCTACCACTGGCAGCAAAGGAGCGACCGAATCTTGAAGAGCGCCCGCAATCAGTGGCGGCACAACCGACGTGGCCTCCTCAATTGGCGTCAGTGCTGAGAAAAGGTCGGCTGGAGGATCTGGCGGTTCACAAATTAATAGTGGATGACCGCCACGGGTAGTAACAAACCCGTTGAGGCACAGTAGATTTACTGCGTCAAACGTGTGGAACTCGCTGAGATTATTCATGACTGCCGAGGCCAGATGAACGGCATCCTGCGGCTTTTTGAGTTGCGCGTGTGCACGCAATAGTCTCCGTGCCGCGACGCCTATAGGGCGGTCCAACTGCACTTCATAGACGAAGTCTTGCGACAGAAAATCCTCGAATTCCCTATCCTTATCTGCTGGAAGTCCAGATGCCTCAGTACCTCCGCACTGCTTGCGAAAAACTTCAGCGAGCGTCAACGCAGAAGTCCAAATTTCAACTTCACCTTTGCGCGCCTGATCAATGATGTGCTGACATTTCGCAAATCGTCCAGGCTCTTGCTTGATTAGGGCAAACCAAATACAAGCGTCCCAGTAGACTTTTCGCTTTTCAGCCAAGGGTACCTTCCCGAAAGCGCTCCAGATACTCTGCTGCGCTTAATCCTTGCGTAAACTTCGGATCGGTCAGCACGCCAACTTGCACCTCCCGCGACTGCGTGACCTGCAGAGTCTCTACGAAGACACGCGACAGTGTTCCATTCGAGTCGTACTGCAGAACGCCTTGGACAAGCACCCGGCGCCCGTTCCAGACGTCCTCAAAATTCGTCTCGCCGGACACTTGTTGCCGATGAGCCTCTGTGACGGTGCACCAGACCTCTTCCCTAGACTTCCGTTCTTTGATTTTGATAGCTGGCCGGTTGTAGAAGGTTCCGACTTCAACGATCTGACCTTCGATCGAACCGCGCTGGTCCTTCGGGCGGGGAGCCGCCTCAGCGGCGGCTTCGCGGAGAGCCCGCTCGACATGCGTCAAGTCCAGTGGCAGCACTGCAACGCTTTCGAGCTCTTTGTTGCCGTCCGGCACCAGGACCCTCGTCGTCGCTGGCTGAGCGGCGCTGAACGCGCGGGCTATACGCTTAACTTCGCGCGGTCCGCGCCACACGTCCGGTACGCGACCTCGCTTGAGCTCGGAAATATTGCTGGAGAAGCGATCTCGCTGTGTGCGAGCCACCTGCTCGAACCTGGACCCTGGAACTGATCGGCTAGCGATTGCCTCCGCAACTATTGTGAGTGGACTGTTCATGGACACGCTGACAAGACGCCAAACAACAGCGTCGTCGTCAATCTGCCCGCTACGCGAGAGCAGCTCGAAAAGGTCAAGCACGTGACCAAACACGTCCTGAACCTTTTGACTCAGTTCAGTCGTCCCAGGGTCGACGCTGATCACTAAGCGTTCAGCCAACAAACCTCCAAAGGCAAGGACCAGTCGATCATTGACTGTCCCACAACCCGGCGGAGGCTACAAGGCCGCAAGCCCGGGTTGACACCGAGCTGCTTGGGCTCGAGCGAGAGATAGGCACCAAATCCTTGCCTGTCGCCTACCATTTTGCTCGCCAACGCCCACCGCCAGTGCACGCGCTGCAATGCGCCAGGCTCTTCCAATCCTCTCGTCCTTCAAGTTTGATCAGCCCCTTCTCGGCTTGGTCGCCTTTGAATGCCGGCTTCCAGTTCGATGACTTGTGCTGGCAAGCCTTCGTTTCGACCAGCGTGTCAACGCCGCCTCCGCTTCCGATCTTCTTGTAGAAGCGTGTCTCGCCTGGCTGCGGTGGATTTCGAACGTCGGGGGTCGGAGCTGGTTCGTCCTCGTCCTCGTCCACATCGCCGTCGTTCGCCGCCGAATCTGTTTTTCTGGAATATGCCGACGCGGCAAGTTTCCACTGCAATGTGGAAACGGTTTTTCTTGCATTTTCCAAATCTTCCGAGAGTTTTGCGTTCTCGTCGACGATAGATTCAAGCTCTGCGTCCCGTGCCACGCCTTCCATAGCCTGCAAGCGCTCCTTGGTGGAGGCGCTCTGTATCTCCCGGAAAATGCTCGGCTGCGCCATGGTCAGCGCGGCAACGCTCATAACCGTTCGCCGAAGCACGGACAAAAAACGATTGCGTCCCTGATCTCCTCCGCCAAATGCCGCCAAGCGGTGAGCTAGCCAAGTGACCCCCTCATAGCTGCCATCTGCACGAACCATAGGCCAGTAAAGCCGTACCGCGCCGAGGAAGCACGAGTCCTTCGTGCCGAGTTCATCGGTTAGCGACCAGGAAGATTCGGCGTCAACAAAAGCCACGTCTGCTAGTCCAATGAGGTGCTCGGCCGCTCTGGTGTGCAAGTCCGGCCAGACCCGCTCATCGCGATCCATGGAAACCACGACGAGGGGAAGTCTCCGGTTGCTCGACCGAATTGCGTTACACAGGTCTTTCACTCCTCGGCTATCCGTCGCATTGAAAGCATGTCCGACTGGTACGGCTTGCCCACCAAATCGCCAGTCGCTGAATTTTTCGATTAGGGTACGAACAACCAATGGGCAGCGCGGATAGATTTTGACTGGCGCAACTACTGCGGCTCCCGGGGTAGCAGAAAGCGACACAAAAACGGATACATTACTTCCCGCGCGGGTTACCTCAAGTGTTGTCGTGAAAGTCGCACCAGTGTGGGCCGTCTCCACAAGCTCAACTGCGGTAGCTACGCCAGCCTTCGATTCAAACCTCTTGCGCTCAAATGCTCCGACTCCGTCGCCCGTCAGGGACTCGAAAGTTCCGCCAGTTGACCGCGGCTCGTCCGCGCCCTTGTTAGAGAGCCAAGTATTGATTAGATCGTCAATCTCACGAATCCGAAGATCGGGGTCGGCGAGTACTGCTTCGAACGAGTATGAGGCTAGGCTATGCATTGACTTCCCTTAGTTGACGATGTTAGCTACTTTCTCAAGCCGCTACAGTGTGTTATTGAGGGGGGACATATTTCTCGCCAGAAGGGCAATCATGAAACCGTAGCCAACCTACAAGCCGATGCAATCGGCGGTAGTCAGTTCTTTTGCCTTCTTATAAGACGCAGGGACACCAGAGCCGACAACTGGTTTCCCCAGCTCAATCAAAGCTGCCACGTGATGATTGAGATCCAGCAACTGTTTCAATAAATCCTTTGCAGCCGAGAATCCGTAGGCCGCAAGGACGGCCTTGTCAAGCGTGTCGTGGGCATCCTTCAGTGGGTTCTTCTTTCCCGGAAGCTCAAGCGTTCGATACAAGACCCGCAGTCCCCCCTGAATATCTGCTGTGGCTTTGCTGCGGACATGTCGAAGTGCAACAGCGGCATCAGCCACTGATCGGATTTGCGCAGCCGTTGGCTCCTGGGGCCAAGGAAACGTATGAAAAATAGATTCAGAAGAGTAACGGGGATCCACACGCATGTTCGAGCACTTTGCCTGGAACCACAAGTAGTGCGGCTTCGACTGCAGTATTCCGAAGCTGTAGTCGTCCGGAAGTGCGAAGGCCTGCACTGCATCTCCAGGGCGGACTCTCGAATCAACAAACGCGAATATTGGGCGCTTGGTCACCCTAGAACAGACCAAATAGCGCGGAATTTTTGAAATCGCGACGAGTAGATCTGATCTGCCACGCCAGTGCTGCCACCAGCGGTCTATGGACGAAGCGCGTTCTGTGCCTTTCTCTTCGGCCTTTTGCATGGCTGGAAGCACGTTGAGTTGCAAGTGTTTAAGTGCCTTCGGAAAAGCTTGTGCTTCAAGAATGTTCTTGCTACCAAAGTCAATCAGCCATCGCGAAGCCTTTCCCTCGTTACCAAGGACATCATCGCCAACGAGGTAAGGATGGACAATCGAAGCGCTCTTCGCTTCACTCGCAATAAGCGCCGCCCGCGCAGCAGTCGAGAGTAAAAAATCCTTGTGCCCAGGTGTGATGCCTTGACTAACCACAACCCCTTTGTTTACGTCAAGGGTTTTGGCTTGGGATACGTCAACACTGTCGGAAAGTGAGGACGAGATCGAACTCACCTCACGCATGTCCAAGTTGTATCGTTTCGCCGAGGGGCCCGCACCTTTCGGCAGCTTTAGTACCTTGGATCCGCCTTTCGCGACAAACCAAAGCCGTCGCTTCGTTGGAAGCAATTTCTCGTCCTTGGTCTTAACCCAGTTTACTATCGAAACCTGAACTACGGCCTCGCCCGACCACGGTTGGCTATTGACCGTATCGACTATCGTTCCTGTTTCCGCAACCGAATCTAGGCCACCAATACGAGATGCATTGCTACGAATATTCTGTGTTCCGACCAGCCCTGCGCGGCCTGCAAAAGGTTCTGCTGCAGTGCACGAAGCCAACGCGTCATTGGCCCGTTTGATCCAATATACGCAAAAATCCGCCATTCTTGGCACATCCGGATACGCCTTCCAAACCATATCTGTGTAGGTGCCACCGAGTTCCCGCCTAATCTTCTTGCTGCCCAAGAAAGGAGGATTTCCGATGATCACGTCAGCTTTTGGCCACGGCGCCCTCGATCCATCCTCCGTCACCAGCGCATCTCTGTGCTGAATGTTCGCGTCTAGGTTGTCTAACGGCAACGCAGACTCGCTAACGTGCAACTCGTCTATGCTAAGTTTATGGGCCAACATCATCGTTACCTTCGCGATTTCCACCGCAAACGGGTTGACGTCCAGGCCATAGAAGTTTGTTGTCGTCACAAATCCTAGCTGCCGTTGCAATGGATTCACGCT
Source organism: Betaproteobacteria bacterium (assembly GCA_031424355.1). GTDB lineage: Bacteria > Pseudomonadota > Gammaproteobacteria > Burkholderiales > Burkholderiaceae_C > Rubrivivax. The sequence continues at coordinate 22,048 of JANPHI010000236.1, forward strand.
TTTGAATTTTTCGGCCATTATGTTGTAAAGGTCGGCTTCAAGGCGCTTCATCTCTCGGTATGCAGTAAACAAGAAGTTACCGCTCCCACATGCTGGGTCAAGCACGGTGAACGTCTGCATCCGATTGACCAGCTTCTGCATTTCGGTCAACGTCTTGGCATTGTCAATAGCTTCGCGCCAAGGTTCCACAATGGTCGGCCCGACAATCTTCATAATGTCGACCGGCGTGGTGTAATGAGCCCCTGTCGCATGACGTTCTGCCTTGCCCAGCGAGTGCTCGAAAATCGTTCCAAAGATCTCAGGACGAACTGTTGACCAGTCGAACTGGCTCGCCTCCTTGAGAAGGCTGCGCTCTTCTGCAATTAACTCAACCTGCGCGGGTGCCGCGAACAGACCGCCATTGAAGTATGCGACACCCTTATATCGGCCGCCTTTGTTTCCTGCCTTGTTGTTCATCGCAGCAAACAGACCGCCCAACTTGTCGTAGGTGTCTTCTTGTGTCTTGCATTCGTCGAGCAACTGAGTGACGAAATACTTGTCAAGGAGGCCGATGTCCTCCGAAAATAGAGCCATCAACATTTGAAGAATAAACTGCTGTGCGAGTTCTCGATCAACCTTCCTCTTGAGCATGGAGTTAAAGCATGCGGCGAGTTTATCGGCGGCTTGCCGGGTTACCGCCTCATGGTGGTTATTGAAGACAGGTGCTACGTCACCAGGGAACAGAAAATTCAGAGGTCCATATCGCTTTGGAAGTTCGGCGAGCTTTATCTTGTCGACCGGAGTGTCCATTTGAGTATTGAAGTCATACACCCAAAACTCATCGAAATTGCACAGCACGGCAAACCGTGGTCGATCAGGGACAAGGCGAGTCCAATAGGTGAATGCCTGGCTGTAGTGTTTGGTGAGGTCGGCCCCACGCTTTTTCATCTCAATCACCACGACAGGCTTCCAAACCAAGTCTGCAAAAGAAGTTCCGCCTGAATCGTTTTTTAGCCGCTTCTCGCAGGTTGCCCCAGCCTCCATCCACCCGTGATGGCCGAAAGCTTTGAAAAGTCGATCTAGAAAGACCTGAGCTTCACCCTTTTCATCACCCTTTATGTGGGCAGCCGCCCATGCAGTGAACTCTTTCAGCTTTGCGGCCTTGTCGGTCGTCGCCATTGGTTCCGTCTCCGAGGAATTCGTATCGAGTCTATGGGCGCCAGAGGTGCTGACTTTGCAGTCGAGCTTGACCTTGTGCGCGGCGCAGGCGACGATATTCCCATGGTGTAGTCGGCTCTGCGTCGCCCCAGATCCCGACGTGTGCTTCCCTAGCTGCATCGGCTACAGCGACAACCTTGCCGACCAAGGTGTCCGCTGCAGCACTTCCAGCGGAGCCAAAAGGCCTGCCCCCAAGATTTGCTTGATGGCCGCGATCTGCAGTCGGCAGCCTTCAAACTGCACGTCGAGTCACTGGCTGGCGCCGCCAAGCACACCCAGGACAGCAGAGAGCTCCTTCGCTATGGCTTCGTCGGCCTGTGGAATGGCCATCAGTGGGGCCACGGTCGCCAGCGCCAACACTCGCGTTCGGATTGCTTCAGCGCACTGATCTGCCTGAGCCTTTCTCAACATTCGCATCGACTCTTGCACTGCGATGGTCAGCACCTCATGGCGGGCCGTCAGCGCTTGGATCGCAACTGCCAGTTCGAACGTGTCTTGGTCTTTTGCCATGTTTCCTCCGTACGGCGCTCCATTGAACATCACATTGAAGTGATCTCACTACGCGGTGCTCGGAGAAAATCCACTGGCTTCGACAAGAAAAAAAAAAGTGCTGGCGGCCTTCGCCACCAGCACCTTCGACAGACTCAGCGCGTCGAGTTAGATCTCGAACACTGGTGTCGCTGCGCTACCCTTCACGAGGTTGACGGCAGCAACGCAGTCAGCCTTGTTGTAGTAGCTCTCGCCGGAGTTGGCGATCTTGCGGTTGTTCCCCGCAAGGAGGTACCAGCGCCACTGGCTCGTCGTGTCGCGATAGATGTGGTACTGCATGATCTGCCGCTCAACGCCCAGTCTTATGCTTGGTCGGATCGACGAGCGTGTAGCCCTGACCCGGCTTCGGCGTGGGTGGCAAAGGGTTGCCTCGCGTGCCGGTCACTTCATTTCCGGTGGAGTTGTTCCGGTATTGCCCGGAACGCGGTGCCGGCGTGCCGGGCGTCAGTTTGCTGGCCATGTCGGCCCTTTCACAGTGTGGAATCAAAGAAGCCCTAGGACCGCTGCCGGCGACGTTCAGAAGTCGCAACAGGCTAGAAGGTCTTTCCCCAGGGCGATAGACATCACTTTGCTGCACTGCCACACTACGCGACTGCGTTCAACCTTGGTTGAACGTGAACGCGGTTGTGACCTCAGTTCATACGGGTCGCTTCCTCGTTGCTCAAGCCCGCAACGTGGGCGCCTGGACAGGGCAATGTTGCAAATGAGAGGTCGGTGGCTGTAGGAGGCCACCGGCCTTTCGCCTTTTTTGGCACTCGATTCCTCGGAGTGCTGACGCCAATTATCGGGCATCAGCCGGTTCGCGCAAGCCCCTGGCAAGAGCTCTTGTCCACAAGATCAGCCGCGGCATTGGAATGGGATGGTTGTTGCCGTTGATGCCCTACTTGACACAGGCAGCGTGGTTAGTGCTGCGGTGTGCTTCGCCACCGAGTTATGCACTGGAAGCTAGAAACTTATCCACAGGCTTATCTGCCAGCCTAGGGCAGGCTGGTTTGTCTCGAATGAGCAGGCGATTGGGGCTACCCGCTACCTGTGCGTCATAGGAGAAATAGCTGTTTAAACGTCCAGTCTGCAGGCGTTGCGCGCGCACGATGCGCGGGCACGACGCCGACTTGTCCACAGCAATCACATAGATCACGAAATCATCGACGTCAATTGGGGGTTTGGTAACTGCAATCCCCCAATTCATGGGGTCAGTGGTGCAGAACCTGAAGTCTCTTCTGGACGTTCTCGACGATGACCTTATTGCTGAAGTGGTCTGAGTCGGCATCTGCGACGCGGATGAGGTCGATGCAGTTTCCGCGAGTGGCGGCTGGCAAGAACCAAGGTTCGTGTGCTTTAGGGACCCGAACGGTTGGCCTTCGTTCTGTTCAATGTACCGGCTGCCGACGGCAGATTTAATGGGGCACCATATCTTGATAGAGAGGCCCATTATTCTGGTTTAAAGGAGCACCATATCCTGCTGGTGGGGCCACCGGGCACCGGCAAGTCGATGCTGGCGCAGCGCCTGCAGGGCTTGCTGCCCCCGCTGTCGGATGACGAAGCGCTGGCCAGCGCCGCGCTGCGCGGCTTGACGGCGAGCGCCGAAACGGCCGCCACGCACCGAGGCCGGCCGGTGCGCGCGCCCCACCACACCGCCAGTGCGGTGGCGCTAGTTGGCGGCGGTTCGCCGCCCCGCCCGGGTGAAATCTCGCTGGCCCATGGCGGGGTGCTGTTCCTGGACGAACTGCCCGAGTTCCCGCGCGCAGCGCTGGAAGCCTTGCGCGAGCCGCTGGAAACCGGCCGTGTGACGATCTCGCGCGCGGCGCGTCAGGCCTCGTTCCCGGCCTGTTTCCAGATGGTGGCGGCGATGAACCCCTGCCCCTGCGGCTGGCTCGGCTCCCCTTTGGGCGTGGGCAAGGCCTGCCGCTGCACGCCCGAGGCGGTGGCGCGCTACCAGGGCAAGTTGTCGGGGCCGCTGCTGGACCGCATCGACCTGCAGGTGGAAGTGCTGGCGGCCCGGCCCGACGAGATGCTGGCTGCGCCCGAAGGCGAACGCAGCGCCACCGTGGCCGCCCGCGTGGCCTTGGCGCGCGCCGTCCAGACGCTGCGCCAGGGCGTGCCGAACGCCAGGCTGGAAGCCGGCCACATCGACGAAATCTGCGTTCTCGACGAAGCGGTCGCCAACTTCCTGCGGATGGCCGCGCAGCGCCTGGGCTGGTCAGGCCGGCGCCTGCACCGCTGCCTGAAGGTGGCGCGCACGATTGCCGACCTGGCCAGCAGCGAGCGCATCGCCACCTTGCACCTGGCCGAGGCACTGCAGCTGCAGCGCGTGCTGAACTAGGCCCCCAAGCTCGCTGGCGGAGCCGGTTCCGCGGCTGCTGCTGGGTCAAGAGAGTTTCGATTCATCGGGCAGCCCAGGTGGCGGCGTCGAAGCCGACCGTGATGCGGCCGTCGTCCCACTCGACGACCGGGCGCTTGATGACGCTGGCCAGTCGCAGCATCAGTGCGCGGGCTGATGCCGTGTCGGTGACGGCCGTGCGCTCGGCCTCGTCCAGCTGGCGCCACGTCGTGCCTTTGCGGTTCAGCAGCACCTCCCAGCCTGCGGCGGCCAGCCAGGCGTCGAGGCGGTCGGGTGGCACGCCGGCCTTCTTGAAGTCGTGGAAAGTGGCGTCGTGGCCGTGTTCGGCCAGCCAGGTGCGGGCGCGCTTGACGGTGTCGCAGTTGGGAATGCCGTAGAGCTTCATCGTGCAGGTTCTCCAGACGGAATCGGGCCTGTGGAAAAGGGCGTTCAAATGGCCAGCGGGTCGATGTCCACCGCCCAACGGATCAAGCCCTTGTGTCGCCCGCGCAATTCGTGCAGCCCGGGCAGCCAGGCCGCCAGCATGCGCTGCAGCGCCACGCGGGACGGTGACTCCACGAGCATCTGCATGCGCTCGACGTCGGCCAGCTTGGACACCGTCGGCGGCACCACCGGGTAGACCGTGACGCCCGCGTGTTCGGCGGCCAGGGCGGCAGCGTCGTGCAAGAACCCGGCCGCGACTTCGGCGGTCCGGGCGTCGGCGCGCAACAGCGCCAGGCTCGCGAAGGGCGGCAGGCCGGCGGACAGGCGGTCGGCCAGCTGGCTGGTGGCGAAGGCTTCGTAGTCGTGCGCTTTCAGCGCGGCGTACAGCGGGTGGGTGGCGTTCCAGCTTTGAATCCACATCTCGCTGGCGGCGGCCTGCGCGGCGTCGCGGCCGGCGCGGCCGGCGGCCTGCATCAACAGCGCGAACAGGCGTTCCGGGGCGCGGAAATCGCTGCTGAACAAGGCGCCGTCGGGGTTGACGGCGGCCACCAGCGTGACGCGGCGGAAGTCGTGGCCCTTGGCCAGCATCTGCGTGCCGACCAGGATGTCCACCTCGCCGGCGTGCACCGCCTGCAGTTGGGCTTCCAGCGTGCCCACGCCGCGCGTGCTGTCGGCGTCCAGCCGGGCGATGCGGGCCTGGGGCAGCAGCACGGCCAGCTGTTCCTGCAGTTTTTCGGTGCCGCGGCCGATGGGCGCGATGTCCAGGTTGCCGCAGTCGGGGCAGGCGCGCGGCACGCGCTCGCTCAGGCCGCAGTGGTGGCAGCGCAGCGTGCGGTCGCCTTTGTGGAAGACGCGCCAGGCGCTGCAGTGCGGGCAGCCGCTTTTCCAGCTGCAAGCGCTGCAGTGCAGCACCGGCGCGTAGCCCCTGCGGTTGAGCAGCAGCAGGCTTTGTTCGCCGCGTGCCAGACGGGCTTCCACGGCGGCCAGCAGCGGCGGCGCCAGCACGCGTTCGCTGCCAGCCGCCACTTGCGGCAGCGCGGTCATGTCCACCAGGCGCACGCGCGGCATCACGCCGCCACCGATGCGGCTGGGCATGGCCACGCGCCGGTAGCGCCCTTCCAGCGCGCGCTGCCAGCTTTCCAGCGACGGCGTGGCCGAGCCCAGCAGCACCGTCACGCCCTGGCGGTGGGCGCGCCAGACCGCCAGATCACGCGCCGAGTAGCGCGCGCCTTCCTGCTGCTTGAAGGACGGGTCGTGCTCTTCGTCCACCACGATCAGCCCCAGGCGCGGCATCGAGGCAAACACCGCCAAGCGCGTGCCCAGCACGAGGTCGGCACGGCCCAGGTGGGCCAGCAACCAGTGGCGCAGGCGCTGTGCGGGCGTCAGACCGCTGTGCAGGCTGACCAGCACGCGGCCGGGGAAGCGCTCGGCGAAGCGGGCTTCCAGCTGCGGCGTGAGGTTGATTTCGGGCACCAGCACCAGCGCTTGTTGACCCCTCGCGAGCGCCTCGGCAGCGGCACGCAGGTAGACCTCGGTCTTGCCGCTGCCGGTGGCGCCATGCAGCAGCACCGGCTGGCGCGTCGCGGCAATGGCGCTCAAGGCCGACGCTTGTTCGGCGGTCAGCTCGGGCAGCGCGGGGTCGGCAACAGCCGGCGGCGCCTCCAGCTTCTGCAGCCGCGCGACGCGGCGCGCCAGCCGGGTGTCGTCCAGCTTGCGCAGCTCGGGTGGCAGCACGGCCAGCGCCAGCTCGCCCACGCCGCGCTGGTAGTAGGCGGCGGCAAAGTCGACCAAGGCCCGCCACTCGGCACCCAGCGGCGGCAGCGCGGCCAGCGCCTGGGTGATCGGCCGCAACTCGGCCGGCGCCGGCTCGGCGTCGTCAGGCTGCGTCCAGACCAGCCCCGCCACCTCGCGCCGGCCCAGCGGCACGCGCACCAGCGTGCCGGGCGGCAAGGCGACCGGGTGGCTGTAGTCGAGCAGCCCGCCCACGGCCGAGTAGCGCGGCGTTTCCACGGCAACAGCCAGATTCAGCAGGTCGGCCATCGAGGAATGATCAGCAGCTTAAGCGCGCAATCTCGGCTCAACTTCAAGGAATGGCCGCAAGTGCATGATTGAAAAGGACTTTTCCAGTTGCCCACGAAATCTGTGGATAACTTTGTGCAAAAGCTGCGCTCAGACGCGCCAAGTGCTTGATTCTTCGTGCCTCGGCTTGCGCTGCCTCATTTGGCGGCAGCGCCGGTAGTGATTGAAAATCAAGCACTTAGCACAGATTTCGGCGGTTTTTGGCGGTCTGGACTGAAGCACAGGTGGTCACAGCCCGCGTTCCGCATTTTGGGGATAAGTCAAGCCTTTCGCGGCATTTCGCCGGCTTTTTTGGTGCGTGCTGAACGGACCAATGCGGCCCGCCCAGAAATGACAGGCGCAACCGCGAAGTGCTTGCTCACGGCGCCGGGGCGCCGTCCGGCCGGTTGGCGTCAGGCCGGCGCGCGCTGGCGGCGCGAATGGGCGTGAACGGCCTCGCACAGCGCCGCCACGTGGTCGGGCGGCGTGTACTGACTGATGCCGTGGCCGAGGTTGAAGATGTGGCCGTCCCAGCTGCCGTCCGCCCGCTGCGGGCGGCCGAAGCTGTCCAGCACCGCCACGCCTTCGCGGGCAATGGCCTCGGGCGGCGCGAACAGCACGCTGGGGTCCAGATTGCCTTGCAAAGCCACCTTGCTGCCGACGGCAGCGCGGGCAGCACCCAGGTTGACGGTCCAGTCCAGGCCGACGACGTCGGCCCCGCAGGCGGCAATCTCTTGCAGCCACGGCCCGCCTCCTTTGGTGAAGACGATCACGGGCACGCGGGCGCCGTCCTTCTCGCGGGTCAGGCCGGCCACCACCTGGCGGGTGTAGTCCAGGCTGAAGCGCTGGAAGGCGCCGTCGGCCAGCACGCCGCCCCAACTGTCGAAAATCATCACGGCCTGGGCGCCGGCGTCGATCTGCGCGTTCAGGTAGGCCGTCACGGCCTGCGCGTTGACGGCCAGGATGCGGTGCATCAGGTCGGGCCGGCTGTACAGCAGGGTCTTGATCAGCCGGTAGTCGTCAGAGCCCGCGCCTTCGACCATGTAGCTGGCCAGCGTCCAGGGGCTGCCGGAAAAACCGATCAGCGGCACACGACCGTTCAGCGCCTTGCGGATGGAGGTGACGGCGTCGAACACGTACTTCAGCTTGTTCAGGTCGGGCGACTGCAGCGCCATCACGGCGGCTTCGTCACGCACCGGGCGGGCGAAGCGCGGGCCTTCGCCGGCGCCGAAGCACAGGCCCAGGCCCAAGGCGTCGGGCACGGTCAGGATGTCGCTGGACAGGATAGCGGCGTCCAGCGGGTAGCGGTCCAGCGGCTGCAGCGTCACGTCGGTGGCGTACTGCGGATTGGTGGCCAGGCCCATGAAGCTGTTGCCGGCCTTTTCGCGCGTGGCCTTGTACTCAGGCAGGTAGCGCCCGGCCTGTCGCATCAGCCAGATCGGCGTGTGGGTGGTGCTCTGGCGCAAACAAGCGCGCAGGAAGGTGTCGTTTTGGAGTGCTGGCCACATGGCCCGGATTATGGCGGGGGGTTGAAGCGGCGCCGTTAGCATCCACTTGAGTCACCCGAGGAGACCCACACCATGACCACCGCTGCCCTGTTCGCCCGTTGGACCACCCGCTTCGCCTTGGTGGCAGCCGCCGCCAGCCTCACCGGCTGCGGCTACAACGACTTCCAGCGCCAGGACGAGCAGGTCAAGTCCGGCTGGGCCGAGGTGCTGAACCAGTACCAGCGCCGCAGCGACCTGATCCCCAACATCGTGGCCAGCGTGAAGGGGGAGGCCAGCTTCGAGCAGGACACGCTGACCAAGGTCATCGAGGCGCGCAGCCGCGCCACGTCCATCAACGCCACGCCCGAACTGGTCAACAACCCCGAAGCCTTCGAGAAATTCCAGAAGGCGCAGGGCGAACTGACGGGTGCGCTGAGCCGCCTGATGGTGGTCAGCGAGCAGTACCCCAGCCTGAAGGCCAACGCCGCCTTCCAGGACCTGCGCGTGCAGCTGGAAGGCACCGAGAACCGCATCACCGTGGCGCGCAACCGCTACATCAAGGACGTGCAGGCCTACAACGTGCTGACGCGCAGCTTCCCGACCAACCTGACCGCGATGATGTTCAGCTACAGCGTCAAGCCCAGCTTCACGGTGCAGAACGAAGCGCAGATCTCGGTGCCGCCGACGGTCAGCTTCGACAAGCCTGCGACTCCCGCCCCGGCGCCTGCCGCATCGAAGTGATGCCGTGACCATCCTGCGCAGGCCGCTGCGCCGCTGGTTGCCGCACACGCCGCTGCACACGCTGCTGCTGGCTCTGGCGCTGCTGTGGGGGGCGATGGCCTGTGCGCCGGCGTGGGCGCAAGACGTACTGCCCGTGCCCGCGCTGAGCGGCCGCGTCATCGACCAGACCGCCACGCTCAGCGAGCCGCAGCGCGCCGCGCTGGACGCCAAGCTGGCGGCTTTCGAAGCCCAGGCCGGGCCGCAGATCGTGGTGTTGCTGGTGCCGACGACCGCCCCCGAAGACATCGCCAGCTACGCCCAGCGCGTGGCCGACAGCTGGAAGATCGGCCGCAAGCAGGTGGGCGACGGCCTGCTGCTGCTGGTCGCGAAGAACGACCGCGCGGTGCGCATCGAGGTGGCCAAGGCGCTGGAAGGCGCGGTGCCCGACCTGGCGGCGCGGCAGGTCATCGACCGCGCCATCGTGCCGGCCTTCCGCGCCAACGACTACGCCGGCGGGCTGGACGCCGCCGTCGACCTGCTGATGGGCCGCATCCGCGGCGAAGGCCTGCCCCTGCCGGAACCACGCGGCGGTTCCGCCGCACGCGGCGCTGCAGGGGGCCTGCCGCTGGAACAGCTCGGTCTGGTGGTTTTCGCTGGCGTGGTGCTGGTGGGCGGCCTGATCAGCGCGGTGCTCGGGCGCAAGGCCGGCTCGGCGCTGGCGGCGGTGGCGGCAGGCGGCGCCGCCTGGTGGCTGGGCACCGGCCTGCTGATCGCCCTGGGCGCGGCGGTCGCCGCCGTCTTCGTGGTGGGGGTGGTCGGCGTCGGCAACGTCTTGCAGTTGCTGATCATGATGAGCGGCCGGGGTGGTGGCGGCCGGGGCGGCGGTGGCGGCGGCGGCTTTTCGTCGGGCGGTGGCGGCGACTTCGGCGGCGGCGGTGCCTCGGGCCGGTGGTGACGTCATGGTGAAGCAATGGTGATGGCCAAACTGACCCGCATCCTGAAACACCGCTGGCTGGACGACGCCGACCGCCGGCGCGCGCTCGATGACGCCGCCTTGCAGCGCCTGGCCGGGCAGGTGGCGGCCAGCGAACGGCACCACAGCGGCGAAATCCGCGTGTCGGTGGAAGCCGGTCTGCCGATGTCCTACCTGCTGCGCGGCCTGCAGGCCCGCGACCGCGCCCTCATGCTGTTCAGCAAGCTGCGCGTGTGGGACACCGAGCACAACAACGGCGTGCTGATCTACCTGCTGCTCGCCGAACAGGCCATCGAGATCGTGGCCGACCGCGGCCTGACGCGCCACGTGCCGCAGGCGCAGTGGGACGCGCTGGTGGCCGGCATGCGCGAGGCCTTTGTGCAACGCCAGTTCGAGGCTGGCCTGAACGCGGCCATCGCCGCGGTTGATGCCCTGCTGCGACAGCATTTCCAGCTGGCGGCGGGCGAGGTCAACCTCAACGAATTGCCGGACGACGTGGACCTGCGTTAGCGCCAGGCCGAGCGCCGCGCCGCGCGGGGTGGCACCGGACGGGCGCGGGGTCGCTTCAGACGCTGACCTTGCACGCCGTCTCCGACCCGCTCCAGTCGGCCAGCCGCCCATCCAGCGCCACACCGCGCCGCACGGCCGTCATCTCGGCGACGATGGACATCGCAATCTCCGGCGGCGTCTTGCCGCCCAGGTTCAAGCCCACCGGCCCGCGCAGGTTCTTCACCTCGGCGGCGCTCACGTCGAATTCCAGCAGGCGCTGGCGCCGCGTCTCGTTGTTGCGGCGTGAACCCAGGGCGCCGACGTAGAAGGCCGGCGTCTTCAGTGCTTCCATCAGCGCCAGGTCGTCCAGCTTGGGGTCGTGGGTCACGGCCACCAGCGCGCTGTTGGCGTCCAGGTTCATCGCGATGACCAGGTCGTCGGGCATCTGGCGGCTGAGGGTCACACCTTCCAGGGCGGCCCAGCCCTCGTGGTATTCCTCGCGCGGGTCGCAGACGGTGACCCGGTAGTCCAACATCACAGCCATGCTGGCCAGATAGCGGCTGAGCTGGCCGCCACCGATGATGACCAGCCGCAGACGCGGGCCGTGCACCGTTTCCAGCGTCTGGCCGTCGAAGCGCAGCGCGTCGCCATCCAGGCAAGGCGCCATACTGACGACGCCCGTGGACAGCTCCAACCGGCGCCGCACCACGCGGTGTTCCTCGATGGCCGCCAGCAGGTCGCGCAGCAGGCTTTGCGCCGCCAGCGGTTCCAGCACGATCTGCACGGTGCCGCCGCAGGGCAGGCCGAAGCGCTGGGCTTCCTCGGCGCTGGCGCCGTAGGTGGTGGTCTGCGGCAGGCGCTGCGCCAGTTCGCCACGCGCCACGCGGGCTATCAGGTCGTCTTCGATGCAGCCGCCCGACAAGGAACCGGCCACCTGGCCGTCGTCGCGGATGATCATCAAACTGCCCGGCGGGCGCGGGCTACTGCCCCAGGTGCGCACCACGGTGCCCATCACCACGCGGTGGCCGCGGTTCATCCAGTCCATCGCGGTGCGAACGACCTCGACATCCATGCTGTTCATACCGGGGGCCTTGAAGCGGGTGGGCCGAGAGAATGCCACAGCGCAGCGCCGGGCGTGCAGCGTCTCCGGACCGGCTGACGGACCGATACCATCGTTGCCAATTCAAACGTCTGGGAAGAAGGCCTGCACATGAATCGGACCCCTGTGTCGCTGCTGTTGGCGCTGACGCTGGCCTTGACCGGCTGCATGTCGTCCACGCGGCTGGTGACGCCCGACAAGGTGTCGGACACGCTGAAAGCCAAGAGCTTCAAGGCCTACCGCGAGGTGTTGCTGATACCGCCCAAGGAAGACCCTCGGCAGCTGGTGCCGCGCATCACGCGCGAGATCGAAAGCCTGGGCTACAAGGTCAGCCTGGTGGCCGCCGACAAGCCGCTGGAAGCCTCGCAAGGCACCGGCTTCGTCGTCAGCAGCGAAGGCTGGCTGCTGACCTGCGCCCATGTGATGGGCGAGCAGAAGGTGGCGACGGTCACCCTCAACGGCCAGCGCCTGACCGCCGACGTGGTGAAGGTGGACGAGAAGGCCGACGTGGCGCTGCTGAAGCTGCGCGGCGGCCTGCCGGCGGGCAGCGGCGTGCTGAGCTTTCGCAACGCCGCCAAGCCGGCGGCCATGGGCGAAGAGGTCTTCACGATCGGCTACCCGCTGAGCCGCATGCTGGGCAACAGCGCGCGCATGAGCAAGGGCTTGCTGTCGGCCACCGCCGGGCTGCGCGACAACGACAAGGAAGTGCAGGTCTCGGCCGAGATCCAGCCCGGCAACAGTGGCGGGCCGCTGCTGGACCGCGAAGGCAACGTCATCGGCATCATCAACAAGACCATCAACCCCAGCGCCGTGGCCCAGGCCACCGGCGGCGCGCTGCCGCAGAACATCAACTTCGCGATCAAGGCGGTGCCGGCGCTGGACTTCGTCAAGGCCGCCGACAGCACCGCGTTTGCCGCGCTGGGCTATGACCAGGGCGGTGGCCTGGAAAACGCCAACAAGGCCATCGCGAAGATACAAGCCGGCCTCGTCGGCCCCGATTCCGAACGCGTGGACAAGATGGTGGTGCGCTTCTCCTACGTCAGCATGTGGGACATCTGGTACCGCTTCCGCCTGTTCGTGCTGGCCGCCTTCGACTACGAAACCCAGGAAAGCCTGTTCGCCGCCGGCCAGGGCCGCGACAACCTGCTGAGCAGCGAAGAAACCGTCATCAAGGACACGATGGAGCAATTCCGCAAGGCCGTGGCGGCGCGCTGAACGCCACCACGGCAACAGCCACAATTCCCGGCATGAACACGCCAACGAAGAACGCAACACCCGAGGTGGTGCACAACGCCACCCACCACCGTTTCGAAGTCACCATCGAAGGCGCCACTGCGCTGAGCGCCTACCACCTGCACGGCGGCGTGCTGGACATCCACCACACCGAAGTGCCCGATGCCCTGGGCGGGCGCGGCCTGGCCGGCACGCTGGTGGCGGCCACGCTGGCCTGGGCGCGCGAGCAAGGCCTGAAGGTGCACCCGACCTGCAGCTACGCGGCCAGCTACATGGCCAAACGACCCGAGACCCAAGACCTGCTGGCACCCTGAAGGTGACCGGCGGCAAGGAGACCGCATTGAATCGTCATACCAAAGCCCGCCGGGGCTGGCTGGCCCTGGCTGCGCTGCTGTGCGTTGCAGGCTCGGCCGCTGCGCAGACAGCCCCACCAACACCCTTCCCGACCAAGCCGGTCAAGATCATCGTCGGCTTCCCGGCCGGTGGCCCGCTGGACGCCCACGCCCGCCTGCTGGTCGACCGCCTGGGGCAGTTGCTGGGCCAGCCTGTGATCGTGGACTACAAGGCCGGCGCCGGCGGCACCGTGGGTGCCGACTTCGTGGCCAAGAGCGAGCCCGACGGCTACACGCTGCTGATGGCCAACACCGGCACGATGACCATCAACCCGGCCATCTACACCAAGAGCCCTTACCAGACGCTGCGCGACTTCGCGCCCGTGGCGCGCACGGCCATGCAACCGCTGGCCATCCTCGTCAACCCGGCGGTGCCGGCCACCACCTGGGCCGAGTTCGTCGCCCTGGCCAAGAAGAACCCGGGCCAGCTGAACTACGGCTCGGCGGGCAACGGTGGCATCAGCCACCTGGTGCCCGAGATGCTGAAGTCGGCCACCGGCACCTTCATCGTGCACATCCCCTACAAAGGCAGCGCGCCGGCCTTCACCGACCTGCTGGGCGGGCAGGTGCAGATGATGGCCGAGAGCATTCCGCAGGCCAGCCAGTACGTGAAGCAAGGCAAGCTGCGCGCGCTGGCCGTGACCAGCCGCGAACGCAGCGCGGCCCTGCCCGACACGCCCACGCTGCACGAGAGCGGTTTGAAGAACTTCGACGTGGTGGGCTTCTACGGCGTGCTGGCGCCGGTGGCCACGCCCAAGGCGGTGGTGGACAAACTGGCCGCTGCTTTCAAGGGTGCGCTGGACACGCCCGACATCCGCACGCGCATGGTGGCGCAAGGCGCCGATCCGGCCTATCTGGGCCCGGATGCCTTCAGCAAATACCTCGCGGCCGAGATGCCGAAGTGGGCGCTGGCCGTGCAGGACTCGGGCGCCAAGCTGGACTGAGGACGAAGACCCGCACAAGCCGGGGGTGGCGCCGATGCAGACCGTGCCTTTGCTGTTCCACGCGGAGCGCCACGAAGCGCTGATCGACAGCCCCTGGGATGCGGCACGGGCGCAGGCCGCCATCGCGTCCATCGTGCGCGATGTCGAAGCGCGGCGCATCGCGCCGGCCCACTGGCCCGTGCATCCGCTCGACGCCGAGGGCCAGACACCGCGCTCAGGCTACAAAAGCGTCTACCTCGGCGCAGCCGGCGTGTTGTGGACGCTGTGGCACCTGCAGCAGCAGGGCGCCGTGGTGCTGCAGCGCGACCCGCGCGACGACCTGGCTGCGCTGGATACGGCCTACCGGGCCGAGCCCGACGACGGCAGCGTGATCCCTTCGCTGTATCTGGGCGAGGTCGGCATCCTGCTGGTGATGTGGCGGCTGGCGGGTTCGGCCGAAGTGGCCGACCGGCTGTTTGCAGCCGTGCAGGGCAACATCGAACACCCCAGCAACGAAGCCCTGTGGGCCGCGCCGGGCACCATGCTGGCGGCCTGGCATTTGTGGCGCGCCACCGCCGAGCCGCGCTGGCGTGAACTGGTGCAGGCGAACATCGAACAGCTCTGGCGCACCTGGCTGCCTGACGACGCGAACCACGGCCCGCTGTGGACGCAGCTCATCAGCGGCAAGACCGTGCAGTACCTGGGCGCCGGCCACGGCTACGCGGGCAATGTCTGCAGCCTGCTGAAAACCGCCGAGCTGCTGGACGCGACGCGGCGTGAGCAGCTGTACACGCGCTGCGCACACACCCTGCAGGCCTGGGCGTGCCGCGACGCCGACGGCGCGGTGAACTGGCCGGCCGGTACCTACAAGCCCCGGGCCGATGGCCCGCAGATGCTGATGCAGTGGTGCCACGGCGCGCCCGGCATCGTCACCGCGCTGGCGGACTTTCCGTCGCAGCGTTCAGCGGCCATCGACGCGCTGTTGCTCGCGGCCGGGCAGGCCATCTGGCAGGCCGGTCCGCTGGTCAAGGGCCACGGCCTGTGCCACGGTACCGCCGGCAATGCGGCGGCCTTGCTGACGCTGTACCGGCGCAGCGGCGACGCCTTGTGGCTGAGCCGCGCACGCGCGCTGGCGATGCACGCGGTCGCCCAATGCGACGCGGCACGGGCCCACCACGGCCAGGGGCGCTACAGCGTCTGGACGGGTGACCCGGGTCTGGCGCTGGTGCTCTGGCAGTGCATCCAGGGCACGGCCGGGCTGCCGCTGCTGGACCTCATCGACTGACGCGGCACGCACCGCAGCGCCTTCGCTTCGCCCTCACACCGCGCACTCACACCGCGCAATATTTGTCCTGGATGGCGCGGTCGGCCAGCAGGTCCTGCGCCTTGCCCTGGTGGACGATGCAGCCCTGGTCGAGGATGACCGCGCGGTCGGAAATCTGCAGCGCGCGTTCGACGTTCTGCTCCACCAGCAGGATGGTCGTGCCCTGCTCTTTCAGCCGCACGAACAGCTGGAACATCTCGTGCACCAGCAGCGGCATGATGCCTTCCGACGGTTCGTCCAGCAGCACCATGCGCGGCCGCGCCATCAGCGCGCGGGCGATGGCCAGCATCTGCTGTTCGCCGCCCGACATGCTGGTGCCATCCTGCTCCATGCGTTCGGCCAGGCGCGGAAAGGTCTGCGCGATTTCATCGATGCGCTCGCGCTCGTGGCGGCCGTCCTTGCCGGCGATCAAACCCAGCCGCAGGTTCTCGCGCACCGTCAGCCCGGGCACGATGCGGCGGTCTTCGGGCACATAGGCCAGACCGCGGTGGTAGCGGATGTGCGCGGGCTGGCTCAGCAGCTCCTGCCCGTCGAACAGCACGCTGCCCGCGCGCTTGGCCATCAAACCCATGATGGCGCGCAGCGTGCTGGTCTTGCCGGCGCCGTTGCGGCCCATCAGCGTGACGATTTCACCGGCCTTCACGTCGAACGTCAGCCCCTGCACCACGTGGCTGCGGTCGTACCAGGCATCGAGGTTTTGCACCTTCAGCATCGCGTTCAGCCCTGTCCGAGGTAGACGCGCTTCACGTCGTCGTTGTGGCGGATCTCGTCGGGCGTGCCCTCGGCCAGAAACTCGCCGTGGTGCAGCACCAGCAGGCGTTCGCAAATGCCCATCACCAGCTTCATCTTGTGTTCCACCAGGATCACGCTGCGCTCGGCGGCCAGTGCGGTGATCAGGTCCATCATCACCACCGTCTCTTCGGGCGACATGCCGGCGGTGGGCTCATCCATCAACAGCAATTCAGGCTCGGCGGCCAGCGCCATCGCCACTTCCAGCGCGCGCTGCTGGCCGTGCGCCAGGTCGGCGGCGGGGCGGTTGCGCAGCGCGATCAGGCCCACGCGTTGCAGCAGTGCGTCGGCGCCTTCGTCCAGTTCAACCATCGCCGCGCGCGGCTTGAAGAGTTCGTAGCGGCTGTGGCGCATCTGCACCGCCACGCGGACGTTCTCGTGCGCGCTGAGCTGCTTGAACACGTTCGTGATCTGGAAACTCTTGGCAATGCCGATGCGCGCAAAGCCGTGCTGCGGCAGGCCGGTGATGTCGCGGCCCTTGAATTTCAAACGCCCTTC
>JANPHI010000237.1:0-4693 GCA_031424355.1 Betaproteobacteria bacterium
CAGCGGCACGCTCTTCGGCACCGGCGGCAGCGTCAATTCGCCGGCTGTGCGCGCGGCCATCGTCGCCAACGGCAACGTGCTGGACCCGGCGGTGGTGCAGACCGGCATCAACATCTTCTCGAACGCGGTCAGCACGCGCAACCAGGGTCTGGATCTCGTCGCCACCTTCGGCAGCGACCTGGGCAGCATGGGCAAGGTGGACTGGACGGTGGCGGGCAACCTCAACAAGGTCACGGTCACCAAGATCAACCTCGCGCCCACGCAGTTGCTGCCGCAGACGCTGCTGGACAAGACGGCGATTTCCGACCTGGAAACCGCGTCGCCGAAGTGGCGCCTGAACCTGGGTGCGCTGTGGCGGTCGGGTGCCTGGACGGTGAACCTGCGCGAAACGATCTTCGGCAAGTCGTCGGAATGGGTGCAGGGTGACAACGGGCCGTACTACGAGAATACGATCAAGACCAAGGCCATTACCGACCTCGATGTGAACTACAAGTTCAGCAAGGACTTCTCGATTTCGGTCGGTGCCAACAACCTGTTCAACACCTACCCGGACAAGCTGAATCCGGCACTGGTCGCGGACTGGCGCTCCAACCTCGACAACGCGGCGGTCACCAAGTACCCCAGCTTTTCGCCCTTCGGCATCAACGGCGGTTATTACTACGCCAAGGCCAACTACGCGTTCTGACGCGGGTGAGCCCACAAACGGCAAGCGCCTCTCGCGAGGCGCTTTTTTCTGCCCGGCGCCTTCCTGCCGCAATCTGTCGAGGTGTGAACATGCACGAAGCCGTGCGATACGGAATCTGGGCGGCTGCGCTGCTCTGTGCGTCCGGTCTGTCCCATGCCCACCCCGCGCAGGGCGGTCCGACCCGCACCGCGGTCCTGTCGGCCTTCGAGCCGGAATGGCAGGCCCTGGCGCAAGACCTGACGGGCGCGAAAACCCACAAGCTCAACGGCATGAAGATCGCCACCGGCACCCTGCAGGGTCGACCGGTGGTGCTGATGATGAGCGGTGTGTCCATGGTCAATGCGGCCATGAACACGCAGGCCCTGCTCGACCGCTACCGGGTGGATCGCATCGTCTTCTCGGGCATCGCGGGCGGACTGGACCCGGCTTTGAACATCGGCGACGTGGTGGTGCCCGACCGGTGGGTGTCATCGCTGGATGTGGCGATGGGGCGCGAGGTGCAGGGCCAGTTCGAGCGGCCCGCCTATTACAAGGCCCGGCCTGCGGTCGCCAATTACGGGATGATGTTTCCGGTTGGCGTGCGCGTCGGCCGGGACTATGAAACCGGTGAAGTCCACATGGCATTCCCGGTGGACCCGGCCATGTACGCGGTGGCGCAAGCGCTGTCGGCGCAACTGACTCTGAAGTCCTGCACCGCAGAAAGCGCCTGCCTCACGCAGCCGCCCAGGCTGGTGGTGGGTGGGGCCGGCGTTTCGTCTACGGCCTTCGTCGACAACGCCGACTACCGTCGCTACCTGCACCTGACCTTCGCCGCACGGGCGGCCGACATGGAAAGTGCCGCCGTGGCTCAGGTGGCCGATGCCAACGGCGTGCCCTACATCGTGTTCCGCAGCCTGTCCGACCTGGCCGGCGGCGGCGAAAAGGGCAACGAGATGGGCACCTTCATGCGGCTGGCGGCGGACAACTCGGCAGCGGTGGTCAAGGCCTTCCTGAAGGCCTTGCCAGCTATCACTTCGGTGCGACGGCGATGACCTCGATCTCGACCAGCCAGCCCGGGTTCACCAGCGCGGCCACCTTGACGGTGGAACGCGCCGGCAGATTGGGGTTCTGCGGGCCACCGTAGTAGACCTTGTAGGCGTCCATGAAACCGGCGAAGTCGATGTTGCCGTCCTTGGCCGGGTCGCCGACGAGGAAGACGGTCATCTTGACCACGTCCTTCATCTCCAGCTTCAGACCCTTGAGCGTGGTGGCGATGGCTTCCAGCGTGCTGGCCGACTGCTGCTTGGTGTCGCCAAAAGAGGCCACCGAATTGGGCTTGGCGGTCTTGTCGATGACGGTCGGACCGGCGCCGCTGAGGTAGACCACCTTCTTGTCCGCCGGCACTTCCACGGCCAGCGCGATGGGGAAGTCGGAGCCGGGCAGCTTGTGGCGCACCACGTCGGCGGCGTAGGCCGGGATGCACGCCAGCAGGGCAAGCGTCAAAGTGGTGCGGCGGGCGTAGGCCATGGCAGGTGCGTTTTTCATGTGGGTGCTAGGGGTTGGTGCATGGAAGTTGAAGGTTAGGGCGTGCCCCGCAAGGCCTTTACGGTGGCGGGGGTGATGGGGTCTTTGTAGGCATTGCCCATGTGGGTGCGCACGTAGTTGGTCACCTCGGCAACCTGTTCGTCACTGAGCATGTTCTTGAAGCCCGGCATGCCCTTGCGGCCGTGCAGCACGTTGTAGGCCGGGTAGCTGCTGGCCGCCAGCTTCGGGTTGCCGGCCAGCGCCGGGTACATGCCGGCGCCTTGTGCGCCTTTGCCGTCGGCCATGTGGCAGCTCTGGCAGACGGCGCGGTAGAGCGACTCGCCGTCTTGCTGGCCGAAGCGGAAGCCTTCGGAGATGCCGGCGGTGATGGGCCCGGTGGCGTCGCTGGCGGCGCAGGCCAGCAGGCTGCTGAAGGCCAGAACGCTGCCGATCAGGACGGCGGCAGCGGGGCGTGAAAGAGGCAGTGTCATGCGAGGGGCTCCAGTTCCAGCGGGGTCGGCAGCTCGACGGGCGGCGGGCTTCACGCGGCCGCCTTGATGCGCGCGTGCAGGCGCGTGATCGCGTCGTGCGACGAGAGCACGGCGCCTTCCTGCCAGGCCGGGATCAGCGACGCGTGTTCGCCGGCCAGCACGATGCGGCCGTCGATCTGGCACAGGTTCTTGTAGTGCGTCTTGCGGGCCTCGTCCGACCAGTTGCCGAAGCAGCCGTTGGTCCACGGCACGCGGTGCCAGCCCACTGCCACGCCGGTCTCGAATTCCTTCTCGTACTGGGGGTGGATCTGGCTGCCGTACTTCAGCGCCAGTGCCACCCGTTCGGCCGGCGTGCGGGCGGTGAATTCGTAGGCGTTCGGCCCCCAGATGTAGGCCCCCAGCAGCACGCCCTTGCCGCGCGAGCCGTAGCCGGTGGACGGGTAGCTGATGGTGCTGTTGGGCAGGTCGGTGTAGGTGATGCCGCCGTAGATCTGCTCGTCCTGTTCCCAGAAGCGCCGCTTGAACTGCAGGCCGACCTTGACGCTGGCTTCGTAGGGCACGGCTTCGATGGCGGCCTGCATGGGCGCCGAGATCTTGATGTCGATCTGGCTCAGCACCGACAGCGGAATCGTGCACAGGCACCAGTCGGCCTTGGCCTGGCGGGTGCCACCGCCGGCGGTGTCGGTGTAAGTGACGGTGACGCCCTTGTCGTTCTGGTTGATGGCGGTGACGCGCGCGCCGAACTGCACCAGGTCGGCCACCTCGCGGTAGATGGCTTGCGCGATCTGGTCCATGCCGCCCACGGGCTGGAAGATGGCGGTGTGGAATTCCTCGTCGTGGCCCACCGTCAGGAAGCGCCACAGGTCGGACTTCATCAGGTCCTTGGGCGCCAGGGGCTTGGAGAACACGGGCTCGGGCATCAGTCCGCCGGCCGGCGACACGTCGTAGCCGCGGCGGTTGCTCATGGCCGCGCTGGGGGTATAGCGGTAGGACTTGTCCAGTGCGCCCCAGTGCTTCATGGCCTCCAGCAATTTGTCGCGGTCTTCGCCGGTGACTTCGCCGTCGAGCTGGTTCTTGTTGGCGGCCTTGCTCAGCAGTTCGGCCACATGGCCGTGGAAGTCGGCCTGCACGTGGCGGAAGCGCTGCGGTTTGCCGCCGTAGGCCTTCTTCGAATGCAGGTAGGCGTTGTAGTTGACCTGCATGAAAGGTTCGAGGGGCACGCCGAACTGGTGCGCATAGCTCAGCACCCCGTGGTGGTGGTGGGGGATGCGCCAGGGCCCGGGGTTGATGTACAGACCCTTGTCGAATTCCACCTTCTGCTTGGCGCCGCCCAGTTCGGTGAACTCGTCACCGCCGCGCAGCGTCCAGGCGCGGCCGCCGGCGCGCTGGTTGTATTCCAGCACCTGCACCTTGTAGCCGGCCTTGCGCAACTCGTACGCACCGACCAGGCCGGCCATGCCGGCCCCCAGCACCAGGATGGACGCCCCTTTGGGCGCGCCCTGCAGGTTGATGGGCCCCTGGTAGGGCGATTCGGCCGCGTGGCCCAGCGAGGTCATCGCGTGGTACATCGCTGTGCTGCCGGCGACCTTGCCGATCAGGCCGAGCAGGTCACGCCGGGTGCGGGGGCTGCCTTGCGGGGATAAGGGGTTCATGCGTTGGGGCTCGGGATGGTGTGTGCACCGAACCTCTAGCAAAACGCGAACCAGGCCGGTGCATCGGGTTCGCGCCGGGCTGGCCCACCACCCCGCCGGATCAAGCCACGGTGACGGGGATCTTGCCGATCCGGGCCTGCCATTCCGCCGGGCCGGTGTTGTGCACGCTGCTGCCCTTGGCATCGACGGCCACGGTCACCGGCATGTCCACCACGTCGAACTCGTAGATGGCTTCCATGCCCAGGTCGGCGAAGCCCACCACCTTCGCACCCTGGATGGCCTTGGCCACCAGGTAGGCCGCGCCGCCCACCGCCATCAGGTAGGCGCTTTCGTGCTGCTTGATCGCGGCAATGGCCGTCGGC
>JANPHI010000238.1:0-4391 GCA_031424355.1 Betaproteobacteria bacterium
GCCGCCGCGCGCATGGCGGTGGCCGTCCTGGCGCTGATTTCCTAGGATTTCCCGCCGCTGTTCCAGCGTTAGCCGGGCTTGAGCCCGGGCCATGATGTGCCGAACCCTCATTCCGAGTTTCGGAGCACGCATGGTCCGCATACCCATCATCGAATACCTGCCCCGCCTGAACTTGCGCGCGGTGCCCGGCGTCCAGCCATGCTGATCGGCACGCGCGAAATCGGCCGCAACCACCGGCCCTACGTGATTGCCGAGATGAGCGGCAACCACAACCGTTCGCTGGACCGCGCGCTGGCCATCGTCGATGCGGCTGCCGCCTCGGGCGCCGACGCCGTCAAGCTGCAGACCTACACCGCCGCCACGATGACGCTGGACATCCGCGCGCCGGGTTTCGTCATCGAAGACCCGAACAGCCTGTGGGCCGGCCGCCAGTTGTATGACCTGTACGACGAGGCGCACACCCCATGGGCCTGGCACGCCGCCATTTTTGAGCGCGCGGCGCAGCGCGGCATCCATTGCTTTTCCACGCCCTTCGATGACACGGCCGTGGACTTCCTGGAAACCCTGGGTGCACCGGCCTACAAGATTGCGTCTTTCGAGTGCACCGACCTGCCGCTGATCCGCAAGGTGGCGGCCACCGGCAAGCCGATGATCATCAGCACCGGCATGGCCACGCTGGCCGAGATCGACGACACCGTGCGCACGGCGCGCGCGGCCGGCTGCAAGGACCTGATCTTGCTGAAGTGCACCAGCACCTACCCGGCCACACCGGCCAACACCAACCTGAACACCATCCCCGTGCTGCGTGCAGCCACGGGCTGCGAGGTGGGCTTGTCCGACCACACCATGGGCTGCGGCGCGGCCATTGCGGCGGTGGCGCTGGGTGCCACGGTGGTGGAGAAGCACTTCACGCTGTCGCGTGCCGACGGCGGGGTTGATTCCACGTTTTCGCTGGAGCCGGCCGAACTGCAGATGCCGCGCACCGAGACCGAACGTGCCTGGCAGGCGATGGGCGGCGTGGTGTTCGGCGGCAGCGCGGCCGAGGCGAAGTCGATGGCCTTCCGCCGGTCGCTCTACGTCGTCAAAGACATGGCGCCCGGCGAACCTTTCAGCATGGACAACGTGCGCGCGATACGTCCCGGCTTCGGCCTGCCGCCCAAGTACCTGGAAACGGTGCTGGGCATGCCGGCGCCGACGTCCCTGAAACGCGGCACGCCGCTGTCCTGGGACTTGATGCGCCAAGGCGGTGCCGCTTGAAGTACTGCTGCCGCTGCCTGCAGCCCGACACCCGCCCGAACACGCATTTCAGCGAAGCCGGCGTCTGCCCGGCCTGCGACTACGTGGAAGCCGTGAAAGGCGTCGATTGGCAGGAACGCCTGGACATCCTGGCCGACCTGTTCGCCGCCCGCAAACGCAAGCCCGGCCAGTTCCACGATTGCATCATCGGCGTCAGCGGCGGCAAGGACAGCACGCGCCAGGCGCTGTGGGTGCGCGAGCGTTTCGGCATCAACCCCTTGCTGGTCAGCCTGAGCTACCCGCCCGAGCAGGCCACGCACCGGGGCATGAACAACCTCAGCAACCTCATCGAACTGGGCTTCGACGTGGTGGTCTCGGCGCCCGCACCGGCCACCTGGCGCGGCCTGAAGCGCGACGGCTTCGCGAAGTTCACCAACAGCTTCCGCAGCACCGAACTGGCCTTGTTCGCGGCGGTGCCGCAAATTGCCTTGCGTTACGGCATCGACCTGATCCTGTGGGGCGAAAACCCGGCCCTGCAACTGGGCGACATGAAGGCCCTGGGCAAGACCGGCTACGACGGCAACAACCTGCGCCACATGAACACGCTGTCGTCGGGCACGCAGTGGATGAAGGACGCCGGCTACACGCCGCAGCAATTGCTGGCCTACAACTACCCGCTGCCCGACGAATTCATCGCCGCCGACCTGCACATCGTCTACCTGGGCTGGTTCCTGGGCGACTGGTCGCTGGTCAACAACGCGGCCTATTCGTGTGCCGACGGCCTGGAAATCCGCGCCGACGGCGTCGAAGCCACCGGCGATCTGTACGGCGTGACGGCGCTGGACGAAGACTTCACGCCGATCAACCAGATGATCAAGTACTACAAGTTCGGCTTCGGCCGCACCACCGACTACTGCAACGAGGAAATCCGCCTCGGCCGCATGAGCCGCGAACAAGGTGCAGCGCTGGTGTCGGCCCACGACCACGCCTGTTCGCCCGACTACATCGCGCGCTATTGCGACTACCTGGGCATCACGGTCGATGCCTTCTGGAACCAGGTGCGTGCGGCCACGAACCGCGAACTGTTCGACGTGCGCGCCGACGGCAGCATCCACCGGCGTTTCACCGTCGGCGTGGGACTCGAAGCCGAGCGGGCTGCCGCATGACCCGCCGCCGCATCACCGTCGGCGTGGTCGACTACGGCGCCAGCAATCTGGCGTCGGTCGCGCGTTCGCTGACCGGCCTGGGCTACCGCTGCCGCAGCAGCCGCGACCCGGAAACCCTGGGCGCGGCCGACGTGATGGTGCTGCCCGGCGTGGGCGCCTTCCCGGCCGCGATGGAGGCGCTGCACCAGCACCGCCTGGTCGAATTCATCCAGTCGCAGGCGCGGCGTGGTCAGCCCATCGTCGGCATCTGTCTGGGCATGCAATTGCTGGCGCACAGCTCCAGCGAATTGCGTTACACGACTGGCCTGGGCCTGATACCCGGTCAGGTGCAGCCGTTGCAAGCGGCGAAATGGCACATCGGCTGGAACAGTCTGGAAGTGTTGGACAACGAGCCGCTGCTGCGCGCGAGCGACGGCCAGTCGGTGTTCTTCAACCACAGCTACGCCTTCCATGCACCGGCTGAATACTGCGTGGCGGTTTCGCGCGTCAACGACGCGATGGACGAAGCCTTCACCGTGGCCGTGCGCCGCCAGCAGATCGTCGGCCTGCAATTCCATCCCGAGAAAAGCCAATTGGCCGGCCGCGCGCTGTTGAAGAATGTCATCGAAGGACTGCTGCCGTGATCCAGAAACGACTCGTCGGCGTCATCACCGTGCGCAACGGCTGGGCCGTTCAATCCTTCGGCTACCAGCGCCATCTGCCGCTGGGCCGCCCCGAGGTCTTGGCCGAGAACCTGGACCGCTGGGGTGTCGATGAAATCCTGCTGCAGTGCACCGATCGCAGCCGCAACGGTTTGGGGCCTGATCTGGCGCTGCTGGAACGCATCACGAAGAAGGGTTTGTCCACGCCGCTGACCTACCAGGGCGGCATCCGCAACGTGGCCGATGGCGTGGCGGCCGTGCAGTCCGGCGCCGAGCGCATCGCGCTGGACAGCCTGCTGCGCGACGACCCGCACGAGGCGGCTGCGCTGGCTGAACCGCTGGGCGCGCAAGCGTTGATCGCGGCGCTGCCCTTGTCGCACGGGAGTCACGGAAAACCCGGTCTGGAATGGCTGGACCACCGCAACGGCCGTTCGCGACCCATACCGGTGGAGGTGGCGGCGGTGCTGAAAAGCGGCGCCATCAGCGAACTGCTGTTGGTGGACTGGCAGCACGAAGGCCAGGCCGGTGGTTTCGACGAAATGCTGCTGGACGCGGCGGGCCTGCCGGCCTTGCCGGTGATTGCCTTCGGCGGCTTGAGCGAGCCCGATCAACTGCGCCGTGTGCTGGGCCGCCCGCAAGTGGTGGCCGCTGGCGTAGGCCATTTCCTGTCGTGGCGTGAACATGCGGTGCAGCAGTTGAAAGAAGCGTTGCGTGGCCTGCCGTTGCGGCCTGCCACCTATGCCGGCGCTTGCTGGGTCTGAACATGGCTAACGAACCATCTGTACGCCCTGAATCGGGTAGCTACCAACGCCTGCAAGCGCGCCAACATTGCGCGCGCTGCCTCTACACCACCGACCACCCGCTGGGTCTGACGCTGGACGCCGAGGGCATCTGCTCGGGCTGCCGCATCCACGAGGAAAAAGACCGCCTGGATTGGGACGAACGCTTTGCGCGGCTGGAAAAGATCGTTGCCCCTTACCGCAGCAAAAGCGGCGACAACTACGACTGCATCGTGCCCGTCAGCGGCGCTGCCGATTCCTACTGGATCGTCCACCAAGTCAAGCAGCGGCTGAAGCTGAACCCGCTGCTGGTCAGCTACAACAAGTACTACAACACCGCGCTCGGCATTCGGAACCTGGCGAACCTGCGCATCCAGCTGGACTGCGACATCCTGCAGCAGAACGTCAACCCGAAGTCGGTCAAGAAGATCACCCGCACCACGCTGCGCGAACTGGGCAGCCTGTACTGGCATTGCCTGGCCGGGCAGACGGTGTTTCCGGTGCAGACGGCGGTGCGCTACCAGGTGCCGCTGATCATCTGGGGCGCGCACCAGGGTCTGGAACAGGTC
>JANPHI010000239.1:0-16136 GCA_031424355.1 Betaproteobacteria bacterium
TCGCTGGCCGACTGCGACAGGCTCTGCGCCGTGGCGCTGACCTGGTTGGCCGCACCCGTCAGCGCGCTGGCCGCCGCGCGCACTTCTTCGATGATGCTGCCCAGCTTGTCGCAGCTGGCGTTGGCGTCTTCCTTGACCTGCTCGAACACGCCTTCCGACGCGGTGCTGATGCGCTGCGACAGGTCGCCGCTGGCCAGCCCCGAGAACACGCGCACCACGTCGTCGATGACGACCGCCAGGGTTTCGCTGGTGGCGTTGGCGTCGGCCTTCAACTGGCCGAAGCTGCCCTTGTAGTCGCGCGTGATGCGCTGGGCCAGGTCGCCCGCCGCCAGCGCGCCGAAGACGCGCACCACGTCGGCAATGATGACGGACGTGGTTTCCATCAGCGCGTTCACGCCGGCGCACAGGTCGGCCACCGGGCCGCTCTTGCCGTCCAGCGGGATGCGCTGCGTCAGGTCGCCTTCCATCGCCGCGCCGGTCACGGCCTGGGCCTGCGCCACGGCCTGCTTCAGCATCTCGGTGGCACGCACTTCGGCCGTCACGTCGGTGGCGATCTTGCACACCTTGGCCACGCGCCCCATCTCGTCGCACACGGGTGCGTAGGTGGCCTGGATCCAGATCTCCTGCCCGCTCTTGGTGATGCGCTTGAAGACCTTGCTCTGCGCCTTGCCGGCGTTCAGGTCGCGCCAGAACTCGGTGTAGGCGGGTGCGTTGGCCTCGGCCGGGTCCACGAACATGCGGTGGTGCTGGCCGACGACCTCGTCGCTGCGGTAGCCCAGCACCTGCAGGAAGTTCTTGTTGGCGCTGATGATCTGCCCGGCCAGGTTGAATTCGATGTAGGCGTAGGACGCGTCGATGGCACCCAGGATGCCGCGCGCGTTCTGCCTTTCGATCTCGGCGGCGGTGATGTCGTAGCGCACGCCCAGGTATTTCTTCGGCTTGCCGTTTTCGCCCAGGATGGGCGCCACCACGGCATCGACGTAGTACGGCGTGCCGTCTTTGGCGCGGTTCTTGATGATCCCGCGGAAGACCTCGCCCCGGCCGATGGTGGACCATAGCTGCTTGAAGGTTTCCTTCGGCATGTCGGGGTGGCGCGTGGTGTTGTGCGGCGCGCCGATCAACTCGTGGCGGCTGTATTTCGAGACCTCGATGAACTTGTCGTTCACCGTCACGATGTCGCCCTTCTTGTCGGCTTCCGACACGATGCTGGTCACGTTCATGATGTCCGTGCGCACCTGCAGTTCGGCCTCGGTGTCGGCCAGCCGGGTTTTCAACTCGGCCAGGCTGGCCTGGGTTTCAGCCAGCGCGCGGGCTTGCGCGTCGTGCGCGGTTTGCAGTTGCTGCACGGCCGTGGCGGCCTGTTGCAGTTCGGTGCCGGCAACGAGGCGGGCGATCCAGGATGAGGGTTGGGGGTTCATGAGCGTGATCCTTCAGCCGTGACGGCGTGGTTCTGGTTCTTGGTGGCGACAGGGGTGACAGCGGGGACAGCGGGGACAGTGGCGGCAGCAACCCTGCCGGGTGCGTCTGCAGCCAATTGGCCCAGCGCGTTGACATCGAAAATCAGTGCGACTTCACCGTTGCCCAGGATCGACGACCCGGACATGCCGCGCAGGCTGCCGAACAGGTGGCCCAGCGGTTTGATGACGGTCTGGTGCTGGCCCAGCAGCTGGTCCACGCGCACGCCGAAGCGGCAGCCGCCGGCTTGCAGCACGACCACGCTGTGGCGTTCGGGTTCAGCCGATTCCAGCGCGTACAGCGTGCGCAGGTTGACCACCGGCAGCATCTGCCCGCGCAGTTCCACCACGCTGCGGCCGCGTGCATCGGGTTCGCCGGCGGCGGTGTTGGCGCGGCTTTCGATCACCTCCACCACCGCGTCCAGCGGGAAGATGAAGCGCGAGTTGCCGACGCCGATCAGGAAGCCGTCGATGATGGCCAGCGTCAGCGGCAGGCGGATCTCGATGCGGCTGCCCTGGCCTTCCACGCTGTGCAGCGTGACGCTGCCGCGCAGCGCCTGGATGTTGCGCCGGACCACGTCCATGCCGACACCCCGGCCGCTGAGGTTGGTGACCTTTTCAGCGGTCGAGAAGCCGGCCTCGAAGATGAGGTTGAGGATGTCCTTGTCGGGCGGCACCACGCCGCGTTCGACCAGGCCGCGGTCCCAGGCGCGCTGCAGCACCTTCTGGCGGTGGATGCCGCGCCCGTCGTCTTCGATGTGGATGGCGATGACGCCCGATTCGTGGCGCGCCGACAGCGTCAACCGGCCCTGCGCCGGCTTGCCCGCCGCGATGCGTTCGGCCGGCGGTTCCAGCCCGTGGTCCAGCGCGTTGCGCACCAGGTGCATCAGCGGGTCGGCGATGCGTTCCACCACCGACTTGTCCATCTCGGTTTCACCGCCGGTGATGTCCAGCGCCACGTCCTTGCCCAGTTCGCTGGCGGTGTCGCGCACCACGCGGCGAAAGCGCGAGAAGGTTTCGCCGATGGGCACCATGCGCAGTTGCAGCGTGCCGTTGCGGATTTCCTCGATCAGCCGGGCCATCTGCAGATTGGCTTCGATCAGCCCGCGCTGCTTGGTCTGCCGTGCCATCAGCGCAGCGCCGGCACCGGCGATGACCAGTTCACCCAGCAGGTTGATCACCGCGTCCAGCCGGTCGGCGTGCACGCGGATGTAGCGGTTGTCGTCGGCCGCCGCAGGCTTGCTGGTGGCGGGTGCGGCGCGTTGAGCGCCCTGCTTGTCCAGTGCGCGGGTCGGCGGTGTGATCTGCAATTCGCAGTCGTCGCGCACGAAGGTGAAGGCGGCTTCGATCTCGCCTTGCGAGGCGGCCGTGTCCAGTGCGAAGGTGAAATGGAGGTGGCAGCTTTCGGGGTCGATGCGGTCCAGCGGCGGCACGGCAGCGCTGGCGCACTGCAGCTCGCTGACCGTGCCCAGCCCGCGCAGATAGCCCAGGATGGCACCCGGGTCCATGCCGTTGCGGAAGGTGTCGGCGCCGAAGCGCACGTTCAACTGCCACCGTTGGGTGGGGCTGGCGGCTTCGGCGGTGTCGGCCGGCGTGTCGGCCTTCGCAGCGGCGCTGGCCGGGCGCGAGCCGCTGGCGGCTTGCAGCCGCGTCACCAGTGCGTCGCGGTTCCAGGCCACCACCGCGTCTTCGTCCTGGCCGGGGTCCTTGGCGGCGTTGACCAGGTTGCGGATCTCGTCGTTGCCCTGCAGCAGCAGCGTGCTCAGCTCGGGCGTCAACGCGACCTGGCCTTCGCGCAGGCGGTCCAGCAGGGTCTCGACGTGGTGGGTGAAGGCCACCACCGCTTCCAGCCCGAAGATGCCGGCCGACCCCTTCACGGTGTGGGCGCAGCGGAACAGCGCGTCCAGCAGTTCGCGGTCTTGCGGCGCGTCTTCCAGCTGCAGCAGCAGTTGCTCGAAGGACTCGATCTGCTCCTGCGCTTCGCTGATGAAGATGGGCAGCGTTTCGTTGATGAAATCGTTATCGGTGGCCGGCTGCTTCATGCGGTCTCCTCGGTGGCTTGAAGGCGGGCGGCCCAGTCGGCCAGGCCCAGGGCCTCGCAGGCGGCCAGCAGGGCCGCGCTGGGTGCGTGCAGGTGCAAGCCGCGCCCTTGCGCTTCCAGGGCGGCGGACAGCGACAGCAGCAGTTGCACGCCGGCCGCGTCGGCCTGCTCGACGTCGGCGGCGTCCAGCGTGCAGCGGTCATCGGCTTGGGGGGTGGCTGTGGCGTTGTCGCCGGTGTCCGCCAGCCACCGCTGCCACTGCGGGTGCAGTTCGGCCACCGTGTAGATGGTCAGTTCGGCGGGCAGGGTGCGTGGGTGCGCAGGGTTCATGGTGTGGCCCTCACGGCATGATCAGTTTGGACACCGCGTCCAGCAGCTGCGGCGGCTGGAAAGGCTTGACGATCCAGGCCTTGGCACCGGCGGCCTTGCCCTTCTGCTTCTTGTCGTCTTCCATCTCGGTGGTCAGCATCACCACCGGCGCGAACTTGTGGCGCGGGTGCGCCTTCACGGCGGTGACGAAGGCAAAGCCGTCCATGTTCGGCATGTTCACGTCGCTGACGATGAGGTGCACCTTGGGCGTCTTCTCCAGCACCGCCAGGGCTTCCTTGCCGTCGCCGGCTTCCAGCACGGCGTAACCGGCTCGCGTCAGGGCCAGGTTGACGATGCTGCGCAGCGAACGGGAGTCATCGACGATGAGGATGGTTTTGGACATGGTCTGAACTTCAGAAGAAAGTCGTTTCGATTTGCGGTGCAGCCGGGGCGGCGGTTGCTGCTGGTGCTGCTGGTGCTGTCGCCTTGACCGCTTTGACCGCTGGGCCGGCTGCGCTCGGCGAACGGTTCACGGCGCGTTGTTCGTGGGTGGTGTAGCCGGCGCTGATCAGCGCGGTCCACGCGTCGCCCTGCGGCATGGGCGCCCCGCGCAGGCTGGCCTGCAGGCTGCCCACCCCGGCGGTGATGGAGTCGCACACCTGGTCCAGGATCTGCTGCACGCGGTCCTGGAACTGGAAGGCCACCATCAGCTGTTCCACCTGGCTGCGCACCGCCGCGCCGCGTGCTGACAATTCGGCCGCGCGCTGGTGCAGCCGCGACACCGTGCTGTCCACCTGCTCGACAACTTCGGTGACGGTTTTTTCGGCCGCCTGGATGGTCACCGCATCGCGTTCGGCGTGGCCGGCGGCCTGCTGCAGCGCCGCGTGCATGTGTTGGCCGAAGGCGTCGACTTCGCTGCCGATGCGCGTACCGGTTTCGCCCGATTCGGTGGACAGGCGCCGCACCTCGGCCGCCACCACCGCAAAGCCGCGGCCGCTGGGGCCGGCGCGGGCGGCTTCAATGGCCGCATTGATGGACAGCAAATTCGTTTGCCGCGCAATCTTCGCCACGTCTTCGGCCATGTTGCGCAAGGTGCCCGAAGCACCGTCCAGCGAACGCACCGAATTCAGCACGTCGTCGCGTGAACGGACGAAGCCATGAAAATTTTCGATCAGACCGCGAAGACGTTGCTCACATTGCTCCAATGCCAATGCGCGGTGATCAAGGCCATCAGACATGACGCCGGTGTCGTCATCAATGACGGCATCGAGGTCGGTGAGGATGCCGCGAAAACCGTCGATCAAGTCGTCGATGGCCGCCCCCATTTGCGACCTCGCGGTGCGGATGTGGGTGGTCCACAGTTGCGCCGCTTCACCCCATTGCGTGGCCAGAACGGCACACGCCGCCGGGTCGCCAGCAGGGCCGGCCGCAGGGCTGCTGGCCCTGCTGGCCAGGCCCTTCCACAGCCGGCTGAAAACGGCCCACCACGGGGCGGCCTGCGGCCCTTCAGGGAAGTGCCCGCTTGGCGTTGTCGTGTTTGTCCTGGATATGTCCATGAGCACTCTCTGCCTTGTTTGACTGGGGATGGACACCCGCAGTGTCAAACTCTCATCGGCAGGCGAAACGCGAGATTGAGTGGGCCTTGGGGCGTTATTCCTTTGCAATCGATGGCGGGCCCGCGCAACGCCGGCATTACGGCCTTTGCGTTAAGGTGCGATCACTTCTTATTCCAAGGA
Organism: Betaproteobacteria bacterium; assembly: GCA_031424355.1. Taxonomy (GTDB): domain Bacteria; phylum Pseudomonadota; class Gammaproteobacteria; order Burkholderiales; family Burkholderiaceae_C; genus Rubrivivax. The sequence goes on from JANPHI010000239.1 coordinate 5,541, forward strand.
AATGCACCATGCAATACCGCCATCTCGGCCGCAGTGGCCTGCGCGTCAGCACCTTGTCGCTGGGCTCGTGGGTGACGTATCACAACCAGGTCGACACCGGCGCGGCCGTTGAAATGCTGGCGGCTGCTTTTGATGCCGGCGTCAACTTCTTCGACAACGCCGAGGTCTATGCCAGCGGCCGCAGTGAAGAAATCATGGGCCGCGCCTTCAAGCAATTGGCCTGGCCGCGTTTGAATTACGTCGTCAGCACCAAATTCTTCTGGGGCCTGGACCGCAACGGCGACGCCGTGAACCGCAAGGACACGCTGAACCGCAAGTACCTGCTGCAGGCCATCGACGGCAGCCTGCAGCGCATGGGGCTGGACTTCGTGGACCTGGTCTATTGCCACCGCCCCGACCCGCACACGCCGATCGAGGAAACCGCGCGGGCGATGAGCGACATCATCACGCAGGGCAAGGCGCTGTACTGGGGCACCAGTGAATGGTCGGCGGGCGACATCCGCGCGGCCTGGGACCTCTGCGACCGGCATGGCTGGCACAAGCCGGTGGTGGAACAGCCGCAATACAACCTGTTCGCGCGCAAGCGGGTGGAACAGGAATACGCGCGGCTGTATGACGACATCGGCCTGGGCCTGACGACCTGGAGCCCCTTGGCCAGCGGCCTGCTGACCGGCAAGTACCGCAACGGCGTGCCCGACGGCAGCCGCGCCACCCTGGAAAACACGGCCTGGATGCGCGAGGGCCTGACCGACCCTTTGAAGAACGCGGCCGTGGCGCAACTCGAACCCATCGCGACCGAGATGGCTTGCACGCTGGCGCAATTGGCCATAGCCTGGACGGCGAAGAACCCGCGCGTCAGCACCGTCATCACCGGCGCTTCGCAGGTGGCGCAGTTGCAGGCCAACCTGGGTGCCTTGAAGGTGATGGACCAGCTGACGCCCGAGGTGATGCAGCGCATTGAAGCCGCCACCGGCGCGCTGGCCGACCGATAGCCCACCATCCAGCCCTGGGCCCTGCACCTGGGGCTCGCGCTCAACCCCCGAAAGTCGACGTGATGCATATGGTTCTCTCCGCTGCCATCGCCCTGGGCGCCGCCTCGTCCGCCGCGCTGGCGCAAACCGCGCCGCTGCCGCCCGTGGCGCCCACCCAAAGCCATGTCGTGAAGTGGCACGGCCAGTCCGTCAGCGACCCCTGGTTCTGGCTGCGCGACAAGGACAGCGCGCCGGTGCTGGCCTACCTGAAGGCCGAGAACGCCTACACCGAAGAGGTGACCGCCGGGCTGGCGCCCTTGTCGGCCCAGCTCTACGACGAGATGCTGGGCCGCATCCAGCAGACCGACCTGGACGTGCCGGTGCGCCAGGGCAGCTGGTACTACTACAACCGCACCGTTCAGGGCCAGCAGTACCCGATACGCTGCCGCCGCAAGGCCACGGCCGCGCTGGCCTACGACCCGCAGGCGCCCGAGCAGGTGCTGCTGGACCAGAACGAGATGGCGGTGGGCAAGGCCTTCCTGAGCATCGGCGCCTACCGCGTGTCTGACGATGCCGGCAGCCTGCTCTACACGTCGGACGACACCGGCTACCGGCAATACAAACTCTTCCGCAAGAACCTGGCGACCGGCCAGGTTGAAGGCCCGCTGGCCGAACGCGTGACCAGCGTGGAATGGGCGGCCGACAACGCCACCGTTTTCTACGTCACCGAACACCCGGTGTCCAAGCGTTCCGACAGCCTGTGGCGGCTGGCCCCGGGCGGCAAGGCGCAATTGCTGTTTGAAGAGAAGGACGAACTCTTCCGCATCGGCGTGGGGCGCACCCAGGACAAGCAGTTCCTGGTGCTCGACGTGCAGTCCACCGACACCTGGGAAGCGCGCCTGCTGGCCGCCGCGCAACCGCTGGGCGCCTTCAAGACCGTGCTGCTGCGTCGCAAGGGCCACAAGTACGAGGTGGAACACCGCGAGGGCCGGCTCTACATCCGCACCAACCGGGGTGCGAAGGACTTCCGGGTCGTCACCGCGCCGCTGGCCGACCCGGCGCCGGCCCGCTGGAAGCCGCTGGTGGCGCACCGGGCCGGGGTGCTGATCGAGTCGGTGTCGATGTTCAAAAACCACCTGGTGCTGACGGAAAAATCCGAGGGTCTGGTGCGCTTCCGCGTGCACGACTTCGCCACCGGCCAGTGGGCCAGCGTGCCCTTCTCGGAACCCGCCTACAGCGCGGCACCGGGCAACAACCCGGAATACGACACCACGCGTTTTCGCTACAGCTACCAGAGCCTGGTCACGCCCCCGTCGGTGTTCGACCTGGACCTGCGCGCTCAGGCGGCCACGCTGATGAAACAGCAGGCCGTGCTGGGCGGCTACGACGCCACGCTGTACGCGACCGAACGGCTGTGGGTGACCGCGCGCGACGGCGTGCGCGTGCCGGTGTCCATCGTCTACCGCAAAGACCGCCCGCGTGACGGCAGCGCGCCGCTGTGGCTGTACGCCTACGGCTCTTACGGCTACGCCACGCCGGCCAGTTTCAACAGCGCGCGCCTGAGCCTGCTGGACCGTGGCTTCGCCTACGCCATCGCGCACATCCGTGGTGGCGACGAGATGGGCGAGGCCTGGCACGACGACGGCATGCTGATGAAGAAGAAGAACACCTTCTTCGACTTCATCGACGTGGCCGAGAGCCTGCAGAAAGACCGGTGGACCTCACGCGCGGGCACCGTCATCGAAGGCGGCAGTGCCGGCGGCCTGCTGATGGGCGCCGTCGCCAACCTGCGACCCGACTTGTTCAAGGCGGTGCACGCGGCGGTGCCTTTCGTGGACGTGATGAACACCATGATGGACGCCAGCCTGCCGCTGACGGTGGGCGAATACCTGGAATGGGGCAACCCCAACGAGAAGGCCGCCTTCGACTACATGCGCTCGTACAGCCCCTACGACAACCTGAGCCGGCAGGCCTACCCGGCCACGCTGGTGACCACCAGCTACAACGACAGCCAGGTGATGTACTGGGAGCCGGCGAAGTACGTGGCCAAGCTGCGCACGTTGAAGACCGACAGCAACCCGCTGCTGCTGAAGATCAAGATGGACCCGGCCGGCCACGGCGGCGCGTCGGGCCGCTACGACGCGCTGCGCGACCGCGCTTTCGAATTCGCCTGGATGCTGCAGCAGGTGGGCATCACGAAGTAGCCGCGCCGGCGTTGGCGTTGGGGCCGGCGCTGTTGCAGTCGTCGGTGCTGCCGTCGTTACGATCGTCGTTACCGTCGCGCGCGGCCATCCCTTGCAGGTGCTGCCGTGCCTCGTGCGCGCTTTCGAAGATGTGCGGCGCCACGCCGCGCTGGCGCAGCGCATCGCCCAGCTTGGCGCGCATGAAGGCGCTGGTGGTGTAGCGGCTGACCCGGCTGTAGTGCGCGGCCGCCACTTCGCGGGCCATGTCCACATAGGCTTCCAGCGCGTCGGGCAGCACGGTGAAATTGTCGTAGCCGACGATGGCCGGCACCTTGCGCTTCAGCGGCTGCAACTGCGCCAGCAGCAGGCTGCGGATCTGCGCCACGTCGGCCGCGTTGCGCACCGTGCAGCCTTCGAAGTTGGCGAAGAACACGCCCTGCGCGGTGTCGAAGGCGAAGCGCGCTTCCATCGGCAGGCGCAGCATCTCGGGCCGCAGCTGCATCGCTTCGGGCCTGAAGATGCGCGCGTCCATCAGCGCCGGCGGGGTGGGCATCAGCGGCGCGAAGTCCATCTGGTCCAGCACATCGCGCTGCAGGTCCACGCCGGGCGCAATCTCGGTCAATTCCAAGCCCAGAGCGCCCAGTTTGAACACGCAGCGTTCGGTGATGTACAGCACCGTCTGCCCGTGCGCCCGCGCCACCGCGCCCGAGAAGGTGCGGTGCTCGACTTCCTGCACGAACTTGCGCGTGCTGCCGGCGCAGAAGCTGCCGACGAAGACCACCTTCTTGGCACTCTGGCTGATGTTGATGAAGCCGCCGGCGCCGGCCAGCCGGGGGCCGAACTTGCTGACGTTCAGGTTGCCCTGCGCGTCGGCCTGCGCCAGGCCCAGGAAGGCCAGGTCCAGGCCGCCGCCGTCGTAGAAGTCGAACTGGTAGGGCTGGTCGATGATGGCCTGGGTGTTGATGGCCGCGCCGAAGTCCAGCCCGCCGGCCGGGATGCCGCCGATCACGCCGGGCTCGGCGGTCAGCGTCAGCAGGTCGATCACGCCTTCCTCGTTGGCCACCGCCGCGATGCCCTCGGGCATGCCGATGCCCAGGTTGACGACGCTGTTGGCGCGCAATTCCAAAGCGGCGCGGCGCGCGATGACCTTGCGGTCTGACATCGCCAGCACACCACCGCTGCTGGCCGGCACGCGCATCTCGCCGCTGTAGCCGGGGTTGTAGGGCGTGTTGAAGGTCTGCCAGTGGTTCTCGGGCCGGGCCACCACCACGCAGTCCACCAGCACGCCGGGTACCTTCACCTGGCGCGGGTTCAGCGTGCCGCGTTCGGCGATGCGTTCCACCTGTGCGATGACGATGCCGCCGCTGTTGTGCGCGGCCGTGGCGATGGACAGGCATTCCAGCGTCAGCGCTTCGCGCTCCATCGTCAGGTTGCCGTCGGCGTCGGCGGTGGTGGCGCGGATGAAGGCCACGTGGATGGGAAAGGCCTTGTAGAACAGGCATTCGCTGCCGCCGAGCAAGCTCAGTTCGACCAGTTCTTCGGTGGTGTTGCCGTTCATCTTGCCGCCGCCCAGGCGCGGGTCGACGAAGGTGCCCAGGCCGATGCGGCTCAGGTGCCCCGGCCGGCCGCCGGCGATGTCGCGGAACAGGCAGCTGATGACGCCCTGCGGCAGGTTGTAGGCCTCGACCTCGCCCGCCACCGCCAGCCGGCCCAGGCCCGGCACCAGGCCCCAGTTGCCGCCGATCACGCGCTTCAGCAGGCCGGCGTGTGCCAGGTGGTTCAGGCCTTTCTTCTGCCCGTCGCCCTGCCCGGCGGCGTAGACCAGCGTCAGCTGGCGCGGCTGGTGGGTGCTGCGGAAGCGATCTTCCAGCGCCAGCGCCAGTTCTTCGGCAAAGCCGATGCCGACGAAGCCCGAGGTGGCCAGCGTGTCGCCGTCGCGGATCAGGCCCACGGCCTCGGCCGCGCTGACGATCTTGCCCTGGCCGGCGCGGCCGGGCGTGTGGGGGATGAGTCTGTCCATCGGTGCAGGCGCAGGCGAAGGCGCAAGTGGCTGACACCGCAGTGTGCGGCGGCTGCGCGCGCTGGCAAGGCAGGCAAGCCCGGGTTCCAACGCGACAATCGGCGCGGTCCATCCCTTGCGGGAATCCGCAGAAAGCGCCGCCCATGTCCATCGCGAAACTTCGCCTGTTCGTCGCCAGCCTGTACCTGGCCGTTGGCACCCCGGCAGCCTGGGCCGCCGAGTTGTCGCCCATCGAACAGCGCATCGTCGCGGCGGTGAAGGAGCGCTCGCCTACCGCGCTGCAGTTCCTGGAGCGCACCGTCAACGTCAACAGCGGCACGATGAACTTCGCTGGCGTGCGTGAAACCGGGCAGCTCTTCGGCGCCGAGTTGACCGAACTGGGCTTCACCACGCGCTGGGCCGAGATGCCGGCGGCCATGCAACGCGCCGGCCATCTGGTGGCCACGCGCGGCCCGGCCAGCGGCGCACAGGGCAAGCGCCTGCTGCTCATCGGCCACCTGGACACCGTCTTCGAAGCCGACAGCCCCGTGCAGCGCTGGAACCGCCAGGGCGACCGCGTGCGCGGCCAGGGCGTGTCGGACATGAAGGGCGGCAACGTCATCGTGCTGGAAGCGCTGCGCGCGCTGCAGCGCGTGGGCGCGCTGGACCGCACGCGCATCGCGGTGGTTTTCAGCGGCGACGAAGAGCGCGTCGGCGAACCCATTGCCACGGCGCGGGCCGACATGGTGGAACTGGCCCGGCAGAGCGACGTGGCGCTGGCCTTCGAAGGTGCCGTGACGGAAAAAGGTCAGGCCACGGCCACCATCGGCCGCCGGGCTTCAGGCGGCTGGCGTCTGCAGGTGACGGGCAAGCAGGGCCACTCGGCCGGCGTCTTCAGTGCGGGCGCGGGCTACGGTGCCATCTACGAAGCAGCGCGCATCCTGAACACCTTCCGCGATCAGCTGATCGAGCCCGACCTGACCTTCAACGTCGGCATGCTGGTGGGCGGCACCGAGACCACCATCGACGACTTGCTGTCCAAGGGCACGGCCTTCGGCAAGAGCAACGTCATCGCCAACACCGCCACCGTCAAAGGCGACCTGCGCTACCTGACGGCCGAGCAGCGTGACCGCGTGCACGCCCGCATGCGCGACATCGTGGCCGCCAGCCTGCCCGGCACCAGCGCCAAGATCAGCTTCAGCGAGTCCTACCCGCCAATGTCGCCCACCGCCGGCAACCTGGCGGTGCTGCAGCTGTATTCACAGGCCAGCGCCGACGCCGGGCTGGGGCCTGTGGCGCCGCTGGCGCCGGGCCAGCGCGGCGCGGGTGATGTGCAGTTTGTCGCGCCCTTCATCGACAGCCTGGACGGCCTGGGCGCATCGGGCCGCGGTTCTCATTCGCCGGACGAGGACCTGGAACTGGCGTCCATCGAGCGCGGGGCGATCCGGGCAGCCCTGTTGATCTATCGCTTGACGCGCTGACGCTCGTGATGGCCCGGGTCTGGCATGCGCGCAAGACCCGCCCGGTCAACGCAAGCGTTCGAGCAAGGCCATGGCCGCCGCCGGGTTGCGCTCTTTGGCGCCGCTGATGAAGAACACGAAGACATCGCGCGGCGGCGCCACGCGGGCCGGCTCCACGCGCGGCAGCGCAGCCGGCTCGCCGCCCTGGGCCCACACGCGGGCGCAGGCGGCCATCGCATCCAGCGCGCTGTCGCTGTAGCCGCAGGGCAGTTCGGATGCGGCGCGCATGCTGCGCGCGTAGACGAAATCGGCGGTGACGTCGGCGAACGACGGGTATTCGTCGGCATCGCTGAACACCGTAGCCACGCCGTGCTGGCGCGCCAGCGACAGATAGGCCGCCTGCTTGAAGCTGTCGTGGCGCACGTCCAGCACATGGCGCAGCGCGACGCCGTCAACGGCCTTGGGCAGCAGCGCCAGGAAGGCCGCGAAGTCTTCGGGGTCGAAGCGCTTGGTCGGCGCGAACTGCCAGACGATGGGCCCCAGCTTGCCGCGCAGCGCCGACAAGCCGCTGTCGACAAAGCGCGCGATCGACTCGCCCGCGTCGGCCAGCACGCGCCGGTTGGTCGCAAAACGCGAAGCCTTCAGCGTGAAGACGAAGTCGTCCGGGGTCTCCTCGAACCAGCGCTGAAAGCTGGCGCGCGTGAAGGTGCTGTAGTAGGTGCCATTGACCTCGATCGCGCTGAGCTGCCGGCTCGCGTGCTGCAGTTCCGCCTTGTGCGACAGCCCCGGGGGGTAGAAGTTGTTGCGCCAGGGCTCGAAGGTCCAACCGCCGATACCGACGCGGATGCGCTGTGCCGTTTCCATGCGCCACGTCCCTCCAAATGGCCTGTGCCAGCCTGGTGCAGGCTCGGTGGCGGCATTGAAGCACAGCAGGTCGCTGGTACCGAATCCGCAAACAACAACGGCAACCTCGCTGAGGTTGCCGTTGTTGTCGAGTGCTGGGTGCGGCACTCAGGAATTTCTTGGTGGCTGGGGCTCTATCACAAGAAGGCTGGAAAGCCGCATGGTTGCTGGCTTTCCGGTTCTTTGGTCGATGCGGTTACTGGAGAAGTTACTGCATCGCCTCGGCGGTGCCCCACCCGCTGCAGCCCTTCCGGTGCCCGCCTAAAGCCCGCTTTTCGCGCGTTTCTGCCGCTGCACTTTGGGTCCGGCTGCAAAAACACCGGGAACACCGGGAACAGCGGGAACAAAACGACGAAACCCGCATGAATCCTAGCGATCCGCGTTCCCGGTCATCGTGGAATTCTGTTCCCGGTGCCGGCGGGAACGGGAACAGCCGGATGCATAGTCCTCAGATTGGTCATCATCCACCGCTACGGCGGAACGGAATCACGTTGCCCGTAGCAGGCTCGCCCGCAACTGCGTCATTCGACCTTAGCCGGGCGAACTGCACGATCTTGGCGGTGCCTTGAAAGTACCGCTCAGGTAGCCCTGCCAGCGCTTCCACGTCGTTCGAAGATAAGCCGACGTGCCGGGCGACGCCCTCAAGGGGAAGGACTGCGGAGTCAACAAGCAACTCGATAGTGCGAGCAAGCAAACGAGGCTTCTCCGGCTTGCGGTCCCCATCTCCCGGTTCGGCCTTTGCTCCCCAGCGAGCCGAACGGCGCTTGAACAAGTTCGCGGCCTCGTCGGCGTCAATGATCCTCAATGCCTTCAGTCGCATGATGATTGCCCCGACCGAGACGCCCCATCGCCGCTTGAGCAGGAGTAGGTCATCCAAAGACACCGGAGCCCGAACATCCAAAGCAAATGTCTCAGGCGGGAGAAGGAAAGCACCAGCAAAGTAGTGAGCTTGCTTCTCAAGCTGCTTATGACGATCACGATCCTCAGTGCGCGTTATGTGTCTATGCAGGATCAGATGGCCCAGCTCGTGCGCCAAGTCGAAACGGCTCCTGTAGCCGTTGGCTTTGTCGGCCGACAGAAAGATGACAGGGCGACCCAGCGCGGCGCTCCATGCGGAGAGGCCCTCGATGGGCGCAATACCAGTTTCCTCCCGAACAACGATGACGCCCGCGCCCTCCACAGCCAGCGCCAAGTCGGGGATCGCTTGCCGGCCCAGCCGCCAAAGCTCTCGGCATTCCGCTGCCGCTTCCTCAACATCGGTCGGGCTGATTTGCTCAGGGTCCGTATAGCTACGCGACGGGATGCGCAGCTCAGGGTAGTCGACGAACTCAGCCAGATTGAGAGCTAGGTCCTGAGCCCACTCGACTCGGGCTTGCAACATGGCGCGTGCTGCCACGTGAGCCGAGGCATTGCTCCTAAAAAGCGGTGCGGAAATGGCGGCGCTTAGTGGGCGAGTGAACCATTCAGGGCTCACGTTCAGCACGCTGGCCAGCCTGCTCAATGTGTCCGCTTCCGGTGCTTGTGTGCCTGTCCGCCACTTGCTCACCGTGGTTGGCGACACGCCAACAAGAGCAGATACCTGAACTTGAGTGAGCCGGCGCGCCGCCAGTGCTTGCTTGAGTCGTTCAGGCTGGAACGCTGCGAGGCCCCGGCTCATGGCCCGGCCGTCCCATCCGCATGACCCTGGCCCGCGTTCGGCTTGAGGCGCGGACGCGCAAGGTCAACTTGTGAGGGGTCAGCCTCGTAGCGCTGCAAAAAGGCTTGAACACCTTCGCGGAAGATCCAGTTCTTCATATAGCGGTCGGGCACGGCAATCTCGACAGAGAGTGCGGATCCGGAAAAGACACCGACGAAGAATGCAACAGCCTCGGTAACTGGGCCAGGCGCGGCGAACAGGTCGCCATGCACAAGGCGTTCAATCGCCGCATTTGCCCGAGCCAGCTGGCGGCGGGTTTGACTGCGCCGGCCGTTCATCCAGGCACCTGCCGGGATGTTGAACCGGCCCAACGTCAAGGCACCCGCCTGACCTGTGACCACACTGTTTCCCGCAATTGGCGTTGGCTCCGCCCCGCCAGCGGCAAGAGCTCCGTGAAAAGCCTCGTTCATGTTGAAGTGTCGAAGCTGACCAAGGGCGTGGGCTCTGTGTCCCCGATTCATCGCCTTAACAGGGTCCACCGCTCGCAGCGCAGCCACAGTCAGCGCATCTTCAAGCGACATTACTAAGTCGCGCGGAAGGTGGCGAACGAGGAAGTCGGAGACTTGTTCAGTCGGTTTGGCTTGCATGGCGATTGGCATCGTGGGTTGCGATGAACCGGATTCTATGCCCGAAAAGATGCGAAGCTGTGCGTTTTTACAGTGATCCAACATCGTCTGCGAAGACCGACGGCTTGATGTGATGGACCGGCACCGGCCCCATGCCGGGCAGCCGCTGCTCGTCGGTCAGCCGGCCGGGCTGGTGCACCAGGTGGCCGCGCTTCTTCAGCACCCTGGCCACGGCTGCCGCCTCGAAGCCCTTGCAGACCTCGCGCTTGAAGGCCTCGGGCAGCACCAGGTATTCGACCAGGGCGGCCCGCAGCTCTGCGTTGTCCGTCCCGCCGCACGGCGTCTTGTTCAGGTAGTCCGTCGCCGCGTCGATCTTCAGCGGCCGGCCCTAGGCGTCGATCATTCGCTTGAAGCCGGCCAGGTCGACGGTGTGCAGCAACGCTGCGGCTGGCGGCCAGCAGCTCGAGGGACTGCCGCAGCGTTGCGGCCGGTGGCCACCAGCTCGAAGGCCTGCAGCTCAGGCCAGGTCAGCGCCGGCAGGCAGCCACCAGGTCGAGGGCCTGACCAGGTCGACGGCGTGCAACGGCGGCACAGCCGGTGGCCACCAGCTCGACGGCCTGGCCAGGTCGAGGGCTCACAGCAGCGCTGCGGCCGGTGGCCACCAGCTCGAAGGCCTGCAGCTCAGGCCAGGTCAGCGCCGGCAGGCAGCCACCAGGTCGAGGGCATGGCCAGGTCGACGGCGTGCAGCAGCGCAGCGGCGGCTAGAGCGGAGGTGCGGCGGGTGGCGAAGGCGTGGGGCCGGGGGGGTAGATCGCGGT
>JANPHI010000240.1:0-17283 GCA_031424355.1 Betaproteobacteria bacterium
GCGGGCGTGATCTTGCCGTTCTCGCCGACGAAATCGCGCAGCACGTCGATTTCCTTGTAGTCGATTTCCTCGACCTTGGCGACGGTGAAGCGGCAGAAGCGCTTGCGACGGAACAGCAGCGCTTGGTTGTTGCGCTTGGGACGCTTGTCTTTTGAAAAGCGACCTTTACCACGTGGTGGGGGCATTTGAAACTCCTAACGAAATCGTTGAATCCGGATCCTGCGATCGCCTGTCATTCAGACAAAGGCTCGACCGAGGTGATGTGGAACAGCAAACCGCGCTTGTTGCGTGAACTGGTCAGGAAGCCGGCATAAAAGCTGGCTGTGCCCAGGTCCAGAGCCAACAGCACCTTGGTGATAGACCCGATCGCCACCGCCTTGATTTCCATGGAAACCTTGCGCGGCTGGCCGTCTTCGCTGACCTCGGACCCGTGCTGCAAGCTCAAGTCCAGGGCCGGCAGTCCGGCGGGGGTGTATCTCAGTGATGCTCGCTCTACCAGCGTGGCCGTCAAAACCAGGCGATTGATGCCTGGGGCTGCCGGTGCGCTGGCCGCTGCAGGCGTCAGGCCGTGGCCTCCTGGCGTTCCTTGCGGGCCTCTTCGCGCTCAACCGCCTTCATCATGATCGAAGGATTGGTCTCGGCCTTGTCCTTCTTCACGGTCAGGTGGCGCAGCACCGCATCATTGAAACGGAAGCCGGTTTCGATTTCGGTCAGCGTTTCGATGGTGCACTCGATGTTCATGCACAGGTAATGTGCCTTCACGAGCTTCTGGATCTGGTAAGCCAGCTGACGCCGACCCCAGTCTTCCAGGCGGTGCATCTTGCCGCCGCCGGTGGCCACGAGGGCCTTGTAGCGTTCCAGCATGGCCGGAACCTGTTCGCTTTGATCCGGATGGATCAGCAGAACGATTTCATAGTGACGCATGAATACTCCTTGTGGGTTCCGGGCTCGCATCGCGCTGATCTCAGCTTGATGGTGGCGCGGGGGATGGAAGCTGCCCCGATGCGTCAACATGACGGGTGCAGCAAGGAAAGCCCATGAGTGTAGCAGGGGCCAGTGCCGTTTGGCGCGGTCCGCGCTCAGCGAAGGCGTGTCACCGTTCGTTGCGCACCGGAAAACGCATGCGGTCGATCAAGCGCCGCTGCTCTTCATCCGGGCCTGCCGTCACCAGGCTGACCAGCACCATCACCGCCACACCGATGGGCACGCCGAAGACGCCGGCCGCGATCGCGTCGACGCCGAGCCACTGGCAATCCGCCAGCGGTTGCGTCACACCCAGCAAGCGGCGCAACAGCGGCAGGTTGGTCACCATGTACCAACCACACACCGCCAAGCCGGCCAGCATGCCAGCCACGGCGCCCGCACGGCTGGCGCGGCGCCAGAAGATCCCCAGCACCAGCGCCGGGAAGAAAGCGGCCGCCGCCAAAGAGAAGGCCGCCGACACGAACTGCAGGATGTCGGTGATCTTCAGCGCCGCAATCAAGGCCGCCAGCAGCGCGATCACCATCACCAGCACCTTGGAGCCGATGACCCGGCTGGCCGCCGAGGCGTTGGGGTGCACATCGCGGAAATAGATGTCGTGCGACAGCGCATTGGCGATGGTCAACAACAGGCCATCGGCGGTGGACAGCGCGGCCGCCAGCCCACCGGCTGCCACCAGGCAGGTCACCCAGTAAGGCAGGCCGCCGATCTCCGGTGCGGCCAGCACGATGACGTCGCCGCCCAGCAAGAGTTCACCGAGTTGCAGGATGCCGTCGCCGTTGATGTCGCTGACCGACACCAGATTCGGGTCCAGCCGCGACCAGCGGCTGACCCATTGCGGCAGGTGGTCGATGGGCATGCCGACCACGTGCTGCAGGACCTCGAACTTGACGAGAACCGCCAAGGCCGGCGCAGCCATGTAGAGCAGCGTGATGAACAGCAGCGACCACCCCACCGACCGCCGCGCCTGCGGTGCCGAGGTCGTCGTGTAGTAGCGGGTCAGCACATGCGGCATGGCCGCCGTGCCCATCATCAGGCACAGCATCAAGGCGATGAAATTGATGCGCGCCGCATCGAAGCGCTTTTTCGAAGCGCCATCCCCGGCCGGGTCGCCGGTGGCGAACGGGACCGTCTGCGGTGCCATGCCGGCCAATGGCTGAGCCCGCGCGATGGCGCTGTCGCGTTCGCGCTGGTAGGCCAGCGTGGCTTGCGCTTCGGTGCGCGGCCGCTGCGCCACTTCACGCTCGGCGCGCTGGATACGCGCCAGCGGCGCGTTTTCGCTGCGCAGTTCGGCCACGCGCTGCACGCGCTGGGCGTCGTCGGCCACCATCGCGCCGCGCACGTCCTGCAACTTGTGGTCGGCGATGGCAGCGCGCTCGCGCAGCTTCAGGATCACGTCGCGCTCGGCCGGGTCGGCGACGAGTTCCCCTTCGCGTTGGGCGATCTGAGCCAACTGCGTGCCGTAGGACACCAGCGGCATGACGCTGCCGGTCTGCTTCACCGACAGCCAGACCAGCGGCACCAGGTAGGCGACGATGAGCACCAGGTACTGCGCCACCTGCGTCCAGGTGACCGCCCGCATGCCGCCCAGGAAGGAGCAGACCAGCACGCCGCCCAGGCCGACGAAGATGCCCAGCTCGAAGCCGAAGCCGGTGAGGTGCGAGGTGATCAGGCCGACGCCGTAGATCTGCACCACGACGTAGACGAAAGACACCGCCACCACCGCGCCAGCACCTATCAAACGGGGTAACCGCCCGCCGTAGCGGGCCTGCAGAAAGTCGGGCACGGTGTACTGACCGAAGCGCCGCAAATAGGGCGCCAGCAACAGGGCCAGCAGGCAGTAGCCGCCCGTCCAGCCCAGGATGTAGGCCAGCCCCGCAAAGCCCTGCAGGTACAAGACGCCAGCGGTGCCGATGAAGGAGGCCGCGGACATCCAGTCGGCGGCCGTTGCCAGGCCGTTGAAGAGGGCCGGAACGCGGCGGCCGGCGACGAAATACTCCACCTCGTTCGAGGTGCGGCACAGGAAGCCGATGAAGGCGTAGGCCGCCACCGTGACCACCAGGAATGAAGCCCCTATCCAGCTGCGCTGCAGGCCCAGTCTTTCAGCCAAGGCCATCAGGGCGATCAAGGCACCGAAAGCCAGCAGGAAGAGCGCGTAGCGCCAGCCCAGACGGCGTGCCAGGCGGCTGTCGTTCGCCGCCGAACGGGGGTTCAAACTCGCGGCTGCAGGCTGTTGTCCGGAGCGGGTCACGCAGGCCCCGACCCCGTCGCCCCGGCGGCTTCCTCGCCATCTTCGACGCAGTGGGCCTCCAGCCTGTCCATCGCCACGACATAGGCCACGATGATCAGCAGGTAGACCAGCAACGAGCCCTCGGCGGCCAGCCAATAGCCCAGCGGAAAACCAAAGGCGTGTACCGCATTGAGGTCGCGCGCAAACCAGGGCACCAGCAAGTTGACGGCCAGCCACACCGCGAGCAGCAGGACCGTCAAGGTCTTGGTGCGGGCCCAGAACACAGACTTGGCGGGGCTTGTCATGGCGGCATTGTCAGCCACGCCATGCGGGGCATGACCCGGCAGGCGGCCCCGCAAACAGGGTCGGTGCCGGGTAATCCATCACTAGGGAAACCCGCGCGTTTCACCCCGAACCGGTTGGCGGGCGCGGCGCTGTCAGGAATCGGTCAGGCTGGCTGAAAAGACTGCGGCACGGCACGAATCGCGTGTCCGCATGTCCCCCGAAGTTCCCAGGAGAAATCAATATGGCCAAGGCCGATGCCCGTCCGGGCGCCCACCTGACCGCTGCCGCGAGACCCATCTCGTCGGAAGAAAAAACCGTCATCTTCGCGTCGTCGTTGGGCACCATTTTCGAGTGGTACGACTTCTATCTGTTCGGTGTGATGTCGGCCATCATCGCGGCCAATTTCTTCACCGCCCTCGACCCGTCCACGCGCGACATCTTCACCCTGCTGGCCTTTGCAGCCGGCTTTGCGGTGCGGCCTTTCGGTGCCATCGTCTTCGGTCGCCTGGGCGACCTGGTGGGCCGCAAGTACACCTTCCTGGTCACCATCCTGATCATGGGCTTGTCCACCTTCCTGGTGGCATTCCTGCCCACCTACAAGAGCTGGGGCATCGCCGCCCCGATCACGCTGATCGCACTGCGCCTGTTGCAGGGCCTGGCGCTCGGCGGTGAGTACGGTGGCGCCGCCACCTACGTGGCCGAGCACGCGCCGCACACGCGCCGCGGCGCCTACACGGCGTGGATCCAGACCACCGCCACTGTCGGCCTGATGCTGGCGCTGATGGTGATCCTGGGCACGCGCCTGTACGTCGGTGAAAAGGAATTTGCCGACTGGGGCTGGCGCATTCCCTACGGCCTGTCGGGTGTGCTGCTGATCATCTCGGTGTGGATCCGCCTGTAGCTGAGCGAATCGCCGGCCTTCACGCGCATGAAGGCCGAGGGCAAGACGTCGAAGGCACCGCTGACCGAGTCCTTCGGCAACTGGGGCAACCTGAAGATCGTCATCCTGGCGCTGCTGGGTGCCACCGCCGGCCAGGCCGTCGTCTGGTACACGGGTCAGTTCTATTCGCTGTTCTTCCTGCAGACCTTCCTGAAGGTCGATGGACCGACGGCGAACATCCTGATCGCGCTGTCGCTGATCATCGGCACCCCCTTCTTCCTGATCTTCGGTTCGCTGTCCGACAAGATCGGCCGCAAGCCCATCATCATGGCCGGCTGCCTGTTGGCCGCGTTGACCTACTTCCCGCTGTTCAACGCGCTCACCACCTACGCCAACCCCAAGCTGCAGGCGGCGATCCAGAAGTCGCCGGTCAAGGTGACGGCACCCGCAGGTGATTGCAACCTGATCCTGAACCTGACCGGCACGGCCAAGTTCACGACGGGCTGCGACCTGACGCGCACCTTCCTGGCCAACTCGGGCTACAACTACGACAAGGTGGAAGACGCTTCGGTGACCATCGCCACCGTCAAGGTCGGCGACAAGGCCATCCCGGGCTACACCGCAGCCACCGCCAAGGAAGAGAAGGCCCGCTTCGAAAAGGACCTGCGGGCCGCGCTGAATGAAGCCGGCTACCCCGCCAAGGCCGATCCGATCCCGGCCGGCAGCGGCAACTGGTGGATGATCATCCTGATACTGACGATCATGGTCATCTACGTGACCATGGTCTACGGGCCTATTGCGGCGATGCTGGTCGAGTTCTTCCCGACCCGCATCCGCTACACCTCGATGAGCCTGCCGTACCACATCGGCAACGGCTGGTTCGGCGGTTTCCTGCCGGCCATCTCCTTCTCCATCGTGGCGGCGCAAGGCAACATCTACAGCGGCCTCTGGTACCCGATCATCATCGCGTCGATGACCTTCATCATCGGCATGATCTTCATCAAGGAAACCAAGGACGTCGACATCTACGCCGACGACTGAACATGTGGAAAATACTTTTGGGCTTTGCCGTGTTCGCCGGTGTAGCCCTCTTCATCCTGACCAAAGCCGGTGGCGATGTGGACATGGGCGGCGAAAAGCATGAAGTGGTGCCGGCCTCCACGGCCACACCGGCGGCATCGGCGGCGTCGCACTGACGTCGGATCCCGCCCGCAATGAGAAAAGGCGCGCTGTTCGCACAGCGCGCCTTTTTGTCTTGGGGCAGCCGGTCAGCTGCCGTCAGCTCAGCAAGCGCCTGACCCGGTCGCTGGCGGCCTGCGCGAAAACCTCGCCACGTGCCTTGGTCATGTGCTTCACGAATTCAGGCAGCAGCGCGCGCAAATCGTCGGCGTTGAAGCATTTCTCCAGCTTCAAGCTGAAGAAGAACACGCGAAAGCCCATGCCGTCCACGGCAGTGTCGTTCATGTAGCGCTGCGCGGCCAAGAAGCGTTCGGCGTTCGATGGCGGCAGTGCCGCTTCGGCGCTCGCTGCAGTCGCTGCCGGTGCAGCAGGTGGCGCTGCGGCCTTGAGCGCTTCCACCCAGCCCTGCTGCTGCAGGGTGTGCAGGAAATCTTCGGGTGCGCCCAGCGACACGGCGGCAGCCTGCAACTGGGCCCCGTTGCGAACGCCGTCCACCATGATCAACATGGTTCTCAGGCGTCCAGGCAAAGCCGCAGATCGCTGCTTCAGGGCCTCGGCGCCCGCAGCAGTCTTGATGTAGATATCCGTTTCACTCATGCGGCACAGCGCCTTCGCAACACCCAGACTTTGGTCTTGATGATGCTACGCTGCTCTGCGCCCTGTCGATGACGCCCGGCCGCCCGACCCCGGGGGTGGATTTCCCCACCCCCGACGGACGCGCGGGCGTGTCAGCGTGCTGCCAGCCGCTGCCAGGTTTCGACGACGGTGTCGGGATTGAGTGACATCGACAGGATGCCTTCCTGTGCCAACCAGTCAGCGAAGTCGGGGTGGTCGCTGGGGCCCTGGCCGCAGATGCCCACGTACTTGCCCGTTGCCCGGCAGGCCGAGATGGCGCGCGAGATCATGGCCTTCACCGCCGGGTCGCGTTCGTCGAAGTCGCTGGCCAACTGCTCCAGGCCCGAGTCGCGGTCCAGGCCCAGCGTCAGCTGGGTCAGGTCGTTGGAGCCGATGGACATGCCGTCGAAGTGTTCGAGGAACTGGTCGGCCAGGATGGCATTGCTGGGCACCTCGCACATCATGATCAGGCGCAGTCCGTCGACGCCGCGCTTGAGCCCGCGGTCGGCCAGCATCTGCACGACCGTGGCCGCCTGCTTCACGGTGCGCACGAAGGGCACCATGATTTCGACGTTGGTCAGGCCCATGTCGGTGCGCACGCGTTTCAGCGCTTCGCACTCCATCGCGAAAGCATCGCTGAATTCACCGCTGATGTAGCGGCTGGCGCCGCGGAAACCCAGCATGGGGTTCTCTTCATCGGGCTCGTAGCGCGTGCCGCCGATCAGCTTGCGGTACTCGTTGCTCTTGAAGTCCGACAGCCGCACGATCACCGACTTGGGCCAGAAAGCCGCAGCGATGGTCGAGATGCCTTCGGTCAGCTTGTCAACGTAGAAAGCCCGTGGCGATGCATGCCCGCGCGCCACCGATTCAACCGCCTTCTTCAAATCGGGGTCGATGTTCGGGTAGTCGAGGATGGCCTTGGGGTGCACCCCGATGTTGTTGTTGATGATGAATTCCAGGCGAGCCAGGCCGACGCCCGAATTCGGCATCTGCGCGAAGTCGAAAGCCAGTTGCGGGTTGCCGATGTTCATCATGATCTTGATGGGGCAGTACGGCATGTCGCCGCGCACCACGTCGCTGACTTCGGTTTCCAGCAGACCGTCGTAGACGTAGCCGGTGTCGCCTTCGGCGCAAGACACCGTGACCAGCGCGTTTTCCTGCAGCGTCTCGGTGGCGTTGCCGCAACCCACCACGGCCGGTATGCCCAGTTCACGCGCGATGATGGCCGCATGGCAGGTGCGACCGCCGCGGTTGGTGACGATGGCGCCGGCGCGTTTCATCACCGGCTCCCAGTTCGGGTCGGTCATGTCGGTGACCAGCACGTCGCCGGGCTGCACCAGGTCCATCTCGGCCGAACTGCGCACCAGGCGCACAGGGCCGGTGCCGACCTTCTGGCCGATGGCCCGGCCTTCAGCCAGCACGGTGTTCTTGGCGCGGTCGCCCATGATCTTGTAGCGCTGCTCGGTCTTGCCGGCAGCCTGGCTCTTCACCGTTTCAGGCCGTGCCTGCAAGATGTAAAGCTGGCCATCGACGCCGTCCTTGCCCCACTCGATGTCCATCGCGCGGCCGTAGTGCTTTTCGATGATCAGCGCGTAGCGCGCCAGTTCCTGCACTTCGGCGTCGGTCAGCGAATAACGGTTGCGCTGCTCGGGCGGTGTGTCCAGCACCTGCACCAGCTTCCCGCTGGCGGCCTTGTCGGCGGCCGACGCGAATTCCATGCGCTGCAGCTTCGAACCCAGCACGCGGCGGATGACGGCCGGCCGGCCGGCATTCAGCGTGGCCTTGTGGACGTAGAACTCGTCGGGGTTGACAGCGCCCTGCACCACCATCTCACCCAGGCCGTAGCTGGACGTGATGAACACGACTTCGGTGAAGCCCGATTCGGTGTCCAGCGTGAACATCACGCCAGCCGAACCGAGGTCGGAACGCACCAAGCGCAGCACGCCGGCCGACAAGGCCACGTCGGCGTGGGCATAGCCCTTGTGCACGCGGTAGCTGATGGCGCGGTCGTTGTACAGCGAGGCGAAGACTTCCTTCATGCGGTGCAGCACGTCGGCGATGCCGGTCACGTTCAGGAAGGTTTCCTGTTGACCGGCGAAGGACGCATCGGGCATGTCTTCGGCCGTGGCCGACGAGCGCACCGCGAAGCTGGCCGCCGGGTTGCCGGCCGACAGGCGCGCGAACTGCTCGCCGATGGCGGCTTCGAGCGCCGGCGGGAAAGGCGTTTCGATGACCCACTGGCGAATTTGCGCGCCGGCTTCCGCCAGCGCGCGCACGTCTTCGGTGTCCAGCGTGGCCAGCCGTTCCTTGATGCGCGCTTCCAGGCCGTTGTGCTTCAAAAACTCGCGGAAGGCATGGGCTGTGGTCGCGAAACCACCGGGCACCCGAACGCCGGTGGCGGCCAGCTGGCTGATCATTTCGCCGAGAGAGGCGTTCTTGCCGCCGACCGTCTCGACGTCGGTCATTCTCAATTGTTCAAAGGGTGCGACCAGGGCGGTCGCCAAATTGGCCAAAGACATGGGAAAGCTCCGTGAAGTGAAAAACCGGTTGCTGACCAGTGCGCGGCCCACGCCCGAGCGTCATCTTGTTCTTCTTCGAGTGACGAACCGGGGGTCTTCAAGGCAGGCGCTAACGGCTGCATGTTGCGGTCGATTCTACGGAGTTCTTCCTTATCATGACCTTGGCATTTCGCCTGCTCGGAAGTCCCATCCGCCATGCCCGAACGAACCGTGTTCTTTGTCTCGGACGGTACCGGCATCACCGCCGAAACCTTCGGAAATTCCATCCTGGCGCAGTTTCCGGCACGCCACCGGCACGTGCGCCGGCCCTTCATCGACAGCGTCGAAAAGGCCAGGCAGGTGGTGCAGGAAATCAACGACACGGGCGAACGCGAAGGCTTCCGGCCGGTGGTCTTCATCACGCTGATCAGCGAAGAGGTGCTGGCGCTGATCAATGGCGACCACTGCAAGGCCCTGGTGCTGGACATGCTGCGCACCTTCGTCGAACCGCTGGAACTGGAGTTCGGCGTCAAGAGCAACCACCGCGTGGGCCGCTTCAACGACGCCAGCGAAAGCCAGGAGTACCACGACCGCATCGAGGCCATCAACTTCAGTCTGGCCCACGACGACGGGCAGTCTTCGCGCAACCTCGATATCGCCGACGTGATCCTGCTGGGCGTCAGCCGCAGTGGCAAGACGCCGACTTCGCTGTACCTGGCGATGCAGCACGGCATCAAGGCGGCCAACTACCCGCTGATACCGGAAGACTTCGAGCGCAACAAACTGCCCCCGGCACTGACGGCCTACAAGCGCAAATGCTTCGGCTTGACGATAGACCCGGTGCGCCTTTCGCAGATCCGCAACGAACGCCGGCCGGACAGCCAATACGCCGCGCTGGAGAACTGCCGTTACGAGGTGCGTGCCGCCGAAAGCATGATGCGGCGCGACGGCATTTCATGGCTGTCGTCCACCCACAAGTCCATCGAGGAAATCGCCACCACCATCCTGCGCGACCTGCGGCCGGACCGGCTGATCTACTGAAACCTGCTTCGCCGGGTGGCCGACTCGTAAAGGCAGATCGCGGCCGCAGCGGCCACGTTCAGCGACTCTTCGCCGCCCGGCTGCGGGATGCGCACCTGCAGCGCGCAACGCTGCAGCAAGCTGGGTGCAACGCCCTGCCCTTCATGGCCCAGCACCCAGGCGCAGGGCGCGGGCAACGCGGCCTGGTGCAGGGTGTCGCCCGCGTGGGAACTGGTTGCCACCAGCGGCACGGCCAGATCGGCCAGGTCGGCCTCGTCCAGGCCTTCGACCAGCTTCAGCGCGAAATGCGCGCCCATGCCGGCTCGGACGACCTTGGGTGACCACAAGCCCGCCGTGCCCTTGATGGCCAGCACCTGGGCAAAGCCCAGGGCCGCCGCGCTGCGCAGGATGCTGCCGACGTTGCCGGCGTCCTGCACGCGGTCGAGCACGACGGTGTTGACGCCCTGCAGTGGCGCTGCGTCCTGCGGCAGGTCGAAGAGAAAGGCCAGGCCAGCCGGCGATTCCAGGCCGCTGATGCTCTTGAACAAGGCGGCCGGCAGCGTGGTGATCTGGGCCGCCCAGCCGGCCAGTTCACGCAAAGCCGGCTGCTGCCAGGCGGCTTCGGTGATGACGGCTTGCGCCGCAGGCAAGCCCCGGCTGCGCAGCGCGGCGCAAAGGTGCTCGCCTTCCAGCCAGACCTGACCCTGGCGGCGGTAGGCCGTGGTTTCGGTAGCCAGGCGGCGCAGGCGCAGCACCAGCGGGTTGTCGCGCGAGGTGATGTGCTGCGGCGCGTTCATGCGCGCTCGATCACCCGGCGAACCGGGCCGAAGCTGCGGCGGTGCGCACTGCAGGCGCCGTGCACTTGCAGCGCGGCCAGGTGCGCGGCTGTCGGGTAGCCCTTGTGCGTGGCGAACCCGTAGGCCGGATGCTGTTCGTGCAGCGCCAGGCACCAGCGGTCGCGTTCGACCTTGGCCAGGATGGACGCCGCCGAGATGGCTGCCACCAACGCGTCGCCCTTGACGATGGCCACCACCGGCATGGGCAGCACCGGCACGCGGTTGCCATCGACCACCACGCGGTGCGGCAGGATGCGCAAGGCGGTGACGGCGCGGCGCATGGCCAGCATCGTGGCCTGCAGGATGTTGAAGGTGTCGATTTCCTCGGCGCTGGCCCAGCCCAAGGCGCAGCACAAAGCCTTGGCGCGGATTTCTTCGCTGAGGCGTTCACGGCGCAGCGGCGACAAGACCTTGGAATCGGCCAGCCCCTGGATCGGGTTCAGTTCGTCCAGGATCACCGCGGCCGCCACCACAGGCCCGGCCAGCGGCCCGCGACCGGCCTCGTCGACGCCCGCGATCAGTCCTGGCTGGTCCCAGCCGAAACCCAGCTGTTCAAACTTGAAGGGTTTGTGCGATGGCATCGGTGGCACAGCGCGCGGTGTCGCGGCGCAGCAGGTGGTGCAGGTCGTTGAAACGAGCCGCCAGGCGGTCGCGGCCGGGCGCGTCGTCCAGCCAGGCCAGCGTGGCCTTCGCCAGGGCGCCGGGCTGACAGGCTTCCTGGATCAGCTCGGGCACTGCGAATTCACGCAGCAGGATGTTGGGCAGGCCGACCCAGGGCTGGTAACGCAGCCGCTTCATGATCTGCCAGCTGAGCGGGTGCATGCGGTAGCCGATGACCATGGGCCGCTTGAAGAGCGCCGCTTCCAGCGTGGCCGTGCCGCTGGCGATCAGCGTGACATCGCAAGCGGCCAAGGCGGTGTGCGACCGACCGTCCAGCAGTTGCAGCGGCAAGCCGGGCGCGTGCGCGCTGACCAGTGGGTCGAGCAGCGCGCGCAGGCCGGGTGCGACCGGCAGCACGAAACGCAAGTCAGGACGCAGCGCATGCAGGCGAACGGCGGCCTGCAGAAAGGCCGGCGCGATGGCGGTGATTTCAGACCGCCGGCTGCCCGGCATCACGGCCACGACGCTGTCGGTATCCGACAAACCAAGGGTCGCTCTCGCCGCCGCCCGTGGCGGCACCAGCGGGATCGCGTCGGCCAGCGGATGCCCGACGAAGGTGGCCGCCACGCCGTGCTGCGCCAGCAGTTCGGGTTCGAAAGGAAACAGGCACAGCACCAGGTCGCAACTGGCCGCCATCTTCTTCGCGCGGCCCCCGCGCCAGGCCCAGATCGACGGGCAGATGAAGTGGATGGTCTTGATGCCGGCCGCCTTCAGCCGCGCTTCCAGGCCGAGGTTGAAATCGGGTGCATCGACACCGATGAAAGCCTGCGGCCGCTCAGCCAGCAGGCGCACGGCCAGGGCCTCGCGGATGGCCGAAATCTCGCGGTAGTGGCGCAGCACTTCGACATAGCCGCGCACCGCCAGTTTCTCGTGCGGCCACCAGGCGCTGAAGCCTTGCGCCGCCATGCACGGGCCACCGATACCCGCTGCCTGCAGGGCCGGCCAACGCTGGTGCAGCCCGGCCAGCAAGGCGCCGCCGAGCAGATCGCCCGAGGCCTCACCCGCCACCATGGCCACGCGCATGGCCGGCGTGCTCAGCGCACGATCCCGCGTGTGGATGCGCCGAGAAAGTCGAGCAAAGCCTGGATGTCGGCGTCGCCGCCCTCGACCGTGCCGGCCGAGGCGGCAATGGCCTCACGGGCCTTCTCCAGCGTCAGGCCGTCGCGGTACAGCAGGCGGTGCAGTTGCCGGATACCGGCTATGCGTTCGCGCGAAAAACCGCGCCGCTTCAGGCCTTCGGCGTTGATGCCGTGCACCGCCAGCGGATGACCCGCCACGGTCATGAACGGGGGCACGTCCTGCGCCACGTGGCTCTGGAACCCGGTCATCACGTGCGCGCCGACTTTGCAGAACTGGTGCACGCCGGTCAGCCCACCGATGATGGCCCAGTCGCCGACTTGCACATGCCCGGCTAGCGTGGCGTTGTTGGCCAGCACGGTGTGGCTACCCAGTTGCACGTCGTGGGCGATGTGCACATAGGCCATCACCCAGTTGTCATTGCCGACGCGGGTGACGCCACCGTCTTGCACCGTGCCCCGGTTGAAGGTGCAGAACTCGCGGATGGTGTTGCGGTCGCCGATGAGCAGTTCGGTCGGCTCGTCGCGGTATTTCATGTCCTGCGGCGCGCCGCCCAGCACGGCATGCGCGTGAATGCGGTTGTCGCGGCCGATGGTGGTGGGCCCTTCGATCACGACATGCGCGCCCACCACCGTGCCGGTCGCGATGCGCACACCAGCGCCGATGACGGCGTAGGGCCCGACGCTGACCGACTCGTCGAGTTCGGCCTGCGCATCGACCAGGGCGGTGGGATGGATGCGGTTCATGGCAAGCCGACTCAAGCCGTCGGCGGGACCTTGCGCATGGTGCACATCAGGTCGGCTTCGACAACGAGATGGCCGTCCACTGTGGCCCGGGTCTTGTAGCGGTAGATGCCGGATTTCGCGCGGTCGATGGACGCTTCCAGGATCAGCTGGTCGCCAGGCCCGACCGGGCGCTTGAAGCGCGCGTTGTCGATGCCGGCGAAGTAGACGACGGTGTCCTCGCCGGGCTCTTCACCCACCGATTCGAAAGACAGGATGGCAGCGGCCTGGGCCAGCGCTTCCAGCATCAGCACACCGGGCATCACCGGGCGCGACGGGAAATGCCCCATGAAGTAAGGCTCGTTGATGGTGACGTTCTTCAGCGCCTTGATGCGCACGCCCTTTTCGATTTCCAGCACGCGATCAACCAACAGAATGGGGTAGCGATGCGGCAGGCGCTTCAGGATGCGTTGGATGTCCATCGTCTCGTTCATGTCTTCTTTTCCAGCGCCCGGATGCGGTCGCGCAAGGTGTGCAGTTGGCGCAGCGTGGCCGCGTTCTTTTCCCAGGATGCATTGTCATCGAAGGGAAACATGCCGCTGTACTGACCCGCCTTGTGGATGGACCGGCTGACCACCGTGGCTGCGGTGATGTGCACGTGGTCGACGATCTCCAGGTGGCCCAGGATGATGGCGCCGCCACCCGCCGTGCAATGCCGGCCGATGCGCGCGCTGCCGGCCACGCCCACGCAACCCGCGAAGGCCGTATGCGCGCCGATGCGCACGTTGTGGCCGATCTGCACCAGGTTGTCGAGCTTGACGCCGTCTTCGATGACGGTGTCTTCCAGCGCACCGCGGTCGATGCAGGTGTTGGCGCCGATCTCGACGTCGTCACCGATCTGCACGCCGCCGAGTTGTTCGATCTTCTCGTAGCGGCCCCCCATCTCAGCACCGGTGGGCGCGAAGCCGAAGCCGTCAGCGCCAATGACCGCCCCGCTGTGCACGATGCCGCGCTGGCCGATGCGGCAGCCCTGCAGCAGGCTCACATGCGGCTTCAGCACCGTGGCCGCGCCGACGGCGGCGTCATCGCCGACATGGCCGTGCACGCCCACCACCGCGCCGGCATCGACGCGCGCACTGCGGCCGATGTAGGCGTGTGCGGCGATGGTGGCGCTGGCGTCGATCACCGCGCCTTCTTCCACGACCGCAGTTCGGTGTATGCCCGGTTCGACGGGGCGGCGCGTCTGCTGCGCCCACCACTGCGTGAGCCGCGCATAGGCCAGATAAGGGTCGTTGCTGATCAGCGCCGCACCCCGCGCGGCGGCCACCTCACGCATCGCCGGCCCGACGATCACGCAGCCGGCTTGTGTGGCCACCAACTGCGACTGGTAACGCGGGTTGGCCAAGAAGGCGATGGCCTCGGCGCCCGCCGTTTCGAGCGGGGCGATGCGGCTGACGGTGAGATCGGGGTCGCCGACCAGTTCGGCGCCGAGCAGCAAGCCCAACTCGGCGATGCGCACCTGCACGGTCAGGCCGCCGCAGCGCTGCTTACTTGCCCGGACCTGCCGGAGCGTTCAGCACCTTGATGACCTTTTCGGTGATGTCGACGCGGGCACCGGCGAAGATCACTTCCTGCAGCACGAGGTCGTATTTCTCGCTCTCGTAAATCTGCCGAATGACACGGTTGGCGCGCTCGATGACGGTGGCCAGTTCTTCGTTGCGGCGCTGGTTCAGGTCTTCCTGGAACTCGCGGCGTTTGCGCTGCAGGTCGCGGTCGGATTCGACCAGTTCGCGCTGGCGGCGGTTGCGCTCAGATTCCGACAGCGTGATGGCTTCTTTTTCCAGCTTGTCGGCCGCCGTCTTCAGCTTCGCGGCCGAATCGTCGAGTTCTTTCTCGCGCTTGCTGAATTCGGCTTGCAGCTTGGCCTGCGCAGCCTTGGCCGGGTTCGACTCGCGCATCACGCGCTCGCTGTTCACGTAGCCGATCTTGAGTTCTTGCGCCGTGGCGGGAGCCGCAGCGGCGATGAGCAGCGCGGTGGCGGACAGCCACTGCAGGGCAGTCGTCTTCATCAGAAGGAAGTCCCGATCTGGAATTGGAAGCGTTGGATTCTATCGTTGCGCAGCGCCTTGATGGGCTTGCCGTAGCTGAGCTTCAGCGGGCCCACTGGCGAGATCCAGGACAGGCCGACACCGGCCGCGCTGCGGATGGTGGAACCGGTGATGGCCTCGTCTTCGCGCCACACATTGCCGGCATCGGCGAAGGCGAAGACGCGCAGGCTCTTGTCGTTGCCGGTGCCCGGCACTGGGAAGTAGAACTCGCCGTTGACGTTCAGGCGTTTGGCGCCGCCGATGTAGGCGCCGGTCGGGTCCACGACACCCAGCGAGCCCTGCTCGAAGGTGCGCACCGTACCCAGGCCGCCGCCGTAGAAGTTCTTGAACACCGGGTAGGGCTTGCCGCCCAGGCCACGGCCCAGACCGACTTCGGCGTTGATGCCGAAGGATGTGCGCCAAGGCAGTTGCCAGTATTCCTGGTACTGCAGATTGGTGCGCAGGTAGCGCACCTCGCCGGCAAAGCCCCATTCGAGGTTGACGCGCTGGTAACGGCCGGCGGTGGGCACCAGCACGCTGTCGCGCGCGTCACGCGCCCAGCCCAGCGTCAGCGGGAATGAATTGCTGCGTTGGCCGTAGAGCACGCGGTAATTCAGGTAGGACAAGGGGATGCCGACGTTGGTGCTGATCTCGGTGTGTTCGATGCCGGCACCGACGAAAACCGTGTCGTATTCCGAGAAAGGGATACCGAAGCGGATGGAAGCACCGGGCGTCTTCAGGTCGTAGCTGTTGCCCAGGCTGTTGATGGGCTTGCTCGTGCGGTAGAAAACATCGATGGCGCGCGAGATGCCGTCCACTGTGAAATACGGGTCCACCGTGCTGATCACCGCCGTGCGGTTGTACTTGCTGGTGTTGAGTTCGATACCCAGGTAATTGCCAGAACCGAAGGCGTTTTCCTGCTTCACCGATGCGGTGAAAGTGAACTTCTCGGCGCTGGAATAACCGGCGCCCACCATCAGGTTGCCGGTAGGCTTTTCGGTGACGTTGACGACCAGATCCACCAGGTCGGGCGAGCCGGTCACCTCGTTGGTCTCGACGTCCACATCTTTGAAGAAGCCCAGGCGGTCAACGCGCTCTTTCGACAGCTTGATCAGGCCGCCGTCATACCAGGCGCCTTCGAGCTGGCGGAATTCGCGGCGCACGACCTCGTCGCGGGTGCGCGTGTTGCCGGCCACGTCGATGCGCCGCACGTAGACGCGGCGCTGCGGCTCAGCCGTCAGCACCACCGCCACCTGGCCGGTGGCGCGGTCGATCTCGGGCCGCGCTTCGATGCGCGCGAAGGCATAGCCGTACAGGCCGAACAGATCCTGGAAACGCTTGGTGGTGTCGGTGACGGCGTCGCCGCGATAAGGCTGGCCCGGGCGCAGCAGCACGAAGGCCTGGAACTCTTTTTCCTTGCCCAGGTAGTCGCCTTCCAGGCGCACCGCAGTGACCGTGTAAGGCTGGCCTTCCTTGACCGAGATGGCCACCGAAATCGTCTGCTTGTCGGGCGAGATGGTGACCTGCGTCGATTCGATGGCGAATTCGAGGTAACCGCGGTTCACGTAGTAGGCACGCAGCTTTTCCAGATCGGCGTTGAGCTTGGTGCGCGACTAGCGGTCGGTCTTGCTGTACCAGGTGAACCAGCCACTGGGCGTCAGTTCGAACAGTTCCTGCAGCGTCTGCTCGGGCACCACCGTGGCGCCCACGATCTTGACGCTGGCGATGCGCGCGGCGTCGCCTTCGTTCATCGTGAAGGTGATGTTGACGCGGTTGCGCTCCAGCGGCGTGATGGTGGTCACCACCTCGGCACCGTAGAGACTGCGGGTCAGGTACTGACGCTTGATTTCCTGCTCGGCGCGGTCGATCAGCGCACGGTCATAGGGCAGGCCATCACCAATGCCCGCATCGCGCAGCGACTTGTTCAGCGGGTCCTTGTCGAATTCCTTCAGGCCCACAAAGGTGATGGACGAGATGATGGAACGTTCGTCGACGATCACCGTGGCGACCTGCTTGTCGACCTCGATGCGCACGTCCTTGAACAGGCCCGTGGCAAAGAGGGCGCGCAAGGCGGCGGCGCCCTTGTCGTCGGTGTAGGTGTCGCCGATGCGAAAGGGCAATGCGGCGAACACCGTGCCGGGGTCGGTGCGTTGCAGGCCTTCGACGCGGATGTCCTTCAACTCGAAGGGCGTGACAGCCTGGGCAGAAGGCAG
>JANPHI010000241.1:0-11479 GCA_031424355.1 Betaproteobacteria bacterium
GCACCGGACTTGCCGGACGCGGTTCAAGCCGGCCACCTGGACGAACTCGACCGCTGGCTGGACTGGGCCAGCGCGCGCCTGGGCCTGGAAGCCGAGGGCGTGGACAGCCCGGTGGCGCAATTCGACAAGCTGCTGCGCGGCGGTGGGCCGGCCCTCATCCACTTCCACCACCCCGAACAGGGCCGCCGCTTTGCACTGCTGCTGCCCGGCCGGCGCGGTGCGCTGCGCCTGCTGGCACCCGACGGCCGCGTGCGGCGCTGCGCGCTGGAAACCCTGCGCGCCGCCGTCTGCGCCGGTTTCGAAACACCGCTGCTGCCGGAAATCGACGGCCTGATCGCCGCCGCTGCCGTGCCGCCGGCGCGCCGCGCGGCGGTGCGCCGCGTGATGCTGGCCGAGCGTCTGGCGGACGCCCGCGTCGGCGGCTGCTGGCTGCTGCGGCTGCCGGCCACCGCCAGCTTCTGGCGGCAGATGGCACACGCCCGGCTGCCGCGCCGGCTGGGCGGGATGCTGGCGCTGTTCGCCGCCGTCTACGCGCTGGAAATCGGTGGCTGGCGGCTGATCGGCGAAGCCGCGCTCGACGGCCGGCTGGACACCGGCTGGCTGGCCGCCTGGGTGCTGCTGCTGCTGTCGCTGGTGCCGCTGCGCGCGCTGAGCGGCTGGCTGGACGCGAGCTTCGCTTTGGACACCGGCCGCCTGCTGAAACAGCGCCTGCTGGCCGGCGCGCTGCGGCTGGACCTGGACACCGTGCGCCAGCTGGGCGCCGGGCAGTTGCTGGGCCGCGTGATGGAGTCGCAGGCGCTGGAAGGGCTGGCGTTGAGCGGTGGGCTGGGCGTCGTCGTGTCGTCGCTGGAACTGGGGTTCGCGGCCTGGGTGCTGTCGGCCGGTGCTGCGGGCGGGCTGCACCTGGCATTGCTCGCCGTCTGGGTGCTGCTGAACGGCGCGCTGTCGTGGCGCTACGCCGGTGTGCTGCGCCGCTGGACGCAGCAGCGGCTGGACATGAGCAACAGCCTGATCGAGCGCATGGTGGGCCACCGCACGCGGCTGGCGCAGGAACAACCGGCGCGACGCGACGCGCAGGACGACCGCAGTCTGCAGGGCTATCTGCAGACCTCGCGCGAGATGGACCGCGCCATCGCGCCCATCGTGGCCGGCGCGCCGGGCGGCTGGATCGTGCTGGCGCTGGCCGGGCTGGCGCCGGCCTTCGTCGGCGGCACCGCCACGCCGGCGGGGCTGGCCATCAGCCTGGGCGGCATCCTGTTCGCGCACCGGGCTTTGGGCGGCATCAGCGGCGGGCTGTCGGCGCTGGCGCGCGCCGGGCTGGCCTGGCAGCGGGTGGGCGAGATCTTCCGCGCCGGGGCCCGTGCGGACGGCGGCGAGGCCGGTCACGCTTCCTTCATCGCCCCCTTCATCGCCCACGCCACGCTGAACGGCACGGCGGCCCGCGCCTGTGCCGGCAACCCGCCGCTGGTCGATGCCAGCCAACTGGTCTTCAGCTACGGCGACGGCACACCGGTGCTGCGCGGCGCCGACCTGCGCATCGACCCCGGTGAACGGCTGCTGCTGCAGGGCGCGTCGGGCGGTGGCAAATCGACGCTGGCCGCGCTGCTGACCGGCCTGCGCCAGCCCCAGAGCGGCCTGCTGCTGCTGAACGGCCTGGACCGCCACACGCTGGGCGACAGCTGGCACGCGCTGGCCACCGAAGCGCCGCAGTTCCACGAGAACCACGTGCTGACCGGCACGCTGGCCTTCAACCTGCTGATGGGCCGCCACTGGCCGGCCAGCGCCGCCGAACTGCAAACGGCGCAAACGCTGTGCGAAGAACTGGGCCTGGGCCCGTTGATCGCGCGCATGCCGGCCGGCCTGCAGCAGCGCGTGGGTGAAACCGGCTGGCAGCTGTCGCACGGTGAAAAGAGCCGCGTCTTCCTGGCGCGCGCGCTGTTGCAGCAGGCGCCGCTGACGGTGCTGGACGAGAGCTTCGCCGCGCTGGACCCGCGCACGCTGAAGCGCTGCCTGGACAGCGCGCTGCGGCGCACGCGGGCGCTGCTGGTCATCGCCCACCCTTAGCAAGCCTGGTTGGCGAACCTGATCAGCGAACCTGGTTGGCGGACCCGGTCAGCGGGCTGGGCATGTCCGGAGGGTGCCCGCCGTGCCGTCGCGCTACATTGCTTAGCTGAGCTACGCAACACAACAGCCCCCGCCATGACTCCGCTGCAACCCGCCGCCGCCCCTGCCCTTGCCCTTGCCCCCGCGTCCGGCGGCGCCCTGCCCGCCGAACTGCTGGCCGACCTGGCCGCCGCCAGCCGCATCCTGGCTGCGCAAGGTGTGGTCGATGGCTTCGGCCACGTGTCGATGCGCCACCCGCATGCGCCCAACCGCTACTGGATGTCGCGCTCGCTGGCGCCGGCGCTGGTGACCCCCGACGACTTGATCGAGTACGACCTGGACAGCCAGCCCTGCAACGCCAACGGGCGCAACAGCTTCCTGGAACGCTACATCCACGGCGAGGTCTACAAGGCGCGGCCCGACGTGCATGCGGTGGTGCACAGCCACTCGCCCAGCGTGGTGCCTTTCGGCCTGGTGCGCGCCAAGATGCAGGCCATGTTCCACAACGCCGCCTTCCTGGCGGCGGGCGTGCCGGTGTTCAACATCCACGACAAATTCGGCGCCACCGACATGCTGGTCGGCAACGCGGCCAAGGGCGAAGCGCTGGCCGAAACGCTGGGCACGAAAGACGTGGTGCTGATGCGCGCCCACGGCAGCGTGGCCTGCGGGCCCAGCCTGCAGACGGCGGTGTTCCGCGCCGTCTACACCGAAGTCAACGCGCGCATCCAGCACTGGGCGGCGGCGCTGGCGGCGGGTGAACCGCTGACCGGTCTGGACGAGGAAGAGGGCGTGCTGGCCGACACCGTCAACCAGGGCGCCGGCGTGCGCGCCTGGGACTTGTGGCGCGCGCAGGTGCGGACGGAAACCGGCTGGTGAAAACGGAGACGACTTTGACCGCGAACCTCGAACTGAAGCAGCAGCTGGTGGACGCGATACGCATGCTGGAAGCGGCGGACATCATCGACTACAACGGCCACGCCAGCATCTTGCTGGACGACGGCCAGATGCTGATCAACGTCGGCAACTGCCAGCGCAGCCGCTTGACGGTGGACGACATCTGCACCATCGACATGGAAGGTCGCGTGCAGGGTGCAGCCAGCGGCAAACCGCCGCTGGAATTCCACCTGCACGCCGGCATCTACCGCGCGCGGCCCGACGTGCAAGCCATCGTCCACGCCCACCCGAAGTGGAGCACCTACCTGACGATGACCGGCACGGCCTACGCGCCGGTCTACGCGCAAGGCTCGCTGGTGCACCCGGTGCCGGTGCTGGACTCGCCGAACTCCATCAACAACCGCGAGATGGCCGACCGCCTGGCCGCCACGCTGGGTGACCGCCCGGCCGCGCTGATGAAATCGCACGGCGCGGTGACGGTGGGCGCCAGCATCGTCGAAGCCTTCGTGCTGGCCAACTACATGGAAGAAAACGCGCACCGGCAGTACATGGCGATGCAGATCGGCAAACCGTATGCCTTCACGCCGGAAGAGCTGGCGCTGTGCCGCGAAAAGCTGTGGAACGCGGCGCTGTTCCAGCGCGCCTGGGATCACTTCAAGGCCAAGCTGGCTTAGCCGCAGGCTTCATTTCGCCGACTTCATTTCAGACCGCGCGAGGCGCGCGTCCACCACTGCGAAAACGAATCGCAGCGGCGGTCTATCTGCGGGAACAGTGAGGGCTGTGCCTCACACACGGCCCACTGCGCCAGCCACGGCGACAAGTGCGGCTCGTCGATGCTGCGCACGCTGCGCGCGCCGGCCAGCGCCGCGCCGATGTCGGCCGCCGAACCGAAGCAGCGCAGCGGCGTGATCTCGGCCATGCGCGCGTCGACGAAGCGCCAGCGCCTGTCGCTCCACGGCCAGCTACGGTGGAAATCGCTGACGTAAATCCCCAGCACCAGCGTGTCGGCCGGCAAAGCAGGCAAGGGCCCCAGGCTCCACGGGTGCACCAGCCAGACATCGCGGCCCTGCACCGCCCCCGCCGAAGCTGCGGCCGCAGGGGTGATCAGGCCCAGGTCGGCCGGCGGTTCGGCCCGCAAGGCGGGTTCAGGATCGACCGCCTGCAGCCCTTCAACGCCACCCGCGCCGCCAGAAGCACCCGTGTTCACGGCCCGGCGCGCCGCTGGCGAAGGCCCAGGCGCCCACGCCGGATCGCGCGCCCGCTGGTCCAGAACCTCGTAAGACGCATCGACCACGCTGCCCGGGCTGTGCCACGCGGCCGGCGCATAGCGCGCCACGTTCTCGGCGTTGAACAGGTAGGGCTTGCTGCTGCCGGTGCCGGCCACCCACTGCCAGCTGAGGTGGTTGCTGGCCAGGTCGCCGTCCAGCAGGTGGCCCAGCATCCAGTCGGCACCCGCGCGCCAGTGCACCTTGCGCAGGTGCACCACATAGCTGGCCAGCCACATGCGCGCGTGGTTGTGCAGCAGGCCGGTGGCGTAGAGCGTGCGCACCGCCTCGTCGATGACCGGCACGCCGGTGCAGCCCAATCGGATGTCGGCCGGCAGCACCGTGCTGTAGCCGTCAGCCGGCAGCGGGCCGGGGTGGATGTCCTGCAGGATGCCCGCGCCCCGGTGCTGCCAGACGTGGCGGAAGTAGGCGCGCCAGCCCAGTTCGTAGACGAATTTGTGCTGCAGGTCCATCGGGTGGCGGGCCATCACGCCTTCCAGCACCTCGCTCAGCGTGACCAGCCCGTGGGTGAGGTAGGGCGACAGGCCGCTGACCGCGCCGTCCAGCGCGTTGCGCGTGCGGGCGTAGGCGGCCGGCCGCACGGCGGCGATGCGGGCCAGGGCCGCGGCGCGTGTGGGCGCACAAGTGGGAGCGCCAGCGGGGGCATCGTCGAACAGATTCAGGGACTGCATGGGGCGTGTGAGGTTCAGGACGCGCGAGCTTGCCACCGCTGCAAACCCCTTGTGGTTCGAAGTGGTCCGCTGGTTCACTCGCGTTGACCGGCGGCCGGGCGACGCCGAACATCTCGGGTTCTGAAGCACGGAGGCAACATGGCGATGAAACCCGAGATGGCCGAGCTGCTGGTGCACACCGGCGCGGCCACCGCAATGGGGCAGCTGATGCGGCGCTACTGGGTGCCGGTGCTGCTGTCGCGCGAGATCGCCGAACCCGACGGCCCGCAGGTGCGCGTGCAGCTGCTGGGCGAAAAGCTGCTGGCCTTTCGCGACAGCGAAGGGCTGGTCGGGCTGGTGTCGGAATTCTGTTCACACCGCGGCGTGTCGCTGTTCTTCGCCCGCAATGAAGAAAACGGCCTGCGCTGCGCCTACCACGGCCTGAAGTTCAACCGCCACGGCGAGTGCGTGGACGTGCCGGCCGCGCCGCAGGTCTGCAAGAGCATGGGCATCAAGGGCTACCCCTGCGTCGAGCGCGCCGGCGTGGTCTGGGCCTACCTGGGCCCGAAAGAACTGCAACCCGCGCTGCCCGATGTGGAATGGGCCACGCTGCCCGACAGCCACCTCTACGTCACACGCCGGCTGCAGGAATGCAACTACCTGCAGGCCATGGAAGGCGGCATCGACACCAGCCATGTGTCCTTCGTGCACCGCTACGAGGTGGACACCGACCCCATGCACCAGGGCACGCGGGCGCTGGACTACATCAAGGCCGACGGCAACGTCGTCTTCGAGATCGAACAGACCGCTTTCGGCCTGACCTTGTTCGGCCGCCGCAACGGCGACGCCGACAGCTACTACTGGCGCATCACGCAGTGGCTGTTCCCCTGGTACACGCTGATCCCGCCTTTCGGCGAACACGCGCTCGGCGGCCACGTGTGGGTGCCGATGGACGACCACCACTGCTGGGCCTGGAGCATCAACTTCCGCCCCGATCGGCCCTTGTCGGCCGAAGAGCGCGCCGACATGGAAGCCGGCAAGGGCATCCACTGCGAATACGAGCCGGGCAGCCTGCGCACCAAGGCCAACAAGGACAACGACTACCTGATCGACCGCCGCGCGCAGCAGGAAAAACGCGCCTACAGCGGCGTCTTCGGCTTTTCGGTGCAGGACGCCTCGCTGCAGGAAAGCATGGGCCCCATCCAGGACCACGCCAACGAAAAGCTGCTGCACACCGACCGCGCCATCGTGATGGCCCGCCGCATGCTGCACGAGAGCGCGCTGGCCCTGGCCCAGGGCGCCACGCCGCCGGCGCTGGACGCCACGCCACAGCGCGTGCGCGCCGCCGGCGTGCTGCTGCCGCGCGAACAGAAGCCGCAGGACTGGGCGCAGCAGCACCTGGCCGACGGCCGTGATCAGCCGGTCTATTCGATCTGAAGCCGCGATCTGCATCCGCGATCCGCATCCGTGACCTGACGCCCGCAACCGAGTACCCCGCAACCCCATGAAGCACACCCTCACCCGCCGCACGCTGCTGGCCTGCGCGCTGGCCCTGGCCAGCGCCGGCAGCCTGGCCCAGACGGCCGCCGAATGGGCACCGAGCAAGCCGGTGCGCATCGTCGTGCCCATCGTCGGCAGCACCAATGACGTGCTGGCCCGCCTGGTGGCCGCCGAGTTGCAGAAGGCCCTGGGCCAGACCGTCATCGTCGAGAACAAGGGCGGTGCCGGCGGCACCATCGGCGCGGCCGAAGTGGCCAAGGCCGCGCCCGACGGCCACACCCTGCTGGTGGCCTTCAACGGCCCGCTGGCCATCAACGCCACGCTCTACCCCAAGCTGCCCTACGACCCGGTGAAAGACTTCGCGCCCATCACGCTGGTGGTCACGGCGGCGCAGTACCTGGCGGTGCACCCCAGCGTGCCGGTGAAGAACGTGGCCGAACTGGTGGCGCTGGCCAAGGTGCGGCCGCTGTCCTACGCCTCGGTGTCGGTGGGCAGCGCCTCGCACCTGACGATGGAAATGCTGAAGAGCGCCGCCAAGGTCGACATCACCCATGTGCCCTACCGCGGCGCCGGCCCGGCCGTGGCCGACCTGGTGGGCGGGCAGGTGCAGGCGGCCTTCTTCGTGCCGGGCAACGTGCAGCAATTCGCCAAGGAAGGCAAGCTGCGGCTGATCGCGTCCAGCGGCAGCAAGCGCTTCGCTTCCACGCCCGAGGTGCCGACCATGATCGAACAGGGCTACCCGGGCTTTGTCGCCACCTCGTGGATCGGCTTCGTCGCGCCGGCCGGCACGCCCAAGGCGGTGATCGACCGCTACCACCGCGAGATCACGCGCATCGTGGCGCTGCCCGAGATCAAGGCCAAGCTGGAAGCGATGGAAATGGAGATCGTCGCGACCACGCCGGCGCAGTTCGGCGACTGGATACAGGCCGAGATCCCGCGCTGGGGCAAGGTCATCCGCGAAACCGGCACCAAGGCCGAATGACGAAGGCCGCAGTGCCGGCAACACCAGCGGCGCCCCGGCTGCAGGGCCGTCGGGCCGTCATCACCGGCGGCGCAGCGGGCATAGGCGCCGCCGTGGCCCGCGTGTTCTGCGCCGAGGGCGCGGCGGTGTGGCTGGTGGACCGCGACGCTGCGGCGCTGGCCGCCACGCAGGCGGCGCTGCACGCGGCCTGGCCGCAGGCCGTGGTGCTGGGCACCGTGGCCGAAGTGGCCGACGAGGCCGCGCTGACGGCCGCCATCCAGCGGGCCGAAGCCGAACTGGGCGGCATCGACATCCTGGTCAACAACGCCGCGATGCGCCACCACGGGCCGCTGGCCGACGCCGGCAGCGCGCAGTGGCAGGCGGTGCTGGGTGTCAACCTGATGGGCACCGCCGCCGGCTGCCGGGCCGCGCTGCCGGCACTGCGCCGTTCGGGCTGCGGCGCCATCGTCAATGTGTCGTCCTGCTACGCCGTGACGGGCCGCGCCGGCATGGGCCTGTACGACGCCACCAAGGCCGGCATCCTGTCCATCACGCGCACGCTGGCGGTGGAAGAAGCGGCGCACGGCGTGCGCGTCAACGCGGTGTGCCCGGGCTCGACGCTGACCGAATTCCACCTGGCCCGCGCCCGCGCCGCCAGCACGCCGGTCGAGGTGCTGAAGACCCAGCGGCAGACCACGTCGATGCTGGGCCGCTGGGCCGACCCCGAAGAGATCGCCTGGCCGGTACTGTGGCTGGCCTCGGCCGAGGCGTCCTACATCACCGGCACCACGCTGATGGTGGACGGCGGCCTGCACGCGCAGTAGCAGCAGGCCCGGCCCGACGCCACGAGGCGGCGGCGCAGCCCCAGGGGCCTACAGGCTCCGTTCGACCAGCGCCTGCAGTTCCGCCGTCACCTCGGGCTCGATGCCGAACCACAACTTCCACGCCAGCGGCCCCTGGTGCAGCAGCATGCCCAGCCCAGTGACGACCGGGTTGCCGCGCGCGCGGGCAGCGGCCAGAAACGGCGTTTCCAGCGGGATGTAGACGATGTCGGCAGCGATGGCCGTGGCCGGCAACTGCGTCAGCGGCAGGTCCAGTTCACCCTGGCCGACCATGCCCAGGCTGGTGGTGTTGACGACCAGCGCGGCGCCCGCCAGCGCCGCCTCGCGGTCTGCCCAGGGCAGCGCGCGGATGCCACCGCCCAGGGCCTGCGCGACTGCTTCGGCGCGGCCCAAGGTGCGGTTGACGAGGCGGATGTCCTTCACGCCTTCCTGCTGCAGGCCGTAGCAGATGGCCCGCGCGCCGCCACCCGCGCCGATGACCACCGCCGGCCCCGCGTCGGCCCGCCAGCCGGGCTGCTGCTGGCGCAGGTTGCGGATGAAGCCGTGGGCGTCGTTGTTGCTGCCCAGCAGCGTGCCGTCGGGCCGCACGGTGACGCAGCTGATGGCGCCGATGGCGCGCGCCGATGCGTGCACTTCGTCAACGATGGCCATCGCCGCTTCCTTGTGCGGGATGGTGATGTTGCAGCCGGCAAAGCCCAGCGCCGGCAGCGCGCGCAGCGCGGCGGCCAGGCCTTCCGGGCGTATGGCCAGCGGCACGTAGCTGCCCTTCAGGCCGTGCTGTGCGAACCAGTGGTTGTGGATCATCGGCGAGCGCGAATGCATCACGGGCCAGCCCATCACGCCGGCCAGAAGGAAGGTGTCGTTGAGGCTCATCGTGCGTCCTGCGTGGGGCTGTCGGGGGTCATGGGGCGTGGGTTTCGGGTCGAACCCGCGATGCTAGCGGCGATGTATCGCCGCGCCACGTCGCGGCTCTGTACGCGCATGACCGCGACCTTGTGCCCTCCCCTGCCCATCCCCCTGCCCATCCCCCTGTCCACCCAGCGCCTGCGCGCCGCCCCCAACTTCGTCCAGGCCCAGGCGCTGGACGGCCGGCCCTATGTGGCCAAGGACAGCGAGCCCTACACGCAGTTCTGGCTGAGCGAACGCGAACGCGTGCTGCTGGCCCAGTTCGCCGGGCGCCACGGCGCGCGCAGCGACGCGGCCTACGCGGCCTACCTGCGCGTCACCGGCAAGGCCGACAGCGCTGCGGAACGCCGGCGCGCCACCCGCGCCATGCGCGAGATGCAGGCCGCCGGCGTGCTGCTGGCGCCGGCCGACGACAGCTCGCGCTACAGCGCGCGCATCGCCGCCGACTACGTCCGCCACCGGCCCTTTCCGCAGGCCGTGGCGCAACACATCATCGAAGCCGGCGCCGTGCGCCCGGCCAGCCGCGTGCTCGACCTGGCCGGCGGCCCGGGCGACCTGGCGCTGGCACTGGCCCAGGTGTCGCAGCACGTGGCCTTGATGGAGCTGTCACGCGGCTTTCTGCAGACCGCCACGGCGCGCGCTCGCGAACACGGCGTGACCATCGAAGCGGTACACGACTCGGCCAATCGCCTGCTGCACCACGAAGCGGCCTACGACGTGGTCACCGTGTCGCAGGCCCTGCACTGGCTGGACGACGTGGCCGTGTGCCGCGGCCTGTGCCGGCTGCTGCTGCCCGACGGCAGCTTCTTCGTCGTGCACGGCGCGATGGAAGTGGCTGACGACCACCCGCTGGCCCATCTGCTGGGCTGCGACTCCATCCTCGGCGCCCACCCGCGCCGGCCTTTCGCCGACGAAGTGCGGCCGCTGCTGCAGCGGCTGGCGCTGCTGTTCGACGCACTGGACGCCCCCGAGGTGCAGCGCGTCGACCCCACGCACAGCCGGCAGACCGGCGGCGCCCGCCAGCGCATCGCGCCGGCAGGCGTGGCGCTCTTCCGCCAACCGCGCCCGCTGGGTGCGGGCTATGCGCGCGGCTTCTTCACGCCCGCGCACATCGCCGTCACCGGCCTGACGCCCGAGGCCTTCTGGCGCGATGTCGAAACCCGCTGCGCCGCCCGGCCGGCTGCCGCCTGCCAGGGCGTGCAGCACTGGGCGGTGCTGCATTTCCAGCGCGGCGCGGGCGGTGGCCTGCCGGACCCGCTGTGCGACGGGCCGGTGCAAGAGATCGCCTTCGACGGGCCGACCGCCCCGTGATGCCGGCCGGGCCGGGCAGCCCCTTCAGCCTTCGCCAGGCGCGCCCCAGCCGCCACCCAGCGCCTTGATCAAGGCCACCGTGCCCTGCGCCTGCGCGGCCTGCGCCTGCAGGTGCAGGCGCAGGCCGCGCAGCGCGCTGCGTTGCGCGTCCAGCAGGTCCAACTGGCTGGCCAGCCCTTGGCGCACGCGCGATTCGGCCAGCACCAGAGCGCGCGCGGCCAGCCCTTCGGCCTGCGCCTGCCAG
This sequence comes from Betaproteobacteria bacterium, assembly GCA_031424355.1. Lineage (GTDB taxonomy): Bacteria > Pseudomonadota > Gammaproteobacteria > Burkholderiales > Burkholderiaceae_C > Rubrivivax. Next base: position 10,698 of record JANPHI010000241.1, read on the forward strand.
CGCACTTGTTCGGCCAGGCTGACCAGCGCGGTGAGCTGGTCTTCGACGTCCTTGAAAGCCAGCAGGATCTGGCTGCGGTAGCTGGCGTGGGCGGCCTGCGTGGTGGCGTCGGCCAGCTGGATGCCGGCCTCGCGCCGGCCGCCGTCGAAGACCGGCAGCGCCAGCAAGGCACCCAGGCCCCAGGCCCGCGTGCCGGCTTGCAGCAGGTCGGCCAGGCCGGGCGACGCCTGGCCGCCCGAGACCGTCAGCGCCAGGCTGGGCCACCACGCGGCGCGGGCTTCGCCGGCACGGGCCTGCGCGGCGGCCCAGGCCTGCTGCGCGGCGGCCACGTCGGGGCGGCGGGCCAGCATTTCGCTGGGCAGGCCGGCGGGCACCGGGGGCAAGGCGGCTAGCCGAGCAGCAGGGCGGGTCGGGCCGAGGGTGGTCGTACCCGCACCCGCACTCACGTTGGCGACGGCCTCTGCGCCCGTGCCCGCTTCGGCCAGCGTGAAGGCCGACGCCGCCTCGCCCAGCAGCACCGCCAGCGCGTGCTGCAGTTCGGTGCGGCGGCGCTGCAGCGCAGCGGCTTCGGCCTGGCTGCCGGCCAGTTCGGCCTGCAGGCGCAACACGGCCTGTTCGGGCAGTGAACCGGCACGCCAGCGCTGTTCGGTCAGCCGCAGCGTGTCGCGCCAGGTCTGCACGCCGGCTTGCGCGGCGCGGCCTTCGGCGTCCAGCGCCCGCAGGCCGAAATAGGCCTGGGCCACGTCGGCCTGCACCAGCAGGCGCGCGGCCTGCAGCAGCGA
>JANPHI010000242.1:0-1572 GCA_031424355.1 Betaproteobacteria bacterium
GTGCCGTGGTGGGCGACGAGCGCCAGCGCTGCTGGGTCGAGCAGGAACAGGTGGCACCTGACCGCCGCACCGCCAACGTCCCCGGCGCTTTGCTGGGCGCGGTGATTGGCGGCATCCTGGGTCACCAGGTTGGCGGCGGCAGCGGCCGCGACGTGGCCACAGGCATCGGCGTCGTGGCCGGTGCGGCCATCGGCGGCAACACCGGTCGCGGCGAAAGCGGCCCGCAGCTGGGCACGACCCAGAACGTGCAACGCTGCGCCACCGCGCCCGGTCAGGTCCAGCCTTCGTACTGGGACGTGACCTACAACTTCCGCGGCCAGGACTACCGTGTGCAGATGACCACCCCCCCGGGGCAGACGATCAACGTCAACGAGCAGGGCGAACCACGCGCCTGATGATCGGTGTCCAATGCGTCGTCGACCTCGATGCCCACCAGGTAGCGCGCGGTCGATTCCCGCCTATGGACCGCGTCACATCGACCTGACGACATGCCGCGCCGGCTGATGTCCCGTGATGTCGGTGCCAGTTTCCTGCGGGCGGCCGCGCAGTAGGACATGGGCCTGAGGGCGACAGCCCCTTCAAGAAGTCCGACAGGCAGTCGCCACGTCACGCCAACAACCCGGCGCACAGCGGCAGCCACTTGCTGACCATTGACGGCCTTGAGCCGACATCTGCGGTCCTGAACACGCCGCCTGGCAGCGGCGGCCAGATCCGTTCCGAGGCGCCCCGAAGTAGGCCCCGCAGCAGAGCGGCGCTTCAAGCAGACGATAGCGCTGGGGCCCGCAGTCGGTTGGCCAGCACCATCGGACAAAGTGTTCCATTCGGCCCTGCGCGCGGTAGCTCGCTCTGCGGAAAAGTGTGGCGTCATGTCCTGTCATGCACCCCACCTGAGCGAGTGCTCACCGGACTTTGCTGGCCGGTCATGCGCGTTGCTGTTGAGGCCGGCGTTACCTCGAGCTTTGAGTTCTCATTTCGATGACGGAGATTTCGCATGACCAACGATCGACAGCCCACGATGGCAAACCGCGCCTTGCCTTCGAGCGCCCGCCCGCACAGGTACCGATGGATCTCGGTGGTCGCAGTCTGTGCGGCTGCTTGGTCCTTGAGTGCCTGCGGTGGCGGCGCTTACGCTGACTCCGCAGGCAATTTCAACATCGGCTTCAACGTCGCCGGCCGATTCGTCAGCGATACGCCGGTCGCCGCAGGCGGTTCGCTGGATCTCGCCATCCGTGCCGGCCAGTCCGCGACTTTCGATGCCGGCGAGCCTGCGGTCTGGACGATGTACGTCGGGGGGTCGGCTGTGAGCGGCGGCGCCCAGGTGCTTTACGCGGGCGCCAACATCACGGCCACCACACTGAACAGGTTCAGCGTCGCGGTCGACACGTATGCCCCGTACCTGCTGCGGTCGTCTGTCCCGGTCACGCTGGTGGCGACGTCCACCTACGACTCGGCCCAGGTGGTGACCGTCAATCTCCTGATCACGAACTAGCCGTGAGCTGTCAGCACTCGATGCAGTGCGAAGCGACCGCACGGTTGATCGCCTCGCAGTTCGGCGTCGCGTCATCCGATTTG
>JANPHI010000243.1:0-54226 GCA_031424355.1 Betaproteobacteria bacterium
GCATCCGCGCTCATGCCGAAACCCGCCAGCTCGGCGTAGATCCGTGCTCCGCGCTTTTTCGCGTGTTCGTACTCCTCCAGCACCATCACGCCGCCGCCCTCGCCCAGCACGAAGCCGTCGCGGTCCTTGTCCCAGGGCCGCGAGGCGGTCTTGGGATCGTCGTTGCGGGTGGACAGCGCCCGCGCCGCCGCGAAGCCGCCGATGCCCAGCGGCGAGACGGTGCTTTCGGCACCGCCCGCCACCATCACGTCGGCGTCACCGTATTCGATCAGGCGGCCGGCCTCGCCGATCGCATGCAGGCCGGTGGTGCAGGCCGTGACGATGGACAGGTTGGGGCCGGTGAAGCCGAAACGGATGGAGATGTGGCCCGAGATCATGTTGATGATCGAGGCCGGCACGAAGAACGGCGAGATGCGGCGCGGGCCGCGCTCGGGGTAGTCGCCGTAGCTCTGCGCGATCAGCGGGAAGCCGCCGATGCCCGAACCCACCAGGCAGCCGATGCGCTCGGCCGCGTCTTCAGACAAATCGGCGCCTGTCGGCAAGCCGGCGTCGCGCACCGCCTGCATGGAGGCCGCCATCCCGTAATGGATGAAGGTGTCCATGTGACGGGCGTCCTTCGCGGGGATGTAATCCTCGATCCGGAAGCCCTTCACCTCACCCGCGAAGCGACAGGCAAACGCCGAGGCATCGAACTTCGTGATGAGATCGATGCCAGTTCGGCCCGCCACCAGGTTGCCCCAGCCTTCGGCCACGGTGTTGCCCACCGGGCTGACCAGCCCGAGGCCGGTGACGACGACGCGACGACGCGACATCGTGATGTCAGGCCTTCTGGTGGCTGCTCGCGTAGTCGATCGCGAGTTGCACGGTGGTGATCTTCTCGGCTTCCTCGTCAGGAATCTCGATGCTGAATTCGTCCTCGAGGGCCATCACCAGTTCAACGGTGTCCAGCGAGTCGGCACCGAGGTCGGCCACGAAGGCTTTCTCGTTGGTGACGTCGGATTCGGGTACGCCGAGTTGCTCGGCAATAATCTTCTTGACTCGCGCTTCAATATCGCTCATGACTCCTCCAGGAGTGGGGACGGTTCAAACAGCCCTCGATTCTACCGGCGGGGCCTGTACCGGATTTCTGTGTTCTTGCGGGCAGCGCTTCTCAGCACTTTTCGGCGCTTCAGCCCATGTGCATGCCGCCGTTGACGGCCAACTCGGTCCCGGTGATGTAGCCCGCTTCGCGGCTGGCCAGGAACAGCACCGCGTGGGCCACGTCTTCGGCCGCGCCCAGTCGGCCCAGCGGGATCTGCGCCAGCAAGGCGGTCTTCACGGCCTCGGGCAGGCCGTGGGTCATGTCGGTATCGATGAAGCCCGGCGCCACGCAATTGGCGGTGATGTTGCGGCCGCCCAGTTCACGCGCCAGGGCGCGCGTCAGGCCGGCCACACCGGCCTTGGCCGCAGCGTAGTTGGCCTGGCCTGCGTTGCCGATGGCACCGACCACCGAGGTGATGTTGATCAGCCGGCCGTAGCGCTGTTTCATCATCGGCCGGGTGGCGGCGCGACAGGCGCGGAAGACCGCCTTGAGGTTGGTGTCGTGCACCGCATCCCACTCGTCGTCCTTCATGCGCATGGACAGTCCGTCGCGCGTGATGCCGGCGTTGTTGACCAGCACATGCAGGCCACCTTGCGCCTTGACGATGCTGTCGATAGCGGCGTCCAGCGCCGGGCCGTCGGTGACGTCGAGCACGATGCCCTGGCAGCCGGGAAAGGCGGCAAGTGCTTCGCTGATGGTGGCGGCACCGGCGGCAGATGTTGCCGTGCCGGTGACGCGATAGCCCGCATCGGCCAGCGCCAGCGCAATGGCACGACCGATGCCGCGCGTGGCGCCGGTGACCAGGGCAATCTGCGCCGGCACGGCGGTTGGTGCTGTGGCGGTGTTCGGTGCTTCGCTCATGCCAGCAGACTCTTGGCGGCAGCCAGACTGGCCGGGTCCAGCACGGTGGTGGTGACCACCTCGGCGTCGATGCGCTTGACCAGACCGGCCAGCACCTTGCCCGGGCCGCACTCGAAGATGTGCTGCAGGCCGCGTGCGCGCAGCGCCTGCGTCACCTCGACCCAGCGCACCGGCCCGAAAGCCTGGCGGTACAGGGCGTCGCGGATGGCGTCAGGCTCGGTCTGCACGGCCACGTCGATGTTGTTCACGACGGGGATGCGCGGCGACCGGATCGTCACGTTGACCAGCCGTTCACGCAGCACCTCGGCCGCCGGCTTCATCAGCGACGAATGAAAGGGCGCCGACACGGCCAGCAGCAAGGCGCGCTTGGCGCCCAGGCCCTTGAGCTTTTCACAGGCCAGGTCCACGCCGGCCTTGGTGCCGGCGATGACGGTCTGCTTGGGGTCGTTGAAATTGGCCGGCGCGACCGCTTCGCCGCTGGCCGCAGCCACCTCGACGCAAGCTGCAGCCACGGCGGCAGCGTCCAGCCCCAGGATGGCGGCCATCGCGCCCGCGCCCACCGGCACGGCCTGCTGCATGGCCTGCGCACGCAAGCGAACCAGCGGCAACGCGTCGGCAAGCGTCAGGGCTTCGGCGGCCACCAGCGCGCTGTATTCGCCCAGCGAATGACCGGCCACGGCGGCCGGCTCGGCCCCGCCTTCCGCGCGCCAGGCGCGGTAGCAAGCGATGGCCGAAGCCAGCATCACCGGCTGGGTGTTGGTGGTGAGCTCCAGCGCCTCTTTCGGGCCGGCGTGGATCAGCGCGCCCAGGTCTTCGCCCAGCGCCGCCGAAGCTTCGGCCAGCGTGGCCTGCACGGCCGGATGGTCACCCCAGGCGTCCAGCATGCCGACGGATTGCGAACCCTGGCCGGGGAAGACAAAAGCAAATTCAGGCATCGGATGCAGCTTCAGCAGAGTCGGATGAACAGGGTGTACTTGAAGTGCGCAGGCGCTAAAAACGCAGCAGCACCGCACCCCAGGTGAAGCCGCCGCCGACGCCTTCCAGCAGCAGCGTCTGCCCGCGCTGCACGCGGCCGCTGCGCACAGCGGCGTCCAGCGCCAGCGGCACCGAAGCGGCCGAGGTGTTGCCGTGTTCGTCAACGGTGACGATGACCTTGTCCGGCGACAGCTTCAGCTTCTTGGCCGTGCTTTGCATGATGCGGATGTTGGCCTGGTGCGGGATCAGCCAATCGACATCGGCCTCGGTCAAGCCGGCCTTGGCCAGCACCGCGCGCGCCGCGCTGTCCAGCACGCCCACGGCCAACTTGAACACCGCCGGGCCGTCCATCTTCAGCAGCGGGTCGCCCAGCACCTGCCCGCCCGACACGGTGCCCGGCACGCACAGGATGCCGACGTGCTTGCCGTCGGCGTGCAGGTCGGTGGCCAGGATGCCCGGCTCGTCGCTGGCTTCCAGCACCACGGCGCCAGCGCCGTCGCCGAAAAGCACGCAAGTCGTGCGGTCGTTGAAATCGAGGATGCGCGAGAAAACTTCGGCGCCGATGACCAGCGCACAGCGCGCGGTGCCGGCGCGCACCATCGCGTCGGCCACGGCCAGCGCGTAGACGAAGCCCGAGCACACGGCCTGCAGGTCGAAAGCCGCGCAGCCGTTGGCGCCCAGCTTGTTCTGCAGGATGCAAGCGGTGGACGGGAAGACCATGTCCGGCGTGGACGTGGCGACGATGATCAGGTCGAGGTCATCGGCCGTGCGGCCGGCGGCTTCCAGCGCAGCGCGCGCCGCATGCAGGGCCAAGTCGCTGGAATTCACGCCGTCGGCGGCGAAATGGCGGGCACGGATGCCCGTGCGCTCGACGATCCATTCGTCACTGGTTTCCAGCCCGCGCTCAGCCAGAAGGGTGGCCATGTCGGCGTTGCTCAAGCGACGGGGCGGCAGGTGGCTGCCGGTGCCAGTGATGCGGGCGTAACGCGGTGCGGTGCGCCGTTCGGGGGTTGGATCGGGTGCCTGTGGATTCATGCAGCTTGGTCCGGGCTGGCAGGGGAAGCCTGCAGCCGGGTTTGTGCGTCTGCGCCGATGCGGTCGTGCACGCGGTCCAGCAGCCGGTTGCGCGCAGCATCATAAGCGCGCGCCAGCGCTTGTTCGAAGGCGTAGGCGTCGGCCGAACCGTGACTCTTGAAGACCAGGCCGCGCAGGCCCAGCAAGGCCGCGCCGTTGTAGCGGCGCGGGTCGACACGGCGCTTGAAGCGGTTCAGCACCGGCAGGGCCACCAGCGCGGCCAGCTTGCTGTAGGGGCCGCGAGTGAATTCCTGCTTGATGAAATCGCCCAGCATCGAGGCCAGGCCTTCGCTGGTCTTGAGCAGCACATTGCCGACGAAACCGTCGCAGACGACCACGTCCACCGTGCCCTTGAAGATGTCGTTGCCTTCAACGTTGCCGACGAAACGGATCTGGCCGGCAAGCCCCGCCGCGCGCAGCAATTCGCCCGCGCGCTTGATGGTTTCGCTGCCCTTGATGGCCTCTTCGCCGATGTTCAGCAAGCCGACGGTCGGTTCGGACGTGCCATCGACCGCCGCCACCAGTGCGCTGCCCATGACCGCGAACTGCAGCAGGTGTTCGGGCGTGCAATCGACGTTCGCGCCCAGGTCCAGCACCGTGGTGTAGCCGTCCTTGCTGTTGGGCAGGACGGTCGCGATGGCCGGGCGGTCGATGCCGTCCAGCGTCTTCAACAGGAAGCGCGCCAGCGCCATCAAGGCGCCGGTGTTGCCGGCCGAGACGCAGGCGTGGGCGCCGTCCTTGACCTGGTTGATGGCGACGCGCATGGACGAGTCGCGCTTGCGGCGCAAGGCGACCTCCACCGAATCGTCCATCGCGACGACTTCAGATGCCGCGACCAAGGTACAACGGGGCCAACCCCGGGCGACTTCCAGCACTTGCGGCTGGCCGACCAGGATCAATTCCAGTTGCGGGTGGGCCTCAAGAAACGACTTGCAGGCCGGCAGCGTGACCGAGGGCCCGTGGTCCCCACCCATGCAGTCCACGGCAATGCGGACGCGGTCCAGGGGAGCGGGCGCAGCAGATATCGACACGGGTCAGGCTGGGGCTGCGTCGAGGGACATGACGACGGGCCCGGGCGAACGGTTCCGCCCCGGTGATCGGATGCCCAAAAACACGGCGGCGGGCCGAAATCGGCCCACGCCGTTGATCAGGCGTCGGCCTTGGTCTTCAGAACCTTGCGGCCCCGGTAGAAGCCGGTCGGGCTGATGTGGTGGCGCAGATGCACCTCGCCCGTGGTCGCTTCAACGGCCGTACCCGGCGCGGCGACGGCGTTGTGTGAGCGGTGCATGCCGCGCTTGGAAGGCGACTTCTTGTTCTGCTGAACGGCCATGAAATTCTCCTGGGGGAAGGCGTGCCGGGCCGGAAGGCCCTTGCCAAAGTCACAGGGTCAACGTGTCGACCCGTGGAGGGCGCAGCCCTCGCAAAGCCTTCTAGTATAGCACCCGACGAACGGTCAGCAAGTCAGGCTGCGGGCGGTGGTGCTTCAGGCGTCGCCACCACGCGGGGGCCGGCCGCGCAACGCTGCCAATGCAGCAAAGGGGTGGGGCGCGGCATCATCCAGCACGGCGTCGTCCTGCAGCGGCCGCAGCGGCTCCGGGCATGCGCCGTGCATCGGCACGATGGGCAAGCCCAGGATCAACTCGTCTTCCAGCAAGATACCCACGTCCAGCCTGGGCTCCAGCACCAGCACATCGTCTTCGGACTCTTCGTCCAGCTTCAGGGCCTCGGCTTCCGTGCGCACGAAACGGAAACGGCGGTCGATGGCGATGTCTTCGTCCATCGGCTTCAAGCAGCGCTGACACTGCAGGCTGACGGTGGCGCGGGCCTGCAGATGCAGCCAGATTTCAGCTTCGCCGCCTGTCACGGGCAGCAGGTCGCCGGTGAGTTGCCATTCCACCGCCGCGTCGCTCGCCGGCGCGAGCAGGCTGTCGCTCAGACGGCTCATCGCGGCCAGTGGCCAGCGGCCTTCCAGGCTGCCACTGTGTCGGCAGAAGGCCAGCACCTCCAGGGCGTGGGCATCGGTATGGCTGTCGGTCATGGCGTTCTTCACAAGCGGGGGCTGAGTGTAGCCAGCAGGACCCGCCCCGAGACCGGGCCGCACTTGCGTTGAAAATCAGCGTGATGAACCCTGTCGCTTTGCCCCGCCCGACCCTGATCCTGGGCTCGACCTCACGCTACCGCCGCGAGCTGCTGGAAAGGCTCCGCCTGCCCTTCGACGCGGTAGCACCCCAGGTGGACGAGACCCCCCTGCCCGACGAAGAACCGGCCGCACTGGCCCTGCGCCTGGCCCTGGCCAAGGCCCGCGCCGTGGCGCGGCTGCACCCGGCCGCCGTGGTCATCGGCTCGGACCAGGTGGCCGACCTCGACGGCCTGCCGATCGGCAAACCCGGTACCCACGCGCGCGCCACGGCGCAATTGCGCCAGCTCAGCGGTCGGCGCGCGGTGTTCCAGACGGCGGTGGCCGTGGTGCGCGTCGACACCGGTTTCGAACAGGCGTTGCTGGCACCCGTTGCGGTGCAGTTCCGCGCACTCAGCGACGCCGAGATCGAGCGCTACCTGCGGCTGGAAGAACCGTACGACTGCGCCGGCAGTGCGAAGTGCGAAACGCTGGGCATCGCGCTGCTGGCCTCGATCGACAGCGACGACCCCACCGCGCTGATCGGCCTGCCGCTGATCCGCACCTGCGCCCTGCTGCGCGCCGCCGGCCTGGACCCGTTGCTGCCATGACATCCACAACACCGGGCACCCTGGTCCTGATGCCGAATGCGCTGGACCTCGGCACCGAAACCGTCGACCTGCAAGAGGTGTTGCCGCTGGGCGTGATCCGCCGCGCCGCGACGCTGAGCCACTGGGCCGCCGAAGACGCGCGCAGTGCGCGGGCGTTTCTGAAGCGCGTCGACGCCATCGCGCCGCTGGGCGTGGCCTTGCAGAGCATCGCCATCACCGAATTGCCGCGCCCCCGCAAAGGCAGCCGTGAACCGGTGCCGGCGGCGCAATGGCAGGCCTTGCTGCAACCGGCGCTGGACGGGCAGGACCTGGGTCTGCTGTCGGAAGCCGGCCTGCCCGCCGTGGCCGACCCGGGGGCGGCGCTGGTGCGCCTGGCCCACGCGGCGGGTGTGCCCGTGTTGCCGCTGGCCGGCCCCAGTTCCTTGCTGCTGGCGCTGGCGGCCAGCGGCCTGAACGGCCAGAGCTTTGCCTTCGTCGGCTACCTGCCCCAAGACGGGGCTGCGCGGCTGGCGCGGCTGCGCGAACTGGAAGCGCTGTCGCGGCGTGCGCAGCAGACACAGATCATCATCGAGACGCCCTACCGCAATGCCGCCCTGCTGGACGCGATGCTGGCCGCGCTGGCGCCGCAAACCGGCCTGGCCGTGAGTTGCGGGCTGACCTTGCCGACCGGTTGGTCGCGCACCGACACAGTGGCCGGCTGGCGCGCCCGGCCGCAACAGATGCCCGACCGCTGGCCCGCCGTGTTCAGCTTGTTGGCGAGCTGATCAGCCCGCGAGCCGACGGCTCAGTTGCCGCCGCCCAGCAGCGACGCGACTTTCTTCTTGGCCCGAATGTTGGGCGTCAAGCCACGGCCCGGCGCGATGCCGGCTGCCGCCTTGGCGCTGGCTTCCCAGGCTGGGGCGGATTCGGCGGCGGCCGCCTCGTAAGGTCGGTCGAAGAAGGGGTCGCGCGACGGCACAGCACGGCGCGGCGCTTCCGGGCTGCGGGCCGGTGCACGCTCGGCGGCGCGCTCTGCCGGCCGCTCGGACATCTCCGCGGGCGGGCGATCCGTGTCGTCCTCATCACGCCGACGGGGCGGCCGGCGCGGGCGGTCGTCTTCCAGTTCGATGGGCTCGATGTCGAGCTTCATCTTCAGCAACTTCTCGATGTCGCTGACGAAGCGTGTGTCGCTGCTGGTGACCAGTGTCACCGCCAGGCCCGACGCGCCCGCGCGGCCGGTGCGCCCGATGCGGTGGATGTAGTCCTCGGCATGGAAAGGCACGTCGAAATTGAAGACCGCTGGCAAGTCTGCAATGTCCAGCCCGCGCGCGGCCACATCGGTGGCAACCAGCAGATCGACCTCACCGGCCTTGAAAGCGGCCAGTGACTTCAACCGTTCGTCCTGGCTCTTGTCGCCATGCAGCGCCGCCGTGCGCAAGCCATCGCGCTCAAAGGAACGCGCCAGACGCGCCGCACCCAGCTTGGAGTTGACGAAGACGATGGCCTGCGTCAGCTTGCGTGTCTTCAGCAACTGGGTCACCACGCGGCGCTTGTCGTCGTCGGTGGTGCTGTAGAAGCGCTGTTCGACATTGGTGGCCGTGGCGTTGGGCCGGGCCACTTCCACGAGCACCGGGTCTTGCAGATAGCTGTTGGCCAGCTTCTTGATCTCGGGCGAGAAGGTGGCCGAGAACAGCAGCGTCTGCCGCTCTTTCGGCAGGTAGGACAGGATGCGTTGCAGGTCGGGCAGGAAGCCGATGTCCAGCATGCGGTCGGCCTCGTCGAGCACCACGTATTCGACCTGGTTGAGCACCGCATTCTTGGCTTCGATGTGGTCGAGCAAGCGGCCCGGCGTGGCGATCAGCACCTCGACACCGCCCTTGAGCACCAGCGTCTGCGGCTTCATGTCGATGCCCCCGAAGACCACGGTGGACCGCAGATTGGTGTGCTTGGCGTAGGTCTTGACGTTGTTCGCGACCTGGTCGGCCAGTTCGCGCGTCGGCGCCAGAACCAGCGCCCGCACCGGGTGGCGTGCCGGCGACATGCTGGCGCTTTCGTGGCGCAGCATCTTCTGCAGCAGGGGGATGGTGAAGGCCGCCGTCTTGCCGGTGCCGGTCTGCGCGGCACCCATCACGTCGCGGCCCGCCAGCACGATGGGTATGGCTTTGGCCTGGATCGGCGTCATGGCGGTGTAGCCGGCATCGGCCACGGCCCGCAAGAGCTTGGGATCCAGGGGGAGGGAGTTGAAGAGCGGGGCGGGTAGCGCCGCTTCAGCCACAGTGGCTTCGGAGGAAATTTCAGTCATGTACCCGCATTATCGCTTTCCCAGCGGAACCGGTCGGCTGGTCAGCATGCGCATCCAGCGCGGCGACTTGAAGCGGACGATGCGCCAGTAGAGCAGCACGTAGGACAAGGCAAACAGCAGCAGAAACCCCGCCAGGACGGCGGTCTGGTTCCAGAAGATGACGGCCGGCACGACCGAAAACATGCACAAGAGCCACAGAAACGGTGACGTCATGGAGTTGCGCCGCGTCAGGGCCTGCGCACTGCGGTTGCCCACAGCCCAACGCATGACACGCCGGTAAATCAGCGAATGCAGATGGATGCCGTCGGGCATGCTGGGCGGCACGGCCTTCAGGAACTGCCGGCGGTAGATGGAAAACAGCGTCTCGAAAACCGGGTAGACGCAGACCAGCAAAGGGAACAGCGGCGACACCGTTCCGGGGTTGCGCACCAGCAGGAGGATGGACAGTTCCGCGACCAGAAACCCGAGGAAGTAGGCGCCGCCGTCGCCGAGGAAGATGAGCCCCGCCGGGAAGTTCCAGACGAAGAAGCCGAGGACAGCGCCTATCCCTGCCAAGGCCAAGGTGCCAACGACCAGATCGTTGACCTGGAAGCCTACGTAGGCCAGAGCCGCCAGCATGATGACGACGCACATCGACGCCAGGCCGTTGAAGCCGTCGATGATGTTCACCGAATTCGCGATCCCGGCCACCGCGATGACGGTCACACAGGCGGCACCCGCCGTGTAGGAGACGATGAAATCAATGCCCGGGATGTCGCTGCGCGTGATCTGCGCGCCCAGGTAGGCGAATGCCAAGCCCGCCGAAACAGCAGTCGCCAGCAAGCGTTTGGCGGGGCTGACACGCTTGGTCACGTCCTCGGTAAACCCGGCGATGAATGCGGGTGACGCGCACAAAAGCAACTTGGCGCCCATGCCGGCAACCGAAGGGCTGAGCACAGCCAGCAGAGCCGTGGCGGCCACCAAGCCCAACAGGATGCCCACACCACCGATGCGGGGCACAGGTCGGGCATGAAACTTCTGCGGGCCTGAGATGTCGTGGTCCATCGCGAAACGCCCGCCACGCGCACTGATATGGACGACCCAGCCCGTCAAAACGGCAGAAACAAGAAATGCTAAAAATAAGGCCGGCATACTGGGGAGTCTACCGAATGGGTGTTTTGCACCCGTGCCCGCACCGGCACCTGGGCTCTCATTCGCGCGCGAACAGCGGCCGCCGCTCAGGGCTTCCACGGGTATTGATCGGTCAGCGCGGGGTGGCCGGTCGAACGGAAGCCACCCTGTAGAATTCAACGGTTTTGGACTTCGCTTGCGCCCAAAGGCGCCGGTGGCAGCGCTTGATGCCCACGCATTTTTCACGTTCAGGATTTGCCCGTCTCGCCGTGATTGGGGCTGTCTTCGCAGGCGCCTGTTTGGGCTCTCTTGAGGCCTCGGCGCAATCGTCCAACAACGGCAACACCGACACAGCCATGCCCAACGGCCCCGTGCGTTTGCGGCAGACCTCAGCCGACAGCAGCGCGGCGCTGACGCCGGCAGCAACGCCTACCGCGCCGCCGCCCGCAACCGAAGCCCAGTCTGCGTCGGTCTCGGCCAAGCGCTCGGAATTCGAACGCTTTGTCGGCCTGCAGCGCTTCGGTGCCGACCTCGTCAACGAACTGGCATCGGGCGCGACCGACTACAGCCCCGTGGTTCCGCCGGAATACGTCATTCAATCCGGCGACGAGATTCAATTGACGATGTGGGGTTCTCTGGATGCCGACCTGCGGCTGATGGTTGACCGCAGCGGCCGCATCAATATCGCCCGGGTCGGCCCCGTGGCTGTGGCCGGCGTGCGCTTTGCTGACCTGCGCGACGTGATCAGCAAACGGGTTGCTGTCGTCTTCAAGAACTTCGATCTCAGCGCTTCGGTGGGCCGCCTGCGCGGCGTTCGCGTTTACGTCACGGGCTTCGTGCAGCGCCCGGGCGCTTACTCGGTTGCCGGTCTGTCCACGGTACTGAATGCCGTGATGCGCGCAGGCGGGCCGGCCACTGCGGGCAGCTTTCGCAGCATCGAATTGCGCCGAGAAGGCAAGGCGGTTGGCACATTCGACCTCTACGACCTGCTTTTGAAGGGTGACCGCAGCGGAGACCGCCTGGTGCAGCCGGACGACGTGATCCTGGTGGCGCCAGCAGGGGCTGAGGTTGCCCTGCGCGGAAGCGTCAACCGGCAGGCCATTTTCGAACTGAAGCCAGGCGAGACTTTGAGAGACGTCTTGCGCATGGCCGGTGGTTTCACCGCAGTGGCTGACCGCTCGAGGCTGTCGCTTGAACGCCTGGACAACCGCAACGACCAGCGGATCGTGCAGATCACGCTGCCCGCCGGTGAAGCCATGCCGCTGCAAGGCGGCGATGTGCTGCGCGTCATCAGCGCCGTCGAGGCCTCGCTGTCCGTGCAGCGGCAGAACAAGCGAATCCGCGTCGAGGGCGAAGTAGCCAACCCGGGCGAATTCCTGCTGCCACCGGAAAGCACGCTCGCCGACGCGGTCAAGGCAGCCGGTGGCCTGTCGCCCTCGGCTTTCGTTTTCGGCACGACCTTCACTCGGTCCAGCGTGCGCGCGTCGCAGCAGGAAAACTACGAGCGCGCTCTGCGCGACCTGGAAACCGATCTGGTGCGCAGCACCACCTCTCAACGCGTGGCGACGCAAGATGAGGCCGCGAGCGCTCAGGCCCGTGCCGCTGCCAATGCGCGCCTGCTCGACCGGCTGCGCGCGCTCAAGCCTTCCGGACGCGTGGTCTTGCAGGTGTCGCCGGACGCCAACGACCTTCCCGGGCTTTTGCTCGAAGACGGCGACAGCATCGTCGTCCCGCCACAACCATCGGCCGTGGGCGTGTTCGGCAGCGTTTTCAATACGGGCAGCTACCTGTACCAGAACGCCCGAACGCTGGGCGAATACGTCAGGCTGGCCGGCGGGCCCACCAAGGGCGCGGACGAAGGCAGCCTTTTCGTCGTGCGCGCCAACGGCCAAGTGGTCAGCAGCCGGCAGAACAAGACGGGCTGGTTTTCCAGCGACACCGTCACCCTTGGCTTGCGCGCCCTGCCTGGTGACAGTGTCTTCATCCCCGAAGAAATGGACAAGACCACGGCCATCCAAGTCGCCAAGGATTGGACCCTCATCTTGTACCAGCTGGGTCTGGGTGCAGCCGGCCTCAAGGCGACGGGTGCCTTACCTTGAACGCGAACAGCAATCCGGCAGTCGTGTCCGAACCCGAGTTCCCGGCCGACGACGAAGAGGGCATCACCCTCTCCGACCTCTTGCGCTCGTTGCGGCAGCATTGGCTTGTGCTGACCCTCGGGCCGATAGCCGCAGGCGCTCTGGCCCTGGGTGTGACTTTCCTGATCCCGCCCACCTACACGGCCAGCACCACCTTCATGCCACCGCAGCAGAGCCAGAGTGCTGCGGCCTCAGCCCTGGCTTCACTGGGATCATTGGCCAGTTTGGCTGGCGGCGCAGTGGGCGGCAAGAGCTCGGGCGAGCAGTATGTGGCGCTGATGCAGAGCGTGACCGTGTCAGACCGGCTCATCGAACAATTCAAGCTGTTAGACGTTTACAGCGAGAAGTACCGCATCGATGCGCGGCACGAGCTGGGGAAGAACGTGCGCATTGCCCTGGGCAAGAAAGATGGCCTGATCACGGTGGAGGTGGATGACCACAGCCCGCAACGCGCCGCCGATATCGCCAACCGCTATGTTGACGAATTGCGGCGCGTTACCAGCACGCTGGCCGTGACAGAAGCCCAGCAGCGGCGCGTCTTCTTTGAGCAGCAACTGAAGCAGGGCCGGGACCGGCTGGTCCAGGCTCAGCAAGCCTTGCAATCCAGCGGATTCAACCTCAGCGCCTTGAAGGCAGAACCCAAAGCTGCGGCCGAGGGCTACGCCAAGATGAAGGCGGAAGTCGCGGGCGCGGAAATTCGCTTGCAGGCGCTGCGCGGCACGCTGACCGACACGGCGCCCGAAGTGCGTCAACAGCAGGTCGCGCTCAACGCGATGCGCGAGCAACTCGCCAGGGTCGAGGCTGCGACTCAAGTTACAGGCGGACCGGATTACGTCAGCCGCTACCGCGACTTCAAATACCAGGAAGCGCTGTTCGAGGTCTACGCCCGGCAATTCGAATTGGCACGCGTCGACGAAAGCCGCGAAGGCGCCTTGATCCAGGTGGTTGACCCGGCCACGCTCCCTGAGCGCAAAAGCAAGCCCAAGCGGGGGCTTACCGCCATCGCTGCGACTGGGGTGACGGCAGTCCTATTGGTCGTGATCGCGCTCTTGCGCAGCGCCAGGCCGCGCCGAGAGCGACCGAGTTCCTTCCCCGAGCAAATAGCATGACCATCAAGAAACCGCGCGCGCTCATTTGCGGCATTGCCGGACAAGACGGCGCCTACCTGGCCAAGTTCCTGCTGGACAAGGGCTACGAGGTGATCGGCACCTCGCGAGACTCGGCCACTGCCAACCGCACTGGCTTGAAACAGCTCGGTGTCGATGGCAGCGTGAAGATCCTGTCGATGGCCTTGAACGACTTCCGCAGCGTCTTGCAGATCATCACGCGGGTCGCGCCCGACGAGATCTATAACCTCGCGGGCCAGACGTCGGTGGGCCTGTCTTTCGACCAACCGGCCGAGGCCATCGAGAGCATTGCCATCGGCGTGCTGAACCTGCTGGAAGCCATCCGCTACACCAATCTGCCGGTCCGGCTTTACAGCGCCGGTTCCAGCGAATGTTTCGGCGACACCGGCGACCATCCGGCCAGCGAAGACACGCCTTTTGCGCCGCGCAGCCCCTATGCCGTGGCCAAGACCTGCGCGCACAACCTGGTGACCAACTACCGCACGGCCTACAGCATGTGGGTCTGTACCGGCATTCTGTTCAACCACGAATCGCCGTTGCGGCCCGAACGCTTCGTGACCCAGAAGATCATCACGGCGGCCAGCCGCATCGGCGCGGGCTACCCGGAGCGCCTGTCGCTGGGCAATTTGGACATCCACCGCGACTGGGGCTGGGCTCCCGACTTCGTCGAGGCGATGTGGATGATGCTGCAGCGCAAGCAACCCGCCGACTACGTCATTGCCACCGGCCGTACCGTGTCGCTGGCCTACTTCGTCGAACGCAGCTTCCAAGAGTTTGGGCTGAGCTGGAAGGACCACGTCGACAGCGATGCGTCCCTGCTGCGGCCTTCGGACATCAGCCGTGGCGCCGCGGTGACCACACGCACGTCGCAAGAACTGGGCTGGACGGCGCGGCATGATGTCGACGACGTCATTCGCCTGATGGCGGAAGCGGCCGCTGGAAAAACGCGTTTGGCGCTGACCCCGTAAGCATCCCGATTGGCTACGCCGCTTCCTGGCTCGCAAGGAAGCAGGATTCGAGCGCTGGCAAATGGCGATGGCCAGCTTGCGCGCCGAAGTCGGCGATCTCACACCCCCGGCATCTCTGGTTGAATCCATCCGACAAGCTGACTCCCATGTCCAACGTGAAACTGTCCAACGGTCATCAATTTGAAGCGGCGGCTGACGTGAGCCTGCTCGACGCTGCCAGGACATCGGGCCTGGTACTGGAGCACAGCTGCCGCAGTGGCCGCTGCGGCACGTGCAAGGCCGAGGTCCTGTCTGGCACGGTCATTCCGATCAGACCCGATTTGTCCTTGAGCGACGCTGAAAAGTCACGCGGCTGGGTGCTGACCTGCACCAGCGCAGCGGCCAGCGATGTCGTGCTGAACATCGAAGACCTGGGCTTGCCCGCCGACATCGTGGTAAAGACCCTGCCCAGCCGCATCGCGTCGCTGCAGCGCTTGGCGCCTGACGTGCTCAAGATCGAGCTCAGGCTGCCGCCCAACGCCGAGTTTCGGTACCTGCCCGGCCAATACATCGACGTCATCGCCAAAGACGGCCAGCGGCGCAGCTATTCGCTGGCCAGCCTGGAGGGCGCTGGCCAAAGCCTGGAACTGCACATCCGTGAAGTGCCCGGCGGCCAGATGAGCGGGTATTGGTTCAACGACGCCAAGATCAACGATCTGCTGCGCTTCGAAGGTCCGCGCGGCACCTTCTTCTTGCGCGACGTCGCCGGTCTCGACTTGGTCTTTCTGGCAACGGGCACCGGCATGGCGCCCGTGAAAGCGATGCTGGCCCAGCTTGCGCAGGTCGGTGGCACCGTGACGCCGCGTTCGGTGCACCTGCTTTGGGGCGGACGCCAGCCCAGCGACCTGTACTGGCCACTCGAAACCAGCGGCGCCGCCCTGCCACCCCTGCAATACACGCCAGTCCTTTCACGCGCGGGCGCCGAGTGGACCGGTGCGCGCGGCCACGTGCAAGACATCTTGCTGCAGAAGCCGCGCGACTGGGCGAACACGGCGGTCTACGCCTGCGGATCCAGCGCCATGATCGAAAGCGCCCGCAGCGCACTCGCCGCTGCCGGCCTGCCCGCAAAGCGCTTCTACGCTGACGCCTTCGTCAGTTCGTCCAACTGAGCATGACCGTGCACGAGAGCAATCCATGAAAGCAGTGATATTGGCCGGCGGCCTGGGCACCCGGCTCAGCGAGGAAACCGCAACCCGACCCAAGCCCATGGTGGAGGTGGGTGGCAAGCCCATCCTGTGGCACATCCTGAAGATGTACGCCCAACATGGCGTCAATGACTTCGTGATCTGCTGCGGCTACAAAGGCTACGTGATCAAGGAGTATTTCGCCAACTATTTTCTGCACATGTCCGACGTCACTTTCGACATGCGCAGCAACCGGATGGAAGTGCACCACAAGCGCGCCGAACCCTGGAACGTCACGCTGGTCGACACGGGCGATAACTCGATGACCGGCGGACGCTTGTTGCGCGTGGCGAAGTACGTGCAAGACGAAGAGGCCTTCTGCTTCACCTATGGCGACGGCGTGGGCGACATCGACATCGGCGCCACCATCGACTTCCACCGCAGCCACGGCAAGGCTGCCACGCTTACCGCCACCTACCCACCCGGCCGCTTTGGTGCGCTGGAAATCCAGGACCAACGGGTGGTAAGTTTCAAAGAAAAACCCAGAGGTGACGGCGCCCTGATCAACGGCGGCTTCTTCGTGTTGTCACCCAAGGTTCTCGGGCATCTGAAGGGCGACGGCGATATCTGGGAACAGGAGCCGCTGGCACGCTTGGCAGCCGATGGCGAACTGATGGCTTACCAGCACGAAGGTTTCTGGCAACCCATGGACACACTGCGAGACAAACTGCTGCTTGAAGAACTGTGGGCCGCCAACAAAGCACCCTGGAAGACCTGGGAGTGAGACCGCGATGACGTTGCCGTTCAACCCCGATTTCTGGCGCGGCAAGCGCGTGCTGCTCACCGGCCACACCGGATTCAAGGGTGGCTGGCTCAGCCTGTGGCTGCAATCGCTGGGTGCCGAGTTGCAGGGCCTGGCTTTGGAAGCGCCCACCACGCCCAGCCTGTTTGTCGAAGGTCTGATCGGCAGCGGCATGGCGTCAACCATCGGCGACATCCGCGATCTGGAAACCGTGCGCCAATGCATGGCGGCCTGCCGGCCCGAGATCGTCATCCACATGGCCGCACAGCCGCTGGTTCGCCTGTCGTATAGCGACCCGGTGGCAACTTACGCCACCAACGTGATGGGCACCGTGCACGTACTGGAAGCCGCGCGCAGCGTGGGCAGCGTGCGGGCGATCGTCAATGTGACGACCGACAAGTGCTACGAGAACCGCGAATGGGTCTGGGGGTATCGCGAAGACGAGCCGATGGGCGGTTACGACCCCTACAGCAACAGCAAGGGCTGCTCGGAACTGGTGACCTCGGCCTACCGCCGGTCTTTCATGCAGCATGGTGGCATCGCTCTGGGTTCGGCGCGCGCCGGCAATGTGATCGGCGGCGGCGACTGGGCGGCCGACCGTCTGGTGCCTGACATCCTGCGCGCCTTCGAGCGCGGCGAACCGGTGGTCATCCGCAACCCGCACGCAACCCGGCCTTGGCAGCATGTGCTGGAACCGCTGTCGGGCTATCTGGCCCTGGCCGAACGGCTTTACACCGACGGTCAGGCCTGGGCCGAGGGTTGGAACTTCGGCCCGCAAGACGACGACGCACGACCTGTGCAATGGATCGTCGAGCACCTGGTGCAAGACTGGGGGCGCGGCGCCAGCTGGCAATCGGGCGCCGGCGACCACCCGCACGAAGCGAATTACCTCAAGCTCGATATTTCCAAAGCCCGGCAGCGCCTGGGCTGGCAGCCGCAGTGGAACCTGGCCACCGCGCTGCAGAAAATCACCACCTGGCACCAGGCTTGGCTGGCGGACGGCGACGTCCGCGCGCTGTGCCTGCAGCAGATCCACCAATACGCCCAACACCCGAATTCGACAACCGCATGAATAATTCCAGCAGCCCCAACACACCGGAAAGCCTGCGCGGCCAAATTGCAGCGCTGGTGCAGCAATTCGCCGATTTGACTTACGCCCCCAAGCCCTTTGTTCCGGGTGTTACACCGGTACCGGTATCGGGCAAAGTCATAGGCGCCAAGGAACTTCAATTGATGGTTGAGGCCAGCCTGGACGGCTGGTTGACCACCGGCCGCTTCAATGCTGAATTCGAATTGCGGTTGGCTAAATACCTGGGTGTCCAGCATCTGATAACCGTCAATTCGGGTTCGTCGGCCAACTTGGTGGCTTTCTCGACCCTGACCTCACCGCGCCTGGGCGACCGGGCCATCAAGCCGGGCGACGAAGTCATCGGCGTGGCCGCAGGCTTCCCCACCACCGTGAACCCAATCCTGCAATTCGGCGCGGTGCCGGTGTTTGTCGACGTGGACCTCGCCACGCACAACATCGACGCCAGCTTGATCGAGGCGGCGATCAGCCCCAAAACCAAAGCCATCATGCTGGCCCACAGCCTGGGCAACCCCTTCAACCTGGACGTGGTCACAGCCCTGTGCAAGAAGTATGGCCTGTGGCTGGTTGAAGACTGCTGCGACGCGCTGGGCGCCACCTACGACGGCAAACTGGTGGGCACCTTTGGCGATATCGGCACGCTCAGTTTCTACCCCGCCCACCACATTACGATGGGCGAAGGCGGTGCGGTGTTCACCAACAGCGCCGAACTTAAGCTGATAGCCGAGTCCTTCCGCGACTGGGGCCGCGACTGCTACTGCCCGCCCGGCAAGGACAACACCTGCAACAAACGTTTCTGCTGGAAGTTGGGCGAATTGCCTGAGGGCTATGACCACAAGTACACCTATTCACATCTCGGCTACAACCTGAAGATCAGCGACATGCAGGCGGCCTGCGCATTGGCCCAACTCGACCGCCTGGATGAATTCATCGCCACACGACGGGCCAACTTCACTTACCTGAAAGCGCGCCTGCAGTCGTGCAGCGAGTTCCTGCACTTGCCGGAGGCCTCGGCCAAATCGAACCCCTCGTGGTT
Source organism: Betaproteobacteria bacterium (assembly GCA_031424355.1). Lineage (GTDB taxonomy): Bacteria > Pseudomonadota > Gammaproteobacteria > Burkholderiales > Burkholderiaceae_C > Rubrivivax. The sequence goes on from JANPHI010000243.1 coordinate 18,431, forward strand.
CGGCTTTCCGCTCATCGTCAAGGCCGAATCCGGTATCAAGCGCAGCGACCTGATCAATTACCTGGACCAGAACAAAATTGCCACCCGGCTCTTGTTTGCCGGCAACCTGGCCAAGCAGCCTTACATGATTGGCCGCAACTTCCGCGTCAGCGGTATGTTGACCAACACCGATGTGGTGATGAACCAGACTTTCTGGCTGGGCACCTTCCCGGGCCTGACCGAAGTCCATCTGGACTACATCGCCGAGAAGCTGGAGACCTTCTTGGGGGTGAATTTCTGATGCAGTTCGCCGACGAACTGCTGCCCGGAACCTGGCTCGTGCGCCTGAGGCGACTCGACGATGCGCGCGGCAGCTTCGTGAAGACCTATGCGCGCAGCGTGTTCGAATCTGTTCCCGGCCTCCCGGCATTCGATTTCCTCGAAGAGTTCTATTCGTACTCGCACCGCGACGTGGTGCGCGGCATGCACTTCCAGCTACCCCCTCACGACCACATGAAGCTGGTGTACTGCGCCCACGGCTCAGCCCAGGACGTGTTACTGGACCTGCGGCGTGGCCCGGGATACGGCCGCGTCGCCACTGCGAATCTGGACGCAGCGGAGCCTTCGCTTGTGCTGGTGCCTCGCGGCGTGGCGCACGGCTTCCGTGCGCTGGAGGACCACACCTTGATGATCTACAAGACCAGTACAGAGCACGCGCCGCAATACGATGCCGGTGTGCACTGGGCAAGTTTCGGCTTCGACTGGGCGTGCAATTCGCCGGTCATGTCCGCGCGCGATGCTGGGCACCCTGCCTTCAACGAATTCAACTCTCCTTTTTAAGCCAACGCGATGAAAGTCTTCGTAACTGGGGGAACGGGCTTTATCGGCTCGCACGTCATCAACCAGTGCCACGGCTCCGGTCATGAAGTGCTGGCCCTTCGGCGACCGGGTAGCAGGCCACGGGTTCCCCTGGATCATGAGCCCACCTGGATCGAGCAAGCCATAGACGCCGACTTTGGCCAGACTTTCGTTGGCGTTGATGCGGTCGTTCATTTGGCCTCGCACACACCCAATCCGCCGTATGACTCGCTGGAGCTTTGCCTCTATTGGAATGTGTATGCGGCTGTTCGGATGGCGAGGCAGGCTGTCGCGTCCGGTGTCAGCCGTTTTCTCATTGCTGGCTCCTGCTTCGAGTACGGCAGCGCAGCCGAGAGTCAAGACTTCATCGCCACCAGCACGGCTCTCGAACCCTTGCTCTCGTATCCGACTTCCAAAGCCGCTGCCTCCATCGCCTTCATGGGCATGGCCAGGGAGCACCGGTTGAAGTTGGAGGTTCTGCGCATCTTTCAGGTCTATGGCGAGGGCGAGCAGGCCTCGAGATTCTGGCCCTCACTGCGTGAGGCGGCCTTTTCAGGTCGGGACTTTCCGATGAGTGCGGGCGAACAGCTGCGCGACTTTGTCGAGGTTCAGGACGTGGCGCACCAAATCGTTGAGGCACTGGCCTTCTGCGGCATTGAGGCAGGTCAACCGCGCGTCCGGCACGTGGCGAGTGGTCAAGTGCAGACGCTCCTCGAATTCGCCGAGCACTGGTGGCGACACTGGGGAGCGACGGGTCGGCTGGTCGCCGGTGCTCTGCCCTATCGCCAAAGCGAAATCATGCGCCTCGTACCGGAAATCGACCCTGCCAAGGCGCAATGACACAGTCGCTCAGACGTGCTGACGTCGCTTGGGGGTATGCCGCCCAGCTGGTCAACATCGGCAGCGGCGTACTGCTGTTGCCTGTGGTGATGTTGACGCTGCCCTCGGAACAGGTCGGCCTCTGGTTCGTCTTCCTGACCCTGGTTGCCATGGCCCAGCTCTTCGAGCTGGCACTGCAACCAACGCTATCGCGCACCGCTGCTTATGTCTTCGCGGGCGCCTACAGCCTGAGCAACGTCGGGCTGGATGCGGCACGCTCCGGCTCGTCAGTCAACGAACCCCTGCTGGCGGCACTCATCGACGGCGGCCGAACCAGCTACAGGGTCATAGCCGCGCTGGTAGCGGTCTGCCTCGTCATTGGCGGCAGTGCTTACCTGACCACCCTGACGCCCAAAGTTGATGCTGCGGGCGGCCATGCCATTTTCGCCTGGGTCGTGTACGCGACCGGCATCACCATCAACGTCTACTTCGGCTACTACAGCGCTTTCATACTGGGTCGAGGGGATGTTGGGCAGAACAGCAAAATCATGGTGGTGACGAGGGGCAGCTTTGTTCTGCTTGCTGCACTGGGTCTGGCCCTCAATCAGCAACTGATGGCTCTCGGCATTGCCTCGGTAATGTCCAGCATAGCCGGTCGCTGGCTTGCCCATCACTACTTCAAGCCCCTTGCGCGTCAGTCGACCTCACTGGCTGGCGCCCAGCCGTCGGCGGTCGAGGTGATGCGAGCCCTCTGGCCCAATGCCTGGCGACTGTTCGTTGTGCAACTGGGCGGGTTTCTGATAGTCCGTGCGAACACGCTGGTCGTGTCCTCGTACCTGGGTCTCAAAGCGGCCGGGTCCTACGGCCTGACGCTGCAGTTGTTGCTGCTGATTTCCGGCGTCGCATCGTTGCTCGCAATCCTGCAATTGCCGCGCATGAACGCGGCACAGGCACGGGGCGACAGAACGCAATTGAGGCAGGCTGTCGGCTTGTCGGTGGTCTCCTCGTGGCTCATCTTTGCCGTCGGCGCCGTGTTGCTGGTCGCGATCGGGCATGAGTTGCTGGCGCCGCTGGGCCGACAGGTGACCCTGCTCGATACCCCCGTGCTGATGGCCATGCTCTTGATCGCATGCTTGGAGATGAACCACTCAGTCGCCGCTCACTTCCTGACGACCCTCAACAAAGTACCTTTCGCAGGCGCGTCTATTGTGTCGGGCTTGGCCATCGTCGGTCTGGGCATAGCGCTCTGCGCGTGGACGGCTCTTGGCCTTTGGGGGATCGTCATTGCTCAGGGCCTGGTTCAGTTGGCCTACAACAACTGGAAGTGGCCGCTCGATGCGCTGCGCGAACTCGACACGACCGTCAGCGAGTTGCTCCGCATCGGATTCAGCGAATTGCGACGCCTCGTCGTCCCGCGATGACTTCACCGACCCCCCCCACCAATCACTCGCCCATGGTCGCGACTGCCGACGCTTCGCAGGACATCGGTGGCGGCTACTTCGCCCCCGAAGACTGCTTCGCTTCATACCGTCAGGTGCCTTCGGATTTGATTATTGACGGCGGCGCGCTTGCCACGCCCGCAATAACGATCGCCATCCCAACGTTCCGCCGCCCTGACCTGCTGCGCGAGGCCATCGGTTCAGCTCTCTCCCAACGTACGGACTGTCCTTATGAGGTCATCGTCGTCGACAACGATACGGATCGCGAGGGCTCGCTCGCCGTCGATGCGGTAGTAAGGGAGTTCCAGTCGCCATGCCTGCGCCTGTACCGGAACCGTCAGAACATCGGGATGTTCGGCAATTGGAATCGCTGCATTGAACTGGCGCGCGCCCCGTGGCTCAGCATCCTCAATGATGACGATCTGCTGCAACCCAACTGGCTGGAAATCGTCGCCGGGCCGCGGTCCGAGCGGGAGATGCGAGCCTGTCGCGTCGAGCTCTTCGGTGACCAGGCATGGCTGCACCGCCGCAGCCGTTTCGACGCTACGCTGAAGGCCATCGGGGACATGCTCGCCGGCCGAGGAGGAGCGTACCGAGTCACCGTCGCAGACCTGCTCGCCGGCAACCCTGTGCACGCATCGCTTGGCGTGGTCATGCATCGCGATGCCGCAGTCGCGCTTGGCGGCTTCAACAGCAAGTTCTGGCCGATCGCCGATTACGTTTTCAGCGCCCGCTACTGTCTGCAGTACGGCATCACGGTCACGGACCAGCGGCTAGCGCGCTACCGCTTCTCAAGCAATGAGAGCCTGAAGCTGCCCACGATGGCGCTGTCGGTGAAACGATCTTTCGCGTTTCGGCAAGCGATGCTCAGCCAGTTGTCTGCACAGGGCCTACGGGCGACGGTGCTCGACTGGGTGACCCGGCATCAAGCCTGGATGGACGCGTACGACTGGCATTGCCGATCCCCAGACTTCGACTGGCGCAGTGTCCTCGCCGAGCTCGGAATTGCTCACGGGAACGCTCGTCCAGGAAGAGTTCTCAAAGCCCTGGTGAAGTGCGGCTGGCTCGCTGCAAGACCTCTGGGTACTGCGCCATGAGCCTCAAAAACCTCCAGGCAGATGCAACAGTGCCAATTGCAACGTGGGTTTGACCGCTTCATCGATGGGTACATCACTCTTGGCCATAAAGCGCCGGCCACGCCGCGCGGCGATCAATCGGTGGCCAGTGATCGCGCTCAGCATCGCGCTCATGCTGGTGACGCGCACCTTCCAATACTTCCCCGGCATGGGGTTGGTGCAAGAGGCGGGGATCGTTGCCGCCCCAGTCGCTCTCGCGATTTTGGTGACGCACCACCGCCGTGTAGTGGGGCAAACGCATGGCTTCGAGTTGTACTTGCTCTTCCTGATGGTCGCGATGCCGGTCTGGTCGGGCGTGGCAGCCCTCTCGGCTTACGGACAGCCCTTGTTTTTTGGGGTCCTGACCTGGCGTGGCTACTGGTTGTCGGCATTCGCACTGATCGTTCTGTACGCAGGTCGAGCGCGATTGATCACCACGAGCGACGTAGACCGTGCCTTCGTTGCCTGCGCCTGGATCACCTTGACGTTGTTCGTGCTGATGACGCTGCTGCTGGACCCAGCCAACTTCATTGACTATGGCCCGGGCTTCATTGAGGACCGCCACACCGAAGGCTATCGGTTCAAGTTCAACGCCGTTTTCACGATCTATGCGATGTTTCACTACGCCGTTCGTGCGTTGCGCGAATCGCGGCCTCGTTGGTATTTGGCCTCGGCACCGTTCGCGCTGTTTCTGTTCGGTTCGGCAGGCGGCAGAACCCTCACGGTATCCGTCATCCTCGCGGTGCTGGTTGTGCTGCTGCACTGGGGGGGGTGGGCGCGGGTCTGGCGCGGTGCTGCTGGCCTTGCTGTGCTGCTGATGGTGGTGATTGGTGTTGCGGCCGTCATTGCCCCAGCGGCAACGACGGAGCGGCTCGACAAGTTTGCCGACGCCTTTGCAGTGTTCTCGGTGGATGCCGATCTCATTGACGACGCGTCCGCTGCAAGCCGTGCGCTGCAGATCCTGGTGGCGCTGCCTATGATCGAGGAACACCCCTTTATCGGCAATGGCCGAATCAGCAGTCAATGGATCGATGACGGCTACTCCGGCTACCTGAACACCTACTTTTTTCCTGATGACATCGGTGTCTTGGGCATGGTGCTCCAGTACGGGCTGATCGGTACCGCGTTTTTCGCGGCACAGTTCGTCTTCGGTTGGCGGTATGCACGCCGGAACAAACGAGCACGCTCCAATGTGGCCAGCGACACCAGCGAGACCTACTTGGCCTATCTGGCGATCTCCTCGATCGCAACTGGATCGTTCGTGATGTTTCCGGAATTCGCCCTGCTACTGATAGCCGTACTGGTTGCGCACGATGAATCGGGTGGTGGACGGAATGGTTGCGTGCCGGCGTACCGGTTTTTGAGCAAGGCACCAAGTAGCTGATAATGAGAGCCTACGTTTGAGACCGCCGCCCCGACGCGGATTGAACCAACCGCCGCGCCTGATGCCCGGCGCCCGACAACGACAACGGCACTGCCATCTCCCCCCGTGAATGCTCCGATTGCCCCAAGAGGGCCGACGCGCCTGGACAAGATCTCGACGCGCCTGCGCACCTCGTTCCGCACGCTCGTCAACATAGGGCAACACTTCGACCAACTCAGAGCGCTGCATGGTCACACGCTCGCCGAGCTTCAGCGTGGGCACCGCTCGCCGAACCTGCAGGACTACGAGTTCCGCGTCTACTCGCAGTGGGGCGAGGACGGTATCTTGCAGAAGCTCACACGCGCGATCGAGATCCCGAACCGCACCTTCATCGAGTTCGGCGTCGAGGACTTCACGGAAGCGAATTGCCGCTTCCTGATGGTCAAGGATTACTGGTCAGGCTTCGTGATCGACGGTTCCCCCACCGCCATCCGCCGCCTTCGCGCCGCGTATGACAACTGGCGCTACGACCTGGGCAGCACGCAGGCCTTCATCACGCGCGAGAACATCAACGAGCTGCTGGCGCGCAGTGGCTTCGGCCCTGATCTGGGCATCTTGTCGGTAGACATCGACGGCGTGGACTATCACGTACTCGAGGCCATCACCGGCTTCCAGCCACGCATCCTGATCGTCGAGTACAACGCGGTGTTCGGTGCCGAGCGCGCAATCACCGTGCCGTACCGCGCTGACTACTTCCGCACCGCAGCGCACCACTCCAACCTCTATTTTGGGGCCTCGCTGGCTGCGTTTCGCCACCTGGCCGACCGCCTGGGTTACGCATTCGTTGGCACGACGACCGCGGGTGTCAATGCTTTCTTCGTCCGCCGCGACTGCGTCAACGATGAGATCGCGGCACTCGTTCAGACAGCCGGATACACCCCATCGAAGGTGCGCGAGAGCCGTGATGCGGCGGGTCGGCCGACGCTGCTCACCGGCGACGCGCGGCTGCCGCTGATCCGCGGGCTGCCGGTGGTCGACGTGCTGACCGGACGCACAGAGAGCCTCTGACTCCCGCCATCTCAAATCCTTAAAAGAACCAATCATGAAGAAGATATACATCGCCGGCTGCGGCGGCATGCTGGGCGAGGCCTTCCACGCCCAGTTCGGCGCTGACCACGAACTGCGCTGCACCGACATCGACCTTAACGAGCCTTGGCTGCATTTTCTGGACTTTCGCGATCACGCCGCCTATCGCGCTGACGTGCGTGCCTTCGCGCCCGACTACCTCTTCCACCTGGGTGCGCACACCAGCCTGGAGTACTGCGAAAGCAACGTCGAAGACGCCTACCGCACGAATACGCTGGCAGTCGAAAACGCGGTTTACATCGCCAACGAGCTCGACATACCTCTGCTCTACATCAGCACCGCCGGCATCTTCGACGGGGCCCTGCCCGTCTACGACGACTGGGCACAGCCCAACCCGCTGGGCGTGTATGCACGCTCGAAGTACATGGGCGAACGCTTCGTAGTCGAAAACGCCCGCCGCCACCTCGTGTGCCGAGCAGGCTGGATGATGGGTTCGGGCCCGAGCAAGGACAAGAAGTTCATCCAGAAGCTGATGGCGCAGCTCAAGGCAGGCGCCACCGACCTGTACGTGGTGAACGACAAGGACGGCACACCCACCTACACGCACGATTTCGCGCGCAATGTGAAGGCGCTGGTCGAGAAGGAGTACTGGGGCCTGTACAACATGGTGTGCGGCGGACAGACCAGCCGCTATGAGGTGGCGGACGAGTTGCTTCAGCTGCTTGGGCTGCAAGACCGGGTGAAGCTGCACGCGGTGCGAAGCAGCCACTTCGCGAAGGAGTACTTCGCGCCGCGCCCCGACTGCGAACGGCTGCTCAACACGAAGCTCGACCTCCGTGAACTGAACCTGATGCAGGATTGGCGCGTCGCTCTCGCCCAATACCTGCGCGACTACTACGGCAACTACCTGGGATGAAACGGCTTGCCATCGTCGGAACGAACGGGATTCCCGCTCGCTACGGCGGCTTCGAAACGTTGGCTGAGAACCTGGTGCGCGGGCTGGCTTCCCGCTGGGACATCACCGTCTACTGTTCGGGTGTGTTGCCGGCGCAGCGCCGAAGTGAGTACCTTGGTGCGCGCCTGATCCATGTGCCGCTGCGCGCGAACGGCTGGCAGTCGCTGCCCTACGACCTGCTGACGACCTGGCACGCGATGGCCACATCCGACGTGTTGCTGATGCTCGGCCCCGGCGTCGGTTTTGCGCTTCCGGCCAATCTGTTGGCGCACCGCGGGCTGGTCGTCAACCACGGCGGCCTGGACGAATGGACACGCGAGAAGTTCCCGTGGTTCCAGCGTCAGGTGCTGTTCTGGTCGTCGCGTTTTGCGTCACGCTGGGCGACGACCAACATCGCTGACAACTCGCTGCTGCGCGACAGCCTGAAACGTAACTTCGGCGCCAGCGCCGAGGTCGTGCGCTACGGCGGCGACCACGTACAGCCGCCGGCCGGCCGCCAGGCTGACCTCGACGCCAAGCACCCATTTGTCGGTACGTCCTACCATCTGGCCGTCGCGCGAGCGCAGCCTGACAACAATATCCACCTGCTGATCGATGCCTACGAGCGCATGCCCGAGCGGCAGTTAGTCGTGGTCTCGAATTGGCACGTTTCGGCCTACGGCCGCGAGTTGTTCGAGACGCGCTCGAAGCTGGCCAACGTGCGCCTGCTACCCGCCATCTACGATCCGCGCGAGCTAGACTACCTGCGTGCCAACGCCGCCGTCTACGTGCACACGCACTCTCGCTGCGGTACCGCGCCGTCGCTGGTTGAAGCGATGTTCCTTGGTTTGCCCACCATCTGCTTCGACGTACCGACCAACCGCGAAACCACGCAGGGCCAGGCCTTGTACTTCGACTCTGCCAACGCGCTGATTGCCATGATCGACGGGACCGATGCGGCGGCATTCGCGGCCCTGGGCCTGCGCATGGGCGCGATCGCACAGGCCAATTACCGTTGGCAGGCCATATGGGACCAGTACGACGCGATTTTGTCAGCCGCCTGCCGGCGCTGACCGAAACACGCTTGCGTCTGGCGAATCAGTCCAGGCGTTTCATTGCCGCCCGGAGGTCGTTGGCAAACGACAAGGCCGGGTCGCTGGCTGTGTAGCGCGCGACGTCATCCTCGGTGTATGAGGGGCGGCTTCCGGCGTCCTTCGACAGCTCACCCAGTATTGCCTCGGCCAATTGGCTCGCATCGCTGCCATAAACGTGACCGAAAGACGGGTAGTCGGTAAAAAACTCGCGGAAAGTGGGCAAGTCCGATGCCAGCACCGGGATGCGATGCGCGACCGCGACATCGAGGACGCCGCTCTGGTAGATGCTTCGATAGGGCAGCAGGACCAGATCCGCCGAGGCGAACAGCGCGCCACGCTCTTCGTTAGAGATGAATCGGTTCAGCAAGACAACCGAGCCATCGCCCGGGATCTCGTGTCCGGGTGACCCGATGACGCCGCCAGAGTCCCGGCCGGCCACCACCACCAGGGTTGCATCGCGGGCCTGCGGCGGCAACTGGCGCAAGGCCGACAAGACCGTGTCAAGTCCCTTGGACGCGCGGATCGAACCAAACAGCAGGAAGCGCCGGCGCTTCGAATGCAAGACGGCGGCCAGCGCCGCATCGTCTATGTGCTGCAGCGGCGGCATGTCGGCATCCGACATTCGGAAGAGGACCGCGTGCATGAGTGCTCTGCGGTAACCCATCGCCTTCAGCTGCTCAGCGGCAATCGCAGAATGCACGATCATCAGGCGAGGCGCATGGCGATAGAAGAGCGTCTTGATGGTGCGAACAACGGCGCTCTCCTGCCGGTGGACCGAAGTCACGTCGTGAACGATGAGCCCGATGCGCTTTCGCTTCGAGGCCAGGGACAAGGCCAGAAACAAGACCAGATTCCCCAACGTGGCGCCATGAAAGTGAAGCAGCCACCAAGTTTGCTCTCCATCGACGCGCTTGGCGAACCGGAAGACTTGGCGGCCGCACGCAAGCATTCGCCAGACATTGCCGACGATGCTGCCGACATAGAAGTTCGGCAAGACCCAGCCGAGGCTGTTGCCGTATTGGTCGTCCAGGTAGTTGGAGTAGACGGAGGGGCGCAATCCACCGGCCTCCAAGGCCCCGGCGAGCGACTTGTTGTAGGCCTGCATGCCAGAGTGGGCACCTATGCCGTCGATGATCTGAACTTGAAAGGTGATGGTCATGTTCCGGTGAGCGGCAATGCAGTCAGGAGACGGTCAGATGCCGTCAGCGTAGCGGGGGCCGATTGTGCGCGAGGATGGACGCCGCGCTTGGGCGTTCGGCAACCATTGCGAGCGCGTGCGCGGTTCATAATATGCCCCTCCTTCGGACCCACGCGATCCGTTCGCCACATCGATGCAGAACCCATCCCTCCGCTTGCACCATGTCTGAAAGCGCCGAAATTTCCATTCGCGCCTACCGGGCGGGTGATGAACAGGGAATCGCGGAACTTCTGCGCGACAACTACCCGAACACACCCGACGTTGCAACGATCAGGGCCATGTGGTCGTGGCAGTTCAGGAACGAAATTTCCAGAGACAGTTGCGTTGCCGTGGCCGAGATGAACTCGCGGATCGTCGGCCACTATGCAGTGATGTGGCTGGATATGACCTATGGGGGTCGATCGATCAAAGGTGCCATATCGACTGCCACCGTGACCGACAAGTCAGTACGGGGCCGAGGCGTCTTCCTCGCGCTGGCCCGCAAGGCCTACGAGAACATAGCTGCCGACGGCTGCAGCTTGGTGTACGGATTCCCCAACTCACAGTCCGTACACGGATTCGTGACCAAGTTGAACTGGCTGGAGCCGGGCCAGTTTCCAGTGCATGTGAAACTACTCAAGACTCGGGCGTTCATCGAGCGAAAATTCGGTAGCGGGATGGCGTCGAACGCGCTCGCGCGGATTTCTGACGCAGCGCTCGGGCTGTGGTCCGCAATCACCGAACCGGCCCGGCGCAAAGGCCTGCTGGCTTTCGAGGAGGTGGACGCCATTCCGGACGGGGCTGCGGCGCTCTGGTCCAGCAGCTTCGGATCGTCGCGGATCGCGCTCCTGCGAGACAAGCGTTATCTTGACTGGCGCTATCTTCGGAAGCCAGGCTTCGAATACAAGTTTGTGGTCGCGAGGCTGGCTGGCCGGCCCGTCGCTTATTCAATTTACTGCATCGACAGGAAGCTCGGCCTGCGAATGATGTACGTGATGGAGTTGGTGATCGAGAACAACGACGCCCTGGTAACACAGGCACTGTGCCAGCATCTGAATGACTTGGCGCGCGGGCATGCCGTCGATGCGATCAGCCTGCTCCTGCTGCCTGGCGACCCTGGCCGAGGCATCTTCGGGCGATGCGGTTACATCCGGGTTCCGCGCAAGCTGTTTCCGCAGGACATCTACTTCGGCGCGATGGCCAACGGCACTGACATTGATCGGGAATATCTCTGCCAGGATGCCAACTGGTACATCAGCTGGGGTGACCTCGATGTCGTCTAAACCTCGACTGATGATGACCTTCGACATCGAGGACAACTTCGCTCGGGACGAACTTCGACGTGACGCCGACTGGGACGCGTATGAAGGCCAAGTCGTGCCGAACACCGAAAAAATCATCGCGCTGCTGCAGGCGCTAAAGGCCGAAGCGACATTCTTTGTGCTCGGCAAGGTGGCCGCACGCCGGCCGGAGGTCGTTCGGTGCATCGACCGCGCGGGCTTCGAAATCGCCAGCCATGGCTACGCCCACGAATTGGTCCCCCGAATGAACGAGAGGTCCTTCGAGGACGACCTCAGGCGTTCGCTCGGCGTCCTCGAGGACATCATCGGCAAGAAGGTCGTCGGTTACCGAGCCCGATCCTTTTCGATCAGCCGCAAGACCCCTTGGGCGTTGGATGTGCTGGCTCGGAACGGCATAGAGTTCGATTCAAGTCTGATCGATACCGAATTCCAGGCCCTCACCGGTCAGGAATCGACCGCACCGCGGCGGCTGCCGGAACATCCATTCGTTGAAATTCCGATCAGCACGGCACAGATTGCAGGCCGGCGGGTCACTGTCTGCGGCGGCAGCGTGCTCCGGCTCGCTCCGCACGCGCTATGGGCCCAGGTGCTCGACACCTCGGCCTCGTTCGAGGGCTGTCCCATGTTGTATTGCCACGCTTGGGAATTCAACCGTGACCAGCCCCGCCGAAAGGTCGGCATGCTGCAGTCGCTGGCACAAGCCTCCTGGACTTACACCACACCGCGAAAGATCGCGCGGCTCTCCGAACGCTACGAATTCACGTCGATTCGAAGCTACCTGCGTGACGGCCCCTTCAGAACTGAAGTCGACTCCCTGCGCTGATCACTTCGGTTCCAGCACGTAGGCAGGCACCGACTGCTGGTCGAATTGCTCGCGCTCGGCACGCAGGCTGTATGGGGGCGCATGGTCGCCGGCTATCACGACCAACGGTCGCGGTTTCAGTTGACCCAGTCGCGTGGCCAACTGTGACAGCAGCGCGCCGTGCGCGGCAACCATCTCGCAGACTGCTGTGCCGGTGTTGGCGCTGATGCACAAAGGCAGCAGGTCAGCAGGAACGGGCGTAGCCGGCAGCGGTAGGTGGGTATTCAAGGTCAGCGCATAGACGAAGCTTCTCGGCTGGGCCAATTCCGCAATGGCTCTGTCCAGCAAATCCGCGTCACACAAGCCGCGGAACACCAATCCGCAACGGCGGGTATCGGCGGGGACCAACTGTTCCGCAAACAGAATTTTTTGCAGCCCCATCATCGGCCACCAACGATGCCGGTCAAACATATTGCCCGTGAAGCCGTGCAACGCCACCGTGTGCCAGCCTGCGGCGACCAGTTGCGCGGGAATGCAAGTCTTGGCTGTCGATGCATCCAACGAGCGGTAGTCATCAGCCAACAAACACAAGGTCCGTAGTTCGGCGGCGGTCGTGTTGCCTTTGAAAGCCACGCGGCGTTCGGTCACCTGGTAGCTGCCTTGCCGCAACGGGTCCGTCAGCTGCCCGTGCAACCATGCCTGAATCCCCACGTCTCGATGCAGGCCCAGAGACTCCACCAGGACCATCAGCATGCCCCCATCGGCGCGCTGCGACTCCCAACTCAGCACATCCGGCTGCAGCAACGGCGTCGAACTCGCCGGCAATGTCCTCAAAGGCAGCGGTTTGCCCTGGGTCCATAGCACGGAGGCCAACTGCAACCCGGTGCTGCCTGCAAGGTTGGCAGGCACCAGCCGTTTCGAACTCAACATCAGCCCGGCCGATCCATTCAATGCATCGGCGCTGAACAGCAAGGCAAACGCGAGCAAGGGTGCGGCCAGGCCTGACTTGCGGCCGCCCAGCCACCAGGACAAAAACCAGGCAGTGAACAAGAAGAGGCCTGCCGTAGCCAGCCGCGAGCCATCAAGCAAGTCCGGCCATTGCAAATCATGCAGAAAGGCGGACGCCTGAAGCAGAGCACGCGGTGAGGTGAAGAAATAAGTGCCCGAAACCGAAACCACTGCATCCACTGACCATGCCAACGCCAGCACCGGCAAGCCCAGCCAGCGGCGCCACATCAGCATGACGCAGGCCAATACGCTTTCGTAAGTGATCAGTGGCCGGTCTATGAAGATCAGGTAATTCAAGATCCAGAACGGCGCATTCGCCACGACTATGCCAGCCAGCAACCGCCCAACGGCGGCGGCCGGCCTGCGCATCCAGAACGCTGCAATCAAAGCGAGGCTCCAGCCCGGGTCTGGCCGCAGTTCAGGCCGGTGAGCGCGAACATGCCCACTTCACCCACGGCCTGCACAGCCTGCCAGGTTGCGCAGTCGTGCACCGGGTGCACGAAGACCGCCATGCCCAGGGGCGGTTCAGACAGCGCGGGCAAGCGCTCTACCGGCAGGGTGTATGCCCGGATACCAGCCGCTCTGGCACCCGTCAGCGCGTGGTTGACGGCCCGCTTCGCGCGGTAGGCCGTCACCATGGGCCCAGCCAGAGGCCGGGACTGCCGCCACTGCTGGAACAGCGCAACATGCGTCGGTTCATACAACTGGAACACGACCCGCTGCGCTGCCGCGTCGGATGGCAGCGCCTGCACGATGCGCGCGCCCGTGGTGGCGAAGTCCGACTTGATGTCCAGCACCAGGAAAGCCTGGGCCCTAACCATGCGTTCCAGCAATGTCGCGAAGGTGCAGTCGCCAGCCAGCATCGGTGGCGGCGCCGGCGGCCCGTGGTGGCAGCGGATCTCGCCCTGGTCGTCCAGCCAGAGGTCCACTTCCAGCACCCGCAAACCCGAAGCCAGCGCCGCATCAGCAGCGCCCAGGGTGTTGGCCTGCGCCGACTCTGAGGCACCCAGAGCGTGACCGATGCGCCGTGGCGTTCCGGCGGCTTGCAGCCAGGTGTAGTCCAGCGGCAGTTGCAACACCGGCAGGGACGACCATGACTCCTGACTGAACAGACGATACCAAGTGTCTTTGAGGCCTTCATGCAACACGTGACTGTCCAGCCAGCGCAGGCCATTCAGGGGCACGGCACGAACGGACGGGATGATCACCAAGGCCGCGCAAATGACAGCCGCCATCAGCCAACGCCGCCGGGTGGTACGGCCGACGCGAGAACCGTGCGACTCTGATTTGGCTGCGGATGGCATTTATTTCGACGTGGGCAATATGGGGCTGAGCAGCGATTTTCTCACCCGCTACTGTGCCATCGGATAGGTCGTCTTGAGGCGCTGTGCGCAGTCCCTACAAACGAAATTCAGGGACCACCTCGTGCAGCTGGCCGCGCACTTGCCTGCCATCGCATGCATGCAGATTGCGCGACGCCCAGGTGAGCAAGGCGGCCACCGCCGTGCCGTCGCCAGACAGGCGCGCCAGACGCAGCCGAGGCACCGCCGTGGCCAGCGTGTCATCCGCATCCGCCAGCAGTTCCTCGAACAACTTCTCCCCCGCCCGCAGCCCCGTGAACTCGATGGCGATTTCTTCCGGCGTGTGCCCGGCCAGGCGGATCAACTGCCGCGCCAGGTCGACGATGCGCACCGGCTCGCCCATGTCCAGCACCAGCACCTGCCCGCTGTCACCGACGGCCGCCGCCTGCAGCACCAGCCTGGCCGCTTCCGGAATGGTCATGAAGTAGCGAATGATGTCGGGGTGGGTCACCGTGACCGGGCCGCCGCGGGCGATCTGTTCCTTGAACTTCGGGATCACGCTGCCGCTGCTGCCCAGCACGTTGCCGAAACGCACGGCCATGAATTTCGTCGCCGGATGGTCGGCGGCCAGCGCGCTGATGACCATCTCGGCCGCCCGCTTGGTGGCACCCATCACATTGGTCGGGTTGACGGCCTTGTCGGTGCTGATCAGCACGAAGCGCTCGGCGCCCACCTCGGCGGCGGCCAGCGCCGCGTGGTAGGTGCCCAGGGTGTTGTTGCGCAGCGCGGCCAGCGCGTTGTCGTCTTCTTCCATCAGCGGCACATGCTTGAAGGCCGCCGCGTGGAAGACGGCCTGCGGCCGCCATTTCTGCAGCGTGCGGCGCAGGTGCGCCAGGTCCTTCACGTCGCCGATCAGGCGCGTCAGCGCCATGCCCGGGTGGGCCTCGGTCAGTTCCTGTTCGATGGTGTACAGGTTGAATTCGCTCAGCTCGTACAGCACGATGCGCGCCGGTTCGAAACGCGCCACCTGGCGGCACAGTTCGCTGCCGATGCTGCCGCCGGCGCCGGTGATCAGCACCGTCTTGCCCGCCAGCGTGGCGCGCACGCCCGACTCGTCCAGTTGCACCGGTTCACGGCCCAGCAGGTCTTCGGCTTCGATGTCGCGCAGGCGTTCGACCTGGCTCTTGCCGGTGCGCAACTCGTCCACGGTGGGCACCGTCAGCACCGGCAGGCCGGTGCCGGCGGCCAGTTCCAGCGCGCGGCGGCGCTGCGCGCCACTGGCGCCCGGCAGCGCGATCACGATGTGCGTGGCCGCGCCGCGCACGGCCTTGTCGGTGATGGCGTCCAGCCCGCCCAGCACCGGCACGCCACCGATGCGCGCGCGGCGCTTCTGCGGGTCGTCGTCGAGCAGGCCCAGCACGATCCAGCCCTGTTCGTGGATGCCGGCCAGCAGCAGCCGCGCGGCGGCCCCGGCACCCATCACGATGGCGCGGCGGATCTCCCGGTCGCTGCCGGTGATGCGCGAGCGCGCGTGCTCGTACAGCATGCGGTAGCCGATGCGCAACACGCACAGGCCCATCAGCGTGACCACCGGGTGCAGCGCCAGCACCGCGCGCGGCACCTTGACCAGGCCCAGGCCGATGACGACCGCTGCAGCCACCGTGCCGGCCAGCGCGCAGGCCAGGGTCAGCCGCTTGACCTCGCCAAAGCCGGCGAAGCGCCACATGCTCTGCGGCACCTTGAAGGCGACGTTGGCCAGCAGGTAGGCGGCCACCACGCCCAGCAGCACCCAGCCGTCGTAGCCCGGGCGCGCACTCCACCAGCGCTCGAAGCCCAGGCGGAACAAATACGTGATGTTCCAGCAGGCCACCACCACCAGTGCGTCCACCGCCAGCGACAGCGGTTCGCGGTGCGGCCGCAGCCGCGCCAGGAAGACTTCCAGGCGGTGCCAGATGGTGGGGTGGCGGGCGGTCGAGGTCATGGCGCGATCAACCCCGGATCATCGCAGGCGCGGCCGTCGTCAACGCTGCACCAGCAAGCGCTGCAGCGTGCGCCACACCACCCGCAGGTCGGTGCCCAGCGTGGCCTGCCGCGCGTAGTCGGCCGCGCGCTGCAGCTTGATCGGCAGGATGCGTTCGATGTACTCGCGCTCGGGGTCGGCGGCCGCAGCCAGCAGAATGGCTTCGTCCAGGAAGTCGAGCGACGAGGGGTCGGTGATGCCGGGCCGCACGGCCAGCACCACGTCGCGCAGCGCGGCCGGGTAATGCGCCACGTAGCGCGGCACCTCGGGGCGCGGGCCGACCAGGCTCATCGTGCCCTGCAGCACGTCGATCAGCTGCGGCAGTTCGTCCAGCCGCTTGGCACGCAGCCAAGCGCCGGCGCGGGTGATGCGCGGGTCGGTGCCGACGGTCAGTTGCAGGCCCGGTGCACCGCTGCGCATGCTGCGGAACTTGTGGATGCGAAAAGGCACGCCGTGGCGCCCGACCCGCTCCTGGCGGAAGAACACCGGCCCCGGGCTGTCGAGCTTGATCCACAGCGCGATGCCCAGCAGCAGCGGCAGCAGCAGCAGCAGGCCCAGGCCGGCCGCCACGATGTCGAACAGCCGCTTCAGCATCGCCGCGGGTCAAGCCTGCAGCGCGGCGCGCACCGCGGCGGCCACCCGCTGCACGTCGTCCACCGTCATGCGCGTGTACAGCGGCAGGCTCAGCATGCGTTCGAAAGCGTGCTGGCTGTGCGGGAACTGCTCGGGCTTCAGGTCATACCGGTCGCGCCAGTAGGGGTGCAGGTGCAGCGGGATGTAGTGCACGCTGCAGCCGATGCCGGCGGCGTACAGGCGTTCGATGAAGACATTGCGCTCGACCTTGGCGCCGTCGGCCAGGCGAACGACATACAGGTGCCAGGCGTGCTGGTCGCCCGTGGCCGAACGCGGTGGCAGCACGATGGGCAGGTCGGCCAGTGCTTCGTCATAGGCGGCGGCCAGTTGTTCGCGCTTCAGCTGGAAGCCCGCCAGCCGCTTCAACTGGTGGATGCCCAGCGCCGCCGCGATATCGGTCAGGTTGTACTTGTAGCCCGGCGCCACGATCTCGTAGGCCCAGCTGGGCACGGTGGACGTGTAGCGGTCGAAGGCGTCGCGGCTCATGCCGTGCAGGCGCATCACCTTGGCGCGCTTGGCCAGTTCGGCGTCGCGCGTGACCAGCATGCCGCCTTCGCCGGTGGTGATGGTCTTGTTGGCGTAGAAGCTGAACACCGTGGCGTCGCTGGCCAGCGTGCCCACGCGCTGGCCGGCGCTGGTGGTGGGCAGCGCGTGGGCCGCGTCCTCGATGACCTTCAGGCCATGCCGCTGCGCGATGGCCAGCAGGGCCGGCATGTCGGCGGCCAGGCCGGCGTAATGGACCGGGATGATCGCCTTGGTGCGCGGCGTGATGGCCGCTTCAACAGCCGCCGGATCGATGTTCAGCGTGGCCGGGGCTATGTCCACCAGCTTCACGTCGGCACCCAGGTAGCGCACCACCTCGGCGGTGGCGGTGAAGGTGTGGGTGGTGGTGATGACCTCGTCGCCCGGGCCCACGCCGACGGCTTCCAGCGCCAGGTGCAGGCCGGCGGTGGCCGAGTTGACGGCGATGCAGTGCAGGGGCTCGTCGCTGCCCGATGAAGCACTCAGGTACGCCGCAAAGTCGCGTTCGAAACGCTGCGTCTTGGGGCCGGTGGTGACCCAGCCGCTGCGCAGTGCATCGACGACTTCGGCGATCTCCTCTTCGCCGATCTCGGGCAGCGCGAAGGGCAGGAACGGCAAGGTGGGCAGGGCACGTGTGTTCATGCGGGTTTCGCGATCCAGGCCAGGCTGTGCGTGCGCAGCAGCGGCAGCGTGTTGAAGAGGTTGCAGGCCTGCGGGTGCAGGCGCGCCACACGGCGGGCGATGGGCGGCGCCAGCGTGATGCGCCGCGCGTCCACGCGCCCCTGCGGGAACAGCGCCCGCACGCGGGCCAGCGGCACGCCGCGCACGTCGGCGTTGCGCGGGTTGTTGACGGTGAAGTCGTACCAGAGCACGGCGCCGCCTGGCCGCAGCCATTGCCACATGCGGGCGGCCAGTTGCGCCTGGAAGGCGTCGTCGAGGATGGAGCTGAACACGGTGTACTGCAGCACCAGGTCGAAGCTGGCATCGGGCAGGGGCATCTGCAGCGCGTCGCCTTCGTGCACGGCCACGCTGGCGGGCAGTCGCAGGCGTGCCGCGGCCGCGCGCTCGGGCAGCAGTTCATTGCCGAACAGGCGCGCCGGGTCACAGCCCAGGCGTATCAGTTCCAGCAGGTTGTCGCCGCCGCCGCAACCCACTTCCAGCACGTCCAGCGCCGACAGCGGGCGCTGCACATGGCGGCTCAGCAGGCCGGCCAATGCGCGTTCGCGTTCCTGGCGGGCGTGCAGCACCTCGGGGCGCAGCGGGTTGTAGCGGTCGCCCACCTGGCGCCGGGCATAGCGCTCGGCGATAGCCTGCGGCTCGTCGGGTGTCGGCTCGGTGGGTTTCATCGTGTCAGGCGGGTGGCCGAAGCGCGCGGGCCGCGCTTCAGCAACACGAAGTCGAGCAAGCCCCGGCCGAAGCCGATGCCGTAGCCGATGTGCATGCAGCCGCAGGCCCAGGCCACACCCAGCATCTGCTGCAACGAACCGTTGGCCACGGCCACCGCGTTGACCGCGCCGGCGGCGGCATACAGGCCCAGCACGGCCGCCAGCGCCCACCAGGCCGGCGTCCACAGCAGGCCCAGCAAGGCCAGCAGCACAAGCACGGCGACGAAGGCAAAAGGCACCAGGTGGCGCGGCGACGCCGGCAGCTGGTGCTTGCGGATCACCGGCACCTTCCAGTAGCCGTACTGGTGGAACTGGCGGAACAGCGCGACGAAGGAAGCCCGTGGTGCATAGCGCGAATGGATGGCCGCGCTCTGCCAGACGCGGCCGCCGCCACGCGTGATGCGCAGCGCCAGTTCGTCGTCCTGGTTGCGCACCAGGGTCTCGTCGAAACCGCCGAAGGCGATGAGCGGTTCGCGGGGCCAGGCGCCCAGGTAGACGGTGTCCACCTCGCCGTTGAAATCGGTGCGCCGCGACGCCGCACCACCCGAACCGAAGCGGCTCTCGAAAGCCGCCGCGATCGCCGCCTGCGGCCAGCCCTGCCCCACCGGCACCCACGGGCCGCCGACGCAGGCCGCGCCGGTGTCGCGCAGCGCCTGCAGGCATTGCGCGGCGTAGTCGGGGGCGTAGGTGGTGTGCACGTCCATGCGCACGATGGTGTCACCGGTGGCCGCCGCGATGGCCGCGTTCAGCGCCGCCGAGGTGATGCGCGCCGGGTTGTCGATGACGCGCAGACGCGGTTCGGCTGCCGCGCGTTCGGCCAGCCGTTCGCGGGTGCCGTCGTCGCTGCAGCCGTCGGCGACCAGCACTTCCAGCGTCACGCCTTCGGGCAGCACCTGGGCCAGGGCGGAATCGAGGAAGGCGTCGATGTAGCCGGCCTCGTTGCGGCAGGGCACGACGATGCTGATGCCGCCGCTGAGCGGGGTCATGGTCGCTGTCGTGGATGCGGTCGCGGTTGCGGTCGTCACGCTGCAGCCCCCGCAGCCTTCGCGGGCGCGCCGGCCGCCACGCGGCGCACCAGCGCCGTCCACTGCTGCACGTGCTGCGCCGGGCTGAACAGCGCCGCGCTGCGCGCGATGGCCGCCTGGCCCATGCGCTCGCGCAGCGGGGCGTCGGCCAGCAAGCGCAGCAGCGCGGCAGCCAGGGCCTGCGTGTCGCCCGGCGGCACGACGACGCCGGTGTCGGCGCTGATGATTTCCGCCGGCCCGGTGGGGCAGTCGAAAGCCACCGCCGGCACGCCCAGCGCCTGCGCTTCCAGCAGCGCCAGCGGCATGCCTTCGTAGCGCGACGGCAGCACGAAGACGGCGGCCTGCCGGTACTGCGCCTGCACCTGCGCGGTGGGCGCCAGCCACTGCACGCTGCGGTCCACGCCCAGGGCCCGCGCCTGCGCCTGCAGCGTGGCCGTCAGCGGGCCGTCGCCCAGGATGCGCAGCCGCGCGGCCGGCATCTGCGCCTGCACCGGCACCCAGGCGGTCAGCAGCAGGTCCAGGCCTTTCTGCGCCACGTGGCGGCCCACGGCCAGCACCGTGGGTGCGGCCGGCGCTTCGGGCACCTCGGCGCGCAGCGAGGCTGCGTTGTAGATGACTTCGGTGCGCGGGTTGATGGCGGCGAAGCGCGGTGCGTCGGCGCGGCTCAGGCTGACGACGGCGGCCACGCGGCGGTACAGCAGCGCGCGCAGGCGGCGCCAGGGCCGGGACCGCGCGTCGAAATGGTTGTGGTCGCAACAGATGGTGCGCGGCGCGACGCCGGGCGCCGTCAGCGCCATGAAGGCCAGCACCGAACAGGCGGTGGTCAGGCCGTTCAGGATGACGACATCGGGCTGCTCCGCGCGCACCAGCGCGGCCAGAGTCCGACCGGTGCGCCATTGCTTGCGCAGCAGCGCCCAGGCGCCCTCGCCCGCCGGCAAGGCGCGTGCGCCGTGCAGCACGCGCACCCGGTCGGGCAGCGGGTAGCGCACGTTGGCGCGTGGCGTGTGGACGCTGCCGATGGCCACGTTCATGCCGACGGCGTCCAATTGGCCAGCCAGCGTGCAGACGAAGCGTTCCACGCCGCCGGCCAGGTCCAGCCGGTCGCACAGCAGCAGCACGCGCGGGGTGCGTGCGGCGGTCGCTGCGCCTGCGGTTGCGGTTGCGGTTGCAGCAGGAGTAGCGCTGGCATGCGGCGGGCCCATCGCATTCACCGTCGCAGCAGGGCCGCCACGTCCAGGCGCTGGTAGTCGGGCGGGGGCAGTGTCAGCCCCGCGCTGCGCACGGCCTGCAGCGTGGCGCGCCAACGCCGGGCGGCGTCCAGCAAACCCAGCCGCGCCAACGGCGCCTGCCAGCCGCTGACGGTGGTGGCCAGCGCGTTGCCCCCGGCCTGCAACCACTCGTCCTGCGCGTAGTCGCTCTGCTGCGGCGCCGCCAGCACGCCCGGTTCGCGCAGCTTCTGCGCCAGCACCAGCACATAGACCTCTTGGCTGTTGCGCAGGTTGACGCGGCGCTTGACGTCCAGCGGGCTGGCCACGCGCCACCAGTGCGCCGGGTCGGCTTTCTGCACGAAGAGCACGGCCTGGATCTGGAAGCCGCGCTCGGGCGTGTACAGGCTGAAGAACAGCTCGGGGCTGAACTGGTAGAAGCCGTGACCCGACAGGTTGTTGGCCGGCAGCGCGTGCAGGATGTGGCCGCCCACGCGGCACAGGTCCACGGCGTTGCGCCAGGCGGTGGGGAAGTCGAAGACGTGTTCCAGGCAGCCGAAGTCCAGCACCGCGTCGTACAGCCCGCGTTGCGGCGACAGCACCGACCACGGCAGGTTCATGTCGTGCACGAAGGTGGCGTTTTCGTAGTCGGAAGCGTCCACCGAATCGGCCTGCTGCGCGCCGAACCACTGCTGCATCAAAGGCTCGAAGTAGGTCGGCCGGCCGGCCGCCGCCGCCGGCATCTGCAGTGGCTGCTGGCGGCGCCACGCGGCGTGCGATTGCAGTGCGCGGTCTTCGACGAACAGCGCTTGCCGGCCGATGGCCAGCGTGCGGTCGTAGCGCACGCCCAGGTCTTGCGCGTGGGCCAGGAAGTTCAGGTTGTGTGCGTCGATGCCCATGGCTTCAGCCGGTTTTGTCCGTCGCGGCGCGCGGCTTGTTGTGCAGGTGGTGGGTGAGCGCCATGCCGGCCACGGCGGCGGCGATGACCAGCCCTTCAACGCCGACGGCCACACGGGACAAAGCCGCTGCGCCGTCAGCCCCGAACTGCCAGGCGCCGGCCACACCGGCCAGGCCGCCGACGACGACGCAGGCGCGGTAAGCGTGGTCAAAACGGCCGCTGCCCAGCATCCAGTAGCCGAAGAATTTCCAGCACAGCAGCAGCGGCAGCAACAGGCCCAGCGTGGCCATCACGGGGGCCACGCGGGCGGTGTCGAAAGCGCCCTTTTGGGCGGCCAGGACGCTGCTCAGCAGCGGCCAGGCCAGCACGCCGCCGACCAGCAGCACGCCACCGGCGACAGCGCCCAGCAGCGCCCAACGCGCGGTGTAGAACCAGGCCGCGCGGGCGCCGAATTGGAAGTGCGACACGATGCGGGGGTAGACGATCTGGAAGACCGGATCGGCTGCGCCCAGCACCGCGCGCACGATGCGGTCGGCAAGGAAATAAATGCCGAGTTCGCTGCGGCTCATCGCCGCCGAGGCCACCGCCGGCAGCGCGTAGGAATAGGCCGCGCCGGCCACCGAAACGGGCAGCATGGTCCAGCCCAGGCGCAGGCCGGGGCGCACGGCGGCAGGCGTCCACAGCGCCTGCGTGGCGGCCGGTTCGCGCAGGTCGCGGTGCAGCCACCACCAGCCGGCACCGGCCAGCGCGGTGGTCGCGGTGACTTGCATCGCCAGGTAGGCGATGGCGCTGTGGCCCAGCGCCAGCACCGCCAGCGCCCAGATGGCGTAGACCGCAATCTCCACCCAGGCCCAACGGTGCAGTTGCTCGCTGGCCTGCAGGTACCAGGTGGCCTGCCAGCCCAGCGCGCAAGCGGCAGCGCCCAGCAACAGCGCGCCAGCCAGCGCTTCTGCGGCCGAAGGCGCTTGCAGCAGCGTCAACGCAACGCCCGCTGACAACAGCAGCACCGCGCCGCTGAGGGCCACGCGCGCACTGAAGATCTGCCGCGCCAGCGCCCAACGTCCGGGTGCGTCGGCCAGCACGGCCAGCCGCGTGGCGGCGGCCAGAAAACCGCCTTCGACCAGCGTGGACAGCAGCGCGGCCCACACCAGAAACAGGCTCAGCCGGCCGAATTCATCGGCCCCCAGCCGCGCGGCCATCAATGGCAGCAACAGCGCCGGAAACGCCAGCCGCAAAGCCGCCGCGCCGTAGACGGGCGGCAGGCTGCGGGCGAGCGGCGGGCGTGGCTTCATCGGCGGCGGTTCACGGCTTGATCACGAGCCGTGCGGTGTAGTCCACGCGGTGCAAAAAGTGGTGCACCTCGCTGGCCGCGAAATACTCGTCCACCGCCTGCCGCGCACCCTGCCAGTGGCCGTAGTCGTCGATGACCAGCACGCCCTGGCGCGCCAGGCGCGGGTAGAGGTGCTGCAGTTCGTGGCGCGTCGATTCGTACCAGTCGGTGTCCAGCCGCAGCAGCGCAATCGCACCCGGCACGCGCGCCGGGATGGTGTCTTCGACCTTGCCCTGGATGAAGTGGATCTTGTCGCGCGGGTAGCCGGTGGACCACAGATTGGCCTGCACGTCGTCCAGCCCGGCCTCGCACCACACGCCTTCGCCGCGCGCGGTGCGGGCCAGTTGCGTGGCAGCCGCTTCGCCGGTGTGGCTGCGGTCCTCGGCGGTGGGCTCGCTCATGCCCTCGTAGGTGTCGTACAGGTAGAGATGGCGGCTGGTGTCGCCACGGGCCAGCAGCGCCAGGGCCACGGCCATCATGCTGCCGCCGCGCCAGACACCGCATTCGACGATGTCGCCGTCTATGCCCTGCTGGACGATGTAGTCCACGGCCAGGATCAGACCGGCGCGGCGGTCCAGGCTGGTCAGCGTGTAGGGCGCGACGCGGCTGACGATGGCCTGGTCGGCCGGCGACAGGTCGGCCACGGCCGCCTGGTCGCGCGTGGCGCTGTGGACGAGTTCCCAGCCGAAGTGGGCCAGGGCTTTTTTGACGAGTTGTTTCATGCGCGCGGCTCCGGGCCGTAGACGCTTGCGGCGTCGGCCAGGGCGGTGTCCCAGATGGTGAGGTGTTGTGCCTTGCGCAGCGACTGCGCGACGGCTGCAGCGTGTTGCCGCAGGTGTTGGACAGCGTTGAGTACAGCGGCCACGCTGCGTTCGGGCAGCAGCAGGCCCTGCAGGTCGAAGCGGCGCAGGAAGGCGCCCAGGTCGCCTGCGTCGCTGCAGGCGAAGGTGCAGCCCTGGTGCAGCAGCGTGTACAGCGCGCCGGACTGCGAGGCGTCGCGGTAGGGCAGCACGAACAGCACCTCGCGCGCCATCAAAGCGCGCATGGCGGCAGCGTCGAGGTAACGGTCTTCGACGCGCACGCCCAGCGCTGCCAGTTCATCGCGCAGCGGGTGCAGTTCGGCGTCCCAGCGGCCGTGGATTTCCAGTGGCAGGCCCTGCGATTTCCACTCGGCAGATCGCGCCAGTTCGGCAAAAAGTTCGATGCCCTTGTAGCCCTTGACCGTGCCCCAGAAGACCAGCGCCTGCGGCTGCGCGCACGGGCGCACCGGCTGCACGGCGTCACGCGGAGCGATGGGCAGCAGGCCGTGCGGCAGCACGCGCGCCTTGGCGCGGAAGGACTCGCCGTAGCGGCGCAGAAAGTCGTCGCGCGTGGCCGCGCTGACGAAGACCAACTGCCGCGCCAGCGTGGCAGTCCAGCGCGTCGGCGCGTGCTGCAAACCGGCGTGGCCGTGCGGCACGGCGTTGTGCACGGTGTAGACGAGGCGATCACGCAGCAGCCACCACAGCGGCAGCTCCAGCGGCCACAGCACGCTGAACTGCAGGTTGATGCTGTGGAAGCGGCGCCGCTGTTGCCACAGCGCGCGCAGCAAGCCGGCGTAGGCCATGACGCCCCGCACCCGCGAACTGACACTGCCCGAAACCGCGCGGTCCACGACGGTGACGCCGGCGGTGGTGCGCAGGTCGCCCAGGAATTCGGCGTTGTAGCGGGTGCGCGAAGCGAAGACCGTCACGCGACGACCCTGCCGCACCAGCCCGCTGACCAGGCCGTGGTCGTAGGGCAGCACGAAAGAGCCGCCATCGACGACGGCCACGTCGCTGGGCAGCGAATTCAATGCGCCAACCAGTAGCGCCGGTTCAGGCGGTACTGCGGGTCCAGTTCGCGCGGGCCGATGTCGCGCGCCGGGTTGCCACCCACCATGCGCAGCGGTGGCACGTCTTTCGTCACCACAGACCCGGCCATCACCACCGCGCCACGGCCCAGGTGCACGCCGGGCATCAACATCGCGCCGGCGAAGACCACCGCGTGGTCGTCGATCTGCACCGGTTGGCCCTTGGTGGCGAAGGCCGCATCGTGCGGGTCGTGGCCCAGCGTGTAGATGCGCACGTCGTGGGCGATGGACACCTGCTGGCCGATGGTGATGCCGGCGCGGTTGTCCAGCAGCACGCCGCGGTTGATCAGCGTGCCGGCGCCCACCCGCAGGCGGCCGATGTGGAAGAAGCGCACACCGCCCTGCAGGGTGGCTGTCGCGGCGATGTCGTAACGGCACAGTCGGTAAAGCAGCGGTCGCAGGCTGAAGGGCAGCAGGCCGTGCACGGTGTTCAGGGCCGCCAGACCGAGGAAATAGGTCTGCGACTGCAGGTGCTCGCGCCAACGGCTCATGGGTTTGGATGGGGATGCGCCGGGCGGGTGCCAGGGCGGCCGGAATTATCACACCCCACCCCGGCGCCTCTGCAGGGTGCCCGGGGCCGTGCAAGGTGAGGTTTCTAGAATGCGCGGCTATGACCCAGCACGCACCCACCCCGCACCCAGCCCCGCCCACCGTCGATGAGAACCAGCTCATCACCGAGCGGCGCGAAAAACTGGCCGCCATCCGCGCCGCCGGCATCGCCTTCCCGAACGATTTCAAGCCGACCCACCACGCGGCCGATCTGCACCAGACCTACGGGCACATCGAGAACGTGGAACTGGAGCCGCAGGCCGTCGCGGTGAAGGTGGCCGGCCGCATGATGCTGAAGCGCGTGATGGGCAAGGCCTGCTTCGCGACGGTGCAGGACGGCTCTTTCGGGCTGAGCCACGGCCGCATCCAGCTGTACATCACGCAAGACGCCATCGGCGCCGAAGCGCTTGCCGCCTTCAAGCACTGGGACCTGGGCGACATCATTGCCTGCGAAGGCACGCTCTTCCGCACCAAGACCGGCGAACTGTCGATCAAGGCGACCACGGTGCGCATGCTGACCAAGAGCCTGCGCCCGCTGCCCGACAAGTTCCACGGCATGGCCGACCAGGAACAGAAGTACCGCCAGCGCTATGTGGACCTGATCACCGATGACACCGCGCGCACGCGTTTCGTGGCGCGCAGCAAGGCGGTCAGCTCGATCCGCAGCTTCATGGTCGAGCACGGGTTTCTCGAAGTCGAGACGCCGATGCTGCACCCCATACCGGGCGGCGCGAACGCCAAGCCCTTCGTCACCCACCACAACGCGCTGGACCAGGAGATGTTCCTGCGCATCGCGCCCGAGCTCTACCTGAAGCGCCTGCTGGTGGGCGGCTTCGAGCGCGTGTTCGAGATCAACCGCAACTTCCGCAACGAAGGCATCAGCGTCCGGCACAACCCGGAATTCACGATGATGGAGTTCTACGCGGCCTACTGGACGCACCACGACCTGATGGACTTCACCGAGGCCGTGCTGCGCCACGCCGCGCGGGCGGCCACCGGCTCGGCGGCCATCAGCTACGCGGGCAAGCCGGTGGCGCTGGACCAGCCGTTCACGCGCTTGAGCGTGCGTGAATCGCTGGTCGTGCACGCCGGCCTGACCCACGAACAGGCCGACGACGCAGCGCTGATCCGCGAGCGCCTGAAGGCCCACGGCGAAGAAGCCCCGGCGCACTGGAAGCTGCCCGAACTGCAATTCGGCCTGTTCGAAGCGGTGGTGGAAGCGCAGCTGTGGCAGCCGACCTTCATCGTCGACTACCCGGTGGAAGTCAGCCCGCTGGCCCGGGCATCGGACAGCAACCCGGCCATCACCGAACGCTTCGAACTCTTCATCACCGGCCGCGAATACGCGAACGGTTTCAGCGAACTGAACGACGCCGAAGACCAGGCCGCGCGCTTCCAGGCACAGGTGTCCAACAAGGACGCGGGCGACGAGGAAGCGATGTACTACGACGCGGACTTCATCCGGGCGCTGGAAGTCGGCATGCCGCCAGCGGGCGGCTGCGGCATCGGCATCGACCGGCTGATGATGCTGATCACCGACAGCCCGAGCATCCGCGACATCATCTTGTTCCCGGCCTTGCGCCGCGAATCCTAGAGAGGCCGTAGCCATGAACACACCGCGCCTTGTGGATCTGCAGGAGATCGAGGCGGCGGTGTGGCGCGAGCTGGACCGTGCCGTGCACGGCCGCGACCGCCACCAGCCCGGCGCCCACCCGCCGCCGCACGCCTGGCGCGTGGGCGTGCTGGCCACCCGCGACGGCGAAGGCGTGGACGCCCGCAGCGTGGTGTTGCGCGAGCTGGACAGCAGCACCCGCACGCTGCTGATGTACACCGACGCCCGCAGCCCCAAAGCCCGGCAACTGGCGCAGCATCCGGTGGGCACGTTGGTGCTGTGGTCGGCGGCACTCGGTTGGCAGTTGCGCCTGCGCGTGAACCTGACGCTGGAAACCAGCGGCCTGGCCGTGTTGTCGCGCTGGGCGCGCCTGAAGCTGACGCCGGCGGCGCACGACTACCTGTCGCCGCTGCCGCCCGGTACCCCGCTCGGCAGCACGCTCGACGGCCCGGACGCGGCGCCCCCGGCCACCGCCCACCCGGCAAGAGAAAGCCGCGAACACTTTGCAGTGATCGCGGCCGAAGTGCAGGCCATCGACTGGCTGGAACTCGACGCCCGGGGTCACCGGCGCGCCGTGTTCGACGGCGGCCCGGCCCGCTGGGTGGCGCCGTAAGCCGTTGGCCCTTGCTCGCGGGGCTTAGCGGGCTGCGGCAGCCGGCGCGCCGGCCAGCACGTGGGCGGTGTCCTGCGCCTTGGCGCGCGGCAGCACGGCGTACTGCGGGTCGGCGCCTTCACGCACCAGGGCTTCGTAGCCGGCATTGCGCGCGGCAACGGCTTCGGCGCGCACTTCAGCGCGGCTGCGCTGGAAGACGCCCGGGGTGACCGTCGCGCCGTAGGCAGCCTGGTCGGCCACATCGGCGACCTGCAGCGCGCGGCTGCTGGTCCGGGCCGCCACCGTCACCGGGGTGGAGGTCTGGGTGACGACCATGGCGCCGTAGCCGGCCTGGTCGGCCGCGTCACGGGTGCTCTGGGCATGGGCAGCGAAGGCCGCGGCCAAAGACAGGATGGCGATAGCGGGGTAAGCAACGAAAGTGAGCTTGGTGTTCATGAGGGTTTCCTTCAACGCATCCGACGGTAGGGGGCCGTTTAGTCGGTGGATGCTTGACCGGCTTCGTCCATGGGATGGACTCTAGGGAATACCCGAAGTCGGAACAAGCCGCGACGAAGGAACGCAGCATTCATGAAACGCGAACAACGGCGGTGTCAGCACCGCCGCCGCAGCGCGACGCTCAGGCGTTCTTGAAGGCCGGCTTGCGCTTGTTGACGAAGGCGTCCATGCCTTCGCGCTGGTCGGCGGTGCCGAAGAGCGCGTGGAACATGCGGCGCTCGTAGCCGATGCCGTCAGACAGGCCGCTTTCGAAAGCGCGGTTGACGCATTCCTTGGCCGCCATCACGCTGGGGCCGCCCAGGGCGCAGATCAGTTCGGCCGCAGCGACGGCCTCGGCCAGCAGTTTGTCGGCCGGCACCACGCGCGACACCAGCCCGGCGCGTTCGGCCTCGCTGGCGTCCATCATGCGGCCGGTCAGCACCAGGTCCATGGCCTTGCCCTTGCCCACCGCGCGCGGCAGCCGCTGGGTGCCGCCGGCACCGGGAATGATGCCCAGCTTGATCTCGGGCTGGCCGAACTTGGCGTTGTCGGCGGCGATGATGAAGTCGCACATCATCGCCAGCTCGCAGCCGCCGCCCAGCGCAAAACCCGCCACCGCCGCGATGACCGGCTTGCGCACCTGGCGGATGGTTTCCCAGTTGCGGGTGATGAAGTCGCCGGTGTAGGCCTCGATGAAGGTCTTGGTGGCCATTGCCCCGATGTCGGCGCCGGCCGCGAAGGCTTTTTCGCTGCCGGTGATGACGATGCAGCCCACCGCGTCGTCGCGGTCCCAGGCCAGCAGTACGGCGCCCAGTTGCTCCATCAGCGTGTCGTTCAACGCGTTCAGCTGTTTGGGCCGGTTCAAGGTGATCAGGCCGACGCGGCGTTCGGTGCTGCCGACCAGTTCGGTAAGGATCAGGGCTTCGGTCATGGTGCGGTCTCCAGGATGGTTCGGCGGAAATATACGGCCCGACCCTGGGCTGCCGGCGCCGGCTACCTGCCCGGCGCGGCCTGCTCGGGCAGGCGTTCGAGGTTCAGGTCGATGTGGGTCTCGGCGTCGACGCGGATCAGGATGCGCACCGGCAGGTACTGCAGGCTGGGCGCGACCCAGATCTCGGCCGTCATGTCCACCCCCGGCCGTGCCACGCGGCGCGGCTTCACGTGCACGGCGTCCACCGGGCCGGCCGGCGTGGCCAGCGTCACCGGGCCCAGCACGTCGTAGGTCCACGGCTCGACGTTGCGCGGCAAGGCCAGCGGCACGGTGATGCTGCGGCCCGTCTGCAGCAGCTCAGGCCGGGTCGTGAACAGCCACGTCAGCTGCACGAACTGGCTGGCGCTGTCCTGCAGGCCGGGCGGGCGCGGGCGCCGGCTGCCGTCGGCCATCAGCACGCTGGTTTCGTCCATCTGGATCGCCAGGCGGCGCGGCGCCATCAGCACCACCCGGGTTTCTTCGTCGTAGCGGCGCGGCTGCAGGCCTTGCGCGGTGACTTCGCCGTCGCTGCTGACACGCCGGCTCATCAGCGGCGCGAAGGCCGGGCCGATGCTCAGGTCCATGAAGACCTGGTAACGCGTGCCCGAACGCAGCCACTCGACCTGCGCCTGGCCTTCAACCGGGCCGCGGTAGTGGCCGGACAGGCGGTAGCTCAGGCGGGTCGAGGGTGGCCATTCGAAGGCCGAAGCTGCGGCAGACGCCGCGCTGGCGGGCGGGCTGGGGGGCTGGCCCGGCGCAGCGATCTCGGCCGTCTTTTCGGCCGTCTTTTCGGCTGTCTTTTCGGCTGTCTGCTCGGCCGTCTGCTCGGCCATCCGCACCGTCGCAGCGTCGGCCGCCCGGTCAGGCACCGCCGCGCCAGGCGCGCTGCGGTCCCTCAGAAAGTCCGGCAGTTCGGGCGCCGAGACCATCACCGGTCCGGGCGATTGAGGCTCATCCGCAGCCAGCGCCGAGGCCGACGAGGCCGCACGCTGCGGTGCAGGGGCCGCGGCGGAGCGGGCCACGCGCGGGGCAGGGGGCGCGGGCGCTGCGGCCGGCGCCAGGGTCCGCACGAAGGCGACGGCGATGCGCGGCGGCGCGCGGTCGGCGGCCCCTGCACCGATGCGGTCGGGCAAGGCCAGCCCGGCCAGCCCCAGGTGGGCGATCAACACAGCGGCGACCAGGGCCGCCAGCGGCCCGCCGCGCCGCGCCCACACGGGTGGCGCCGTCAGCTGCCCGCCGCGCCGATGAGGCAGCACAGGCTGGCCACCGCGCTGAGGCGGAAGCGCAGCGTCAGCCAGTGCGCCACGCCCTCTTCGGCGTACAAGCGACGGTCCACGGCGTAGCAGGCCAGCAGCATCGCGCCCAGGATCACCAGGCCGGCGCTGGGCGGCATCATCACGGCCAGCCAGGCCACGATGGACGGCACCACGCCCCAGACCAGCAGGCGCGTCGGCGGTTCGGCGTGGCGGAAAGCCAGGCCCCAGTGGATACCGCCCAGGAAGCTGACGATGACCGCGCCGTAGGCCGACAGGGCCAGCGCCACGTAGGGGTGGGCGTCTTCGCGCACCAGCCAGACCAGCAGCGCGCCCACCGCGAAGGGGGCCAGCCCGGCGTAGCCCAGGCGCAGCGCGGTGGGCGTCAGGCCGGCCGGGGCCGGGGCGTCACCGGCAGCCAGCGTCGTGCTCACGGCTTCTTGGGCGCGGCGGCGGCCGCAACCAGCAGTTTTTCAACCATCGCGCCCGGTATCGCGCCGGGCTTGCGCGTGCCGTCGGCGAAGAAGACCGCCGGCGTGCCGTTGATCTTGTACTTCTGCGCAAAGGCCAGGTTGCGGTCGATGGCCGTGGTGTCGCATTTGGCGTCGGCCTTGCCCGGCGCCACGCCGTCCAGCATCCAGGCGCGCCAGGTGGTGGTGGCGTCTTTGGCGCACCAGATGTCGCGCGACTTGACGGTGGAATCGGGCCCCAGGATGGGGATCAGGAAGGTGTAGACCGTGACGTCCTTGATCGCCGCCAGGTCGCGTTCGAAGCGCTTGCAGTAGCCGCAATTGGGGTCGACGAAGACCGCCATCTTGCGCGTGCCGGTGCCCTGCTTGATGAGCACGGCGTCCTTGATCGGCAGCTTGTCGAAGTCGATGGCGGTCAGCTTTTCGATGCGCGCTTCGGTCAGGTCGGTCTTGGTCTTGGTCTCGACCATCGAACCCGTCAGGATGTGTTCGCCCTTCTCGTCGCTGTACAGGATTTCGGTGCCGCCGTAGCGCACCTCGTACAGGCCGGCCACCGGCGATTTGGTGACCTCGTCGATCTTGGGCAGGTTGGGCAGGCGCTCGGCCAGTGCCTTGCGGATCACGGCTTCCTGCGCGAACGCAGAGCCACTGGCCAGCAAGGCCGACAGCGCGGCGGTGACCAGCAGGCTGTGGGCGGTCAAACGCAAAAGAGGGCGCGGGGCGGTCGTCATGGCGGCTTTCAAAACAGAAGAACAGGTTCAGCGACCGAGGGCGCTCTGCGTCAGCAAGCGCTTCAACGGGGACAGGTGGTTGACCAGCGTCAGCCCGCGGTTGCGGAATTCACGGGCCAGCGGCGCGGGGCTGGCGAACAGGTGCAGCAGCGCATCGGTCAGCTGCGCCATCGCGCGCACCGGGGCGTGGCGCTCACGGGCGTAGCGGGCCAGCAGCTTGGGGTCGGCCAGGCTGCGCCAGGGCTCGCGCGCGGCCAGCGTGGCGGCCAGGGCCAGCACGTCGCCGAAGCCCAGGTTCAGGCCCTGACCGGCCAGCGGGTGCACCAGATGGGCCGCGTCGCCGACCAGCACCCAGCCGGGGCCGTGCAGCGCTTCGGCGTGGGCCAGCGCCAGCGGCCACTGGGCGCGCGGGCTGGCCAGCCGCAGCGTGCCGGCGGCGCCCGCAGTGGCGTCCATCAG
Source organism: Betaproteobacteria bacterium (assembly GCA_031424355.1). Lineage (GTDB taxonomy): Bacteria > Pseudomonadota > Gammaproteobacteria > Burkholderiales > Burkholderiaceae_C > Rubrivivax. The sequence goes on from JANPHI010000243.1 coordinate 50,747, forward strand.
CGCGGCGGTGAAGTCGGTGTCGGACAGCGCCATCAGTTCGTCGGCGCGGGCGTCGGGCACCGACCAGACCAGGCCCAGGCCGTGGCCGGTCCGGCCTTCGAACAGCGGCCGGTCCAGCGGCAGCAAGGCCAGGATGTCGGGGCTGCGGAACCACTGCCGCGCCAGGCCGGCGTGCGCCTGGTTGCTGGTGAAGCGCGCCGCCACGCCGCGCTGGCCGTAGGCGTGGCGCGGCATCTGCACGCCCAGGCGTTCGCGGGTGGCGGAGTCTTTGCCCTCGGCCAGCACCTGCAGCGTGGCCGGCACCTCGTGGCTGACGGCGTGGACGTGGGGCGCGAAACGCACCGCCGCGCGCAGGGCGCGTTCCAGTTCGGCCGCGTCGACGATCCAGGCCAGTTCGCCCAGCGACTGGTTCCAGGCCGAGAAGTCCAGCACCGCGCCGGGCGCGTCGCCTTCGATGTGCATCTCGTGCACCGCCGTGCGGGCGTCGGTGGGCAGCGCGTCCCACACTTTCAGCGTCTGCAGCAGCTGCACCGAAGCGGCGTTCAGCGCGTAAGCGCGCACGTCGGGGGTGGTCGGTTCGGCCAGCGTGCCCAGCAGGGCGACGGACAGGCCCTGACGCGACAAAGCCAGCGCGGTGGCCAGGCCGACAGCACCTGCACCACGGACAAGAACGTCGGTTGCGGACATGCAGCCGATTGTAGGGAGGGGCCCGCGTCAGAATCGCCGGCTTCGAAAGCCCCCTGGCCCTGCCGTGACACCCACCGTGACACCTGACACCAACCCCGCCGCAACGACCCCGTCCTGCACCGTCGCGGCGGTCTTCGTGCACCCCATCAAATCCTGCGGCGGCATCGAAGTGGCCAGCAGCCTGCTGATCGAAACCGGCCTGGAATTCGACCGCGCCTGGATGGTGGTGGACCACCAGGGCGAGATGCTGACCCAGCGCGACCTGCCGCGCATGGCGCTGGTACAGCCCACCCTGCGCAGCAGCGACATGGTGCTGCGCGCGCCGGGCATGCTGGCGCTGCACATCCGGCTGGACACCGTCGAGAAGCCGACCCGCGCCCAGGTCTGGCAAGACATCGTCAAGGCATACGACATGGGTGACCTGGCGGCCCAGTGGTTCAGCGATTTCCTGGGCGTGAAGGCGCGGCTGGTGCGCTTCGACCCCGAGGAAAAGCGCCTGGCTGACGCGAAATGGGCGGGCGACATCGCAGCCGAAACCGCCTTCGCTGACGGCTACCCCGTGCTGGTGGCCAACACCGCTTCGCTGGACGACCTGAACGCCCGCCTGGCGGCGCGCGGCGTGGCACCGGTGACGATGCAGCGCTTCCGGCCCAACATCGTGCTGACCGGCTTGCTGGCCTTTGATGAAGACCACCTGCACGAGATCACCGTCACCACCGCAGAGGGCCCCGTGGTGCTGCGCCTGGTCAAGCCCTGTTCCCGCTGCAGCATCCCCGACGTGGACCCGCTGACCGCCGAAACCGCGCACGCGGTGGGCGACACGCTGGCCAGCTACCGGGCGGACCTGCGGCTGAACGGCGCCATCACCTTCGGCATGAACGCCGTCATCGTCAGCGGCATCGACTGCACGCTGCGGCCCGGGCAGGCCGTCACGTTGAGCTGGAACTTCGACTGACGCGCGGACGGCCGGGACGGCCCGAGCGGCCCGCGCGGCCCGTGCGGCATCTGCGGGCTGTCAGCCCGGCAGCTTGTCGGGCAGCGGTATGAATTCCGTCTCGCCAGCCACCGTGCCCATGCGCTGCGCGGCCCAGTCGTCAGCCGCCTGCGCGATGCGTTCCTTGCGCGACGAGACGAAGTTCCACCAGATGTGGCGGTGGCCCAGCGCGGCCCCGCCGACCAGCACCACGTGCGCATCGGCATCTGCCGACAGCATCGGTTCGTCGCCCTCGGCCAGCACCACCATGCGGCCGGGCGGGATGTCTTCACCGTCCAGCTGGGCGTCGCCTTCGATGACGTAGACCGCGCGCTCTTCAGCCGGCGGCAGCGGGAAGGCATCACCGGCGCCCAGGCGGATGTCGATGAAGAGCGTGGGCGACAGCACCGCCACCGGCGACACCGCGCCATAGGCCTCGCCAACCAGCACGCGCAGGCGGGCACCACCGACTTCGATCTCGGGGATGGCCTCAGCCGGTGTGTGCACGAAGGACGGCGCGACTTCTTCATCGGCCGCTGGCAGCGCCACCCACAGCTGCAGGCCGTGGCTGCGGCGCTGCGCCGCGCGAAGGTCTTCGGGCGTGCGTTCGCTGTGCACGATGCCCCGGCCGGCGGTCATCCAGTTGATGGCGCCCGGGGCTATGCGCTGGCGGCCACCGGTGCTGTCGTGGTGCTGCATCGCGCCTTCGAACAGGTAAGTCACCGTGGCCAGGCCGATGTGCGGGTGCGGCCGCACGTCGTGGTTGTCGGCCGGGCCGGCTTCCACCGGGCCGAAGTGGTCGAAAAAGACGAAGGGGCCGACCGCCTGGCGTGCTGCGGCGGGCAGCAAACGGCGCACGGTGAAACCGCCACCCAGATCCTTGGTGTGCGGGGCCAGCAGCAATCGGTCGGTGTTCATGCGCACAGTGTAGGAAAATCCGCCCTCAACTGCTCCAGTACCTGAAAGCCATCCATGAGTCTCCAGTGCGGCATCGTCGGCCTGCCCAACGTCGGCAAGTCCACCCTCTTCAATGCCCTGACCAAGGCCGGCATCGCCGCCGAGAACTACCCCTTCTGCACCATCGAACCGAATGTCGGTGTGGTCGAACTGCCCGACCCGCGGCTGGCCGCGCTGTCCACCGTGGTGCAGCCCGAACGCGTGGTGCCGGCCATCGTCGAATTCGTCGACATCGCCGGCCTGGTGGCCGGGGCCAGCAAGGGTGAGGGCCTGGGCAACCAGTTCTTGAGCCACATCCGCGAGACCGACGCCATCGTCAACGTGGTGCGCTGCTTCGACGACGACAACGTCATCCACGTGGCCAACAAGATCGACCCCATCGCCGACATCGAGATCATCCAGACCGAGCTGTGCCTGGCCGACCTGTCCACCGTCGAGAAAAGCCTGCACCGCTACGTCAAGGCCGCGCGCAGCGGCAACGACAAGGAAGCCGCGGCGCTGGTGAAGGTGCTGGAAAAGTGCCAGGCCGCGCTGGACCAGGCGCAACCGGTGCGCGGCATCGCCTTCAGCAAGGAAGAACTCGTCATCCTGAAGCCGATGTGCTTGATCACCGCCAAGCCGGCGATGTTCGTCGGCAACGTCAGCGAGACCGGCTTCGAGAACAACCCTTACCTGGACCGCCTGCGCGAATACGCCGCGAAGCAGAACGCCCCGGTGGTGGCCATCTGCGCCAAGACCGAGGCCGAACTGGCCGACATGGAAGACGACGACAAGGCCATGTTCCTGCAGGAAATGGGGCAGGACGAGCCGGGGCTGAACCGGCTGATCCGCGCGGCCTTCAAGCTGCTGGGCCTGCAGACCTA
>JANPHI010000244.1:0-11086 GCA_031424355.1 Betaproteobacteria bacterium
GTGGTCCACGCCCTGGGCGATGTCGTTGGACTGCTTGTCGTAGCAGACCATCACCGCGCAGCCCTTGTAGTCGATGCCGTATTCGGTGTTGTCGTAGCCGATGCGCTTGATGGTGTCGCGCGCGACCTGGATGTAGTCGACGTTGGCCTGCGTGGTGATTTCACCGGCCAGCACGACCAGGCCGGTGTTGCACAGCGTTTCGGCGGCCACGCGGCTGCGCGGGTCCTGCTTGAAGATCGCGTCGACGATGGCGTCTGAAATCTGGTCGGCCACCTTGTCGGGGTGACCTTCAGAGACGGACTCGGATGTGAAAAGGAAGTCGTTCGCCACTTGGAAAAGCTCCGGTTGATTGCACAGTGTGCGTCGCCAGTGGTGCTTGAATTCCGCGGCGAACGCTTTAGCGGGTTTGTTGAGTCACAGGCCCTGTTGCGTTTTGGCCTATTTCCCGGCGGGGTGTCGCTATGCTTGCCCCCGCAGTCGCCCCGCAAGTTGTTCTTTAACTCCGGCGATGCACAAAGTATACAAAGCATGCTGTTCCTGATTCGATGGCTCGCGGGCCGCTCTTTGCGGCTTCTGCACGCCCTGGGCGGGTTGCTGGGCTGGGCCGGCTACGGGCTGTCACCCACCTACCGCCGCCGCCTGAATGACAACGCCGCCTTGGCGGGCCTGACGCTGTCCGAGCGCCGCGCGGCCGTGGCCGACGCCGGCCGGCTGGTGATGGAACTGCCGCGCCTGTGGCTGCGCCCGCGGTCCCAGCCCATCAACGACCCGATGCGCTGGGAAGGCGCCGCGCTGCTGGAAGCGCTGCTGGCGCGCGGCAAGGGCCTGGTGCTGCTGACGCCGCACATGGGCAGTTTCGAGGTCAGCGCCCAGGCCTATGCCGAACGTTTCGGCGCGCGCCAGCCCATCACCGTGCTGTACCGGCCGGCGCGCCAGGCCTGGTTCCGCGAACTGGAAGAAACCGCTCGCGCCCGCCCCGCGTTGGCCACCGCGCCGGCCAACCTGGCCGGCGTTCGGCTGATGATGCGGGCGCTGAAGCGCGGCGAAACGGTGGGCCTGCTGCCCGACCAGGTGCCGCCGGAAGGCATGGGCGTGTGGGTGCCTTTCTTCGGCCGCCCGGCCTACACGATGACGCTGGCCGCGCGCCTGGTGCAGCAGACCGGCGCTGCCGTGGCCGTGCTGTGGACCGAGCGCGTGGCCGGCGGTGCCGGCTACGTGGTGCGGGCCATCGAACTGCCCGTTCCCTTGCCCGAGCAAGCGGGAGACGACGCGGCCAGCGCGCTGGCCATCAACCGCAGCATGGAGGCGGTGATCCGCATGAAACCGAGCCAGTACCTGTGGGGCTACCACCGCTACAAGAACCCCCGGCAGGCTGAAGGCTCGAACTGATGGCGCAACCTAAGACTTTTCAGAACGGGCTGGCCCATGTGGCGCTGGCTTTGGTGTGGCTGCTGCATTGGCTGCCATTGACGCTGCTGGCGCCGCTGGGTCAGGCGCTGGGCCTACTGCTGCACACATTCGGCCACGCGCGGCGGGGCGTGGCGGTGACCAATCTTGAACTGTGCATGCCCGAATTGAGCGACGCCGAACGCCGCCGCCTGGTGCGCGAACACTTCATGTGGACCGGCCGCAGCTTGCTGGAACGCGGCCTGCTGTGGCACGCCAGCAAGGCGCGGCTGCAGCGGCTGATCCACGTCGAAGGCGAGGTGCACCTGGCCGAACGCAGCGAGCGGCCGGTGATGTGGCTGGTGCCGCATTTCGTCGGCCTGGAAGTGGCCGGCGCGGCCACGCAGATTTTCCAGACCCGCATGGGCTGCGACATCTACACCGCGCAAAGCAACCCGGTGATGGACGCCGCTTTCCACAAGGGCCGCGCGCGTTTCGGCCTGGCGCTGCTGTTCAACCGTCAGCAGGGCGCGATGCCGGTGGTGCGGGCCATCAAGAAGGGCGTGGCCTTCTTCAATGCATCGGACATGGATTTCGGCCTGCGTGACGCGGCCTTCGTGCCCTTCTTCGGCCAGCCGGCGGCCACGCTGTTGTCGCCCTCGCGCATGGCGCGTACGCTGAACATGGTGGTGCAGCCGCTGGTGGTGGAAATGCTGCCGGGTGGCCAGGGCTACCGCGTGCGTTTCATGCCGGCGTGGACAGCCTGGCCGACCGAAGACCCGGTGGCCGACGCAGCGGCGATGAACGCTTTCATCGAAGCGCAGACGCGCACGATGCCGGCGCAGTATTTCTGGGTGCACAAGCGCTTCAAGTCGCGACCCGAGGGTGCACCGCCGGTGTACCGATAATCGCGGCATGCGGGTTCCCTTCACCAAGATGCAAGGCGCGGGCAACGATTTCGTCGTGCTCGACCGCGTGCAATTTCCGCTGGACCTCAGCGTGGCGCAGCTGAAGCAAATCGGCGACCGCCGCTTCGGTGTCGGCGCCGACCAGATCCTGATCGTCGAGAAGAGCCCCACGCCGGGCATCGACTTCCGCTACCGCATCGTCAACGGCGCCAGCGGTGAAGAAGTCGAACACTGCGGCAACGGCGCACGCTGCTTCGTGCGCTATGTGCACGGGCAGGGTCTGACGGACAAGACCACCATCCGCGTCGAGACCGTCAACAACGTGCTGGAACTGCGTTTGCAGCCCGACGGCCGCGTCACCGTGGACATGAACCGGCCGGTCTTCGAACACGCGCGCATTCCCTTCGACGGCAGCGGCTTGACGGCGCGCGCCGAGGGCGATTTCGCGCTGTGGCCGCTGGAAGGCACGGACGGAACCGAAGTGGCCGTGCTGTCCATGGGCAACCCGCACGCCGTGTTGCGGGTGGCCGATGTGGACGCGGCGCCCGTCGCCGCGCTGGGCCCGCGCATCGAGACGCACGCGCGTTTCCCACGCCATGTCAACGTCGGTTTCCTGCAGGTCGTGTCCCGCAGCGAAGTGCGTTTGCGGGTGCACGAGCGCGATGCCGGCGAAACGCTGGCCTGCGGCACCGGCGCCTGCGCGGCGGTGGTGGCGGGCATCCGCCTGGGCTGGCTGGACCGCCGCGTCGAGGTCCACGCGCGCGGTGGCGACCTGCTCGTCGAATGGGCCGCCGACGACGCGCCGGTGCTGTTGACCGGCCCGGCCTAAACCGTCTTCCACGGTGAAATTGAACTTTGAACGACTCTTGAAGATCGCGAGCACATCTTGACCAACACCACCACCAGCAATGGCGTGCAGGGCATCACCGAAGCCGACATCGCCAACTACCTGGCCAACACCCCGGGCTTCTTCGAACGGCATGCCGAATTGCTGTCGGCGGTGCAACTGAGCAGCCCGCACGGCGCACGCGCCGTGAGCCTGCAGGAGCGGCAGATGCAGATGCTGCGCGAGCGCATCAAGGGCCTGGAGGCGCGCATCATGGACATGGTGCGCAACAGCCAGGACAACGCGGCCATCGCCGACCGGCTGCAGCGCTACACGCAGGCCATCCTGCTGACCACCGACGCGCAGGCGCTGCCCGCGCGCATGGTGGAAACGCTGAGGCACGAGTTCCAGATTCCGCAGGCGGCCATCCGCCTGTGGGGCCTGGGCGCAGCCCCTGCAGCGCTTGCGGCGCCTGCCAGCGCCGCCGGCACACCCAGCTTCCTGCAGCCCGCCAGCGACGACATCCGCAGCTTCGCGGCCAGCCTGACCCAGCCCTACTGCGGCGTGAACGCTGGCTTCGAGGCCGCCGAGTGGGTGGACGACGCGGCCGCGATGACCTCGATGGCGATGATCCCGCTGCGCCACGCCGACGTCTGCTTCGGCATGCTGGTGCTGGCCTCGCCCGACCCCACGCGCTACGCCGCCGACATGGGCACCGAGTTCCTGTCACGGCTGGGTGAAGTGACGGCTGCGGCGCTGTCGCGTCTGCGTGCCCACGGCGCAGGCAGCGCTGACAACGCCGACATCACGCTCTGATGCCACGATGAGCGCTGCGCCTGCGGCCCCGGCGGCCCCGGCTCCGGCGGCGGCTGAACTGGCCGCTGAGTTGCAGCGCTTTCTGGACCACCTGCGCGTCGAGCGCCGCCTGGCCGAGCGCACGCTGGCCATGTACCGCGAGGCGCTGCTGCGCCTGCAGGCGTCAGCCGCTGCGGCGCAGCCTGCCGCCGTGCCGCTGCTGGCTGCGCAGCCGCACCACATCCGCAGCTGGGTCGGGCAGTTGCGCCTGCGCGGGCTGGCGCCGCGCAGCATCGCCATCGCGCTGGCGGCCTGGCGGGGTCTGTACCGCTGGTGGGGCCGGCAGGGGCTGGTGCCGGTGAATCCGGTCGAAGGCATACGCCCGCCGAAGGGCGCCAAGCCGCTGCCGAAAGCGCTGTCGGTCGAACAGGCCGTTGCACTGGCCGAGCACCGCACGCAGCACGGCAGCACCGCCGAAGCGCCGCAACTGGCCGCGCGCGACCACGCCATCACCGAGCTGCTCTACGGCTGCGGCCTGCGCGTGGCCGAACTGGTGGGCCTGGACCGCGTGGCCAGCAGCGGCGCGCGCGGCTGGGTGGACGCTGCCGACGCCACCGCCCACGTGCTGGGCAAAGGCGGCAAGCGGCGCAGCGTGCCGGTCGGCCGTGCGGCGCTGGTGGCGCTGCAGGCTTGGCTGGACGTGCGCGCCCTGCTTGCCGACGCCGACGAGCCGGCGCTCTTCGTCAGCCGCCGGGGCACGCGGCTGACGCCCAACCAGTTGCGCAACCGGCTGCAAGCGCAAGCACAGCAAGCCGGCCTGCCCACGCGCGTGCACCCGCACATGCTGCGCCACAGCTATGCCAGCCACCTGCTGCAGTCCAGCGGCGACCTGCGCGCCGTGCAGGAACTGCTGGGCCACGCCAGCATCAGCACCACCCAGGTCTACACCAAGCTCGACTTCCAGCACCTGGCCAAGGCCTACGACGCCGCCCACCCGCGCGCGAAGAAGCGCTGATCAGCGGGCGGCGCGCAGCGCCCCATCGGCCTGCGCCCAGGCGCGGTCCACCTGCGGCTTCAAAGCCTCGGCATCGGCGGCCTTGCCCTGAGCCCGCAGCGCCTGAGCCAGTCCGCTCAGCGCCCAGCCGTTGGCCGGCATCAGGGCCAGGTCTTCGCGGAAGGTCTGCTCGGCCTGTGCCGGCTGGCCGGCGCGCAGTTGCAGATCACCCAGGGCCACGCGGGCACCGGCGGCCAGCATCGGCGGTTCGCTGTCATCGGCACGCTGTGAGGCGGCGACGGACTGCGCCTGCAGCGCCAGTGCTTCGGCGTGCCGGCCTTCGGCCGAGGCGATCTCGGCGCGCAGGCGTGCGGTGCCCGATCCAGCCAGCTCGCGCAGCACCCGGTCGAAGCCGGCCTTGTCCTTGTGCACCTTGGCCACGGTGGCCTCGCCCGTCTCGGCCTTCGCCAGCGCCGCGCGCGCTTCTGGCAGACGCCCGGTGCGCGCGTAGGCCACGCCACGCGCCTGTTCGCCCAGGGCTTGAGCCAGGCCGAACTGGGCATCGGGCACGGGTTCTTGCAGCACCGCTTCCCAGCGCTGCAGCCGCAGCAAGGCCAGCAGCGGCAGGCTGCGGCGGTAGTCACCGTAAATGTGTTTGGACTGGGCCGCGCGCCCGGCGATCTCGCGCGCCGCCTGCACGGCGGCGTCGCCCCGGCCCTGCATCAGCGCGGCAAACCACAGGAAGTGCTGGTCGTGGTTGCGCCAGTCCTTGGTGTTGTCGAAGCCTTGTGCCTTCTGCTCGGCTGCCAGCGTCACGTCAGCGGCCACGGCCGCTTCGTTGACGCGTGCGGCGTCGGCGTAGCGGCCGATGCGGCCGTAGGTGTGCGAGGGCATGTGCACCAGGTGCGGTGAAGCCGGCGCCAGCGCGCCCAGGCGGTCGGCGGCGGCTTCGGCGCGCTGCGCCACGCCGCGTGCATCCACAGCGTGGATCAGGTAGTGGTTCAGGCCGATGTGTGCCGGCTGCAGCGCCAGGCCCGCTTCCAGCGCGCTGGCCACGTCGCCGATGCGGCCGGCGGCTTTGCCGGTCTTGGCGTCCCACCAATCGGCACGGGTGGCCACCATCTCGGCTTCGGCCCACAGCGACAGCAGTTCGGGGTCGGTGGGTGCGGCCGCCACCAGCGTGCGCAGGCGTTCGGCGTAGGCCAGGTCCAGCGGGTCGGCCTTCTCGTTGTCGTCGCCTTTCGCGCCGCAGCGTTCGGCCAGCAGCGGCGCCATCTCGCGCGCTTCGCGGGCCTGGCTGCCGTGGCCGTAGCGCAGGGCCAGCGCGTCCATCAGCTCGCGTTCGCGGGGCGTGGCGCGGGCGGCGCGGGCCAGCGCGTAATCCAGATAGCGCAGCGCCTCGGGCACGCGGCTGTGGTCGGTGTCGTTGATGGTGGGCCCCAGCTGCCAGGCCACGCCCCAGGCGCACATCGCGCAGTCGGCGTCCTGCGCCAGGCCGGCCTTGAACATGCGCACGGCTTCCTTCTCGTTGAAGGCGTAGGCCTGCAGCACGCCTTGCGTGTACCAGCGCTGCGCGGCGGGCACCGCGCTGGTGATCGGCACCTGCACGTCGCCGAAGCCCTTCAGGTCGGGCGCACGGGCCGTGCGGTCGGGCTGCAGCGGGCCCAAGGCGCAAGCGGTCAACAGGCCGAGCACGGCGCTGGCCAGCAGCGAACGGGAAATGGGCAAACCGGGCATCGGCATCGTCATCGCAAACTTTCATCGGCAGGCACCGCCGGGTTCTACGGGCCGCGCCCGGCCAAGTCAACCGGGCCGACAGCGAGAATGCGCGCCATGAAATCCATCCGACTGCGCGCCGGCCGCGAACGCTCTTTGCAACGCCGCCACCCCTGGGTCTTCGAAGGCGGCGTGGCCAGCGGCAAGGCCGACCCCGGCGAGACCGTGCGCGTCGAAAGCGCTGAAGGGACTTTCCTGGCCTGGGGTGCCTACAGCGGCACGTCGATGATCCGCGTGCGCGCCTGGTCCTTCGACGAGGCCGAGCGCATCGACCGCAGCTTCTTCGAAGGGCGCGTTCAGGCCGCCGTGGCCTTGCGCGCGCGCCTGCCGATAGCCAGCACCGGCCTGCGCCTGGTGCACGGCGAAGCCGACGGCCTGCCGGGCCTGATCGTCGACCGCTACGGCGACACCCTGTGCGCGCAATTCGGTTCGGCCGGCGTTGAACGCTGGAAGCAGACCTTGGTGGACGCGCTGCTGCAAGCCACCGGTTTGAGCCGCCTGTACGAGCGTTCAGACGCCAGCGTGCGCGGCCTGGAAGGCCTGCCGGCCCAGACCGGCTGGTTGCGTGGTGCAGGCGCCACCGAGATCACCATCACCGAACACGACTGGCGCCTGACGCTGGACGTGGCCGAGGGCCACAAGACCGGCTTCTACCTGGACCAGCGCGACAACCGCGCGCACTTCGCCCGCTGGGTGCGCCAGCTGGGCCTGCAGCGCGTGCTGAACTGCTACTGCTACACCGGCGGCTTCACGGTGGCCGCGCTGGCCGGCGGCGCGGCCCAGGTCACCAGCGTCGATTCATCCGGCCCGGCCATCGAACGCGTGCAGGCCCATGTCGCCCTGAACGGCTTCGATGCCGCACGCAGCGAGGGCCTGGACGCCGACGTCAACCAGTTCCTGCGCGACAGCCTGAAGGCCGGCCGGCGCTTCGACGCCATCGTGCTGGACCCGCCCAAATTCGCCCCCACGGCCGCCCACGCCGAACGCGCCGCGCGGGCCTACAAGGACATCAACCGGCTGGCCTTCATGCTGCTGGAACCGGGCGGTTTGCTGCTGACCTTTTCCTGCTCGGGCGGCATCGGCCCCGAGCTCTTCCACAAGATCGTGGCCGGCGCGGCCATCGACGCGGGCGTGGACGGCGCCATCCTGCAGCGCCTGGAAGGTGCGTGCGACCACCCGACGACGATGCTGTTCCCGGAAGGGGAATACCTGAAGGGGCTGGCGGTGTTGAAAAGCACCGGCAACCCGGTCCCGCGTCTGGGGGACTGAGGGCCGGTTTCCCCCCGTGTTTGCGGGGGCAAAGGGCTTCGACATCGGGTGCGGTCTCGGCGACCATTCGGCCACGCATTCCGGGCAGCCCGACACCGGTCGGCCTGCCCTTCCAATTACCGGAGCCCCCGCTTTGAACACCACCTCCATCAAGCTGTCACTGAGCAGCCTCGGCCTGGCCATCGCCACCCTGGCCGCTGCGCCCGCGGCCCACGCGCTGAGCATCCAGTTCAACGACATCACGCCCGGTGGCATGGCGGCCGCGCAACTGTCGGCCTTCAACGCCGCCGCCGGCATCTGGACCAGCCGCCTGGCCGACCCGGTCACCGTCTACGTCACCATCAATTTCCGCAACGACGGCAACAACGGCATCCTGGGTTCGACGGGCTCGGCCTACGACGAGCGCAGCTACGCGGCCGTGCGCACGGCGTTGCTCGCCGACAAGACCTCGGCCACCGACAACACCGCCACCGCCAGCCTGCAGGCCGGCCCGTCGCTGGCCTTCCAGGCCAACAACCTGGACCTGACCTCGCGCTACGACAACGACACCAGTGCCACCACGGCCGCCAACTGCCCGGGCGGCATCGGCGGGTGTTCCTACAACAACAATTTCCTGGCGCTGACCACGGCCAACGCCAAGGCCCTGGGCTTTGGCGCGGTGACGAACGCGGCCACGCCGGACGGCACCATCGCCTTCAACGGCGCCTACGCCAGCCAGTTCGACTTCACCCGTGCCGACGGCATCACCGCCGGCAAGTACGACTTCGTGTCCATCGCCGCGCACGAGATCGGCCACGCCCTGGGCTTCGTCAGCGGCGTGGACGATGTCGACTACTGCTCGCCGATTTCCGCTGGACGTTGTGCGGCCTTCGGCATCAGCGGCGCCTACGACTTCGAGCAGTTCTCGGTTTACTCGGTGCTGGACCTGTTCCGCTACACCGCACCCGGCGTGCTGGACCTGCGCGTGGGCGGCGCGCCCAAGTTCTCCATCGACGGCGGCGCCACCTTCATCGAAGGCTTCTCCAACGGTTCCTTCAACGGCAGTGACGGCTACCAGGCCAGCCACTTCCGCCCGGGCCCGGGCAACCTGATGAACCCCTACGGCTTCACCGGCGTGTCGGTGGACCCGACCACCACCGACCTGATGGCGATGGATGCCATCGGCTGGGACCTGGTGACCTCGGTGCCTGAAGCCTCGACCTGGCTCATGATGCTGGCCGGCGTCGGTTTCATCGGCCGTTCGGCCCGCCGTCGCGCTGCGGCCTGATTCCGCAGGCTCCACCCTTCAAAGCGGCCGTCAGGCCGCTTTTTTCATGGCGGCCCCGGCAGCGCCACCCGCGTGTCGAACTTGGCCCGCTTCACGCTGAAGAAAGCCTTCACGTTGCGCACGTTCGCGTCCTGCGTGAACAGGCGCTGCACCAGCGCGTGGTAGGCCGGCATGTCGGCCACCTGCAGGGCCAGCAGGAAGTCCGGCCCCGGTGACACGCGATAGACCTGCTGCACCACCGCTTCAGCCACCGCGCGGGCCTCGAAGGCGTCCAGGTGCTCGGCGCCCTGGCGGTCCAGGGTCACTTCCACCAGCGCCGTCAGGCCAACGCCTGTGCCCAGTGCCTGCAGGTTGATCAAGGCCACGCGGCGCTCGATGACGCCGGCGTCCTGCAGCCGCCGCAGCCGTCGCAACGCCGTGGCGGGTGACGTCCAGGCGCGTTCGGCCAGGTCCTGGTTGGACAGCGACGCATCGTTTTGCAGCAGGTCCAGCAGGCGCAGGTCGGTGGCGTCGAGTTCCATGGCGAAATAATAAGACTCAATTCATTGCGTGAATGACTGAATATTTCGCGCCGACTGCAGGTTGGTGGTTTTGGCCTCAAAGTTACCGAAATTTGACGGAAACAGTCATCGCGTCCGACCTAGGATGCGCCACCCCGTTATCCAAGGATTCGAAACCATGTGTGGCATCGTCGGCGCCGTCAGCACGCGCAACATCGTTCCCATCCTGCTGGAAGGCCTGAAGCGGCTGGAATACCGGGGCTACGACTCCTGCGGCGTGGCCGTGCACCAGGGCGGCGAACTGCGCCGGGCGCGCAGCACCAGCCGCGTGGCGGAACTGGAAGTGGGCATTGCGGCCGAGGGCATCGCCTCGGGCACCGGCATTGCGCACACGCGCTGGGCCACCCACGGCGCGCCGGCGGTGCACAACGCCCACCCGCATTTCTCGGCCGGCGCCCACGTGGACGCCATGGCCACGGGCTTCGGTGACCTGGACGGCGTGGACGCCGCCGCGCCCTTGGCCCGCATCGGCCTGGTGCACAACGGCATCATTGAAAACCACGATGAATTGCGTGCCGAACTGCAACAGCGCGGCTATGTGTTCGCCAGCCAGACCGACACCGAGGTCATCGCCCACCTGGTGCACAGCCTGTACAGCGGCGACCTGCTGGAAGCCGTGCAGCAAGCCCTGCCGCGTTTGCGCGGCGCCTACGCCATCGCGGTGTTCTGCCGCGACGAACCGCAGCGCGTGGTGGGTGCGCGCCAAGGTTCACCGCTGGTCCTGGGCGTGGGCCTGAGCGCGGGCATGGCCGGCAACACGGGCGCGACGGAAAACTTCCTGGCCAGCGACGCGATGGCGCTGGCTGGCGTGACCGACCAGATCGTGTACCTCGAAGAGGGCGATGTCGTTGACCTGCAACTGGGCAAATACTGGATTTCATCGGCCGCAGCCCAGGGTCGTTACCTGCCGGTCCAGCGCCCCGTGCGCACCGTGCAGGCCCACAGCGGCGCGGCCGAACTGGGGCCTTACCGGCATTACATGCAGAAGGAAATCTTCGAGCAGCCGCGCGCACTGGCCGACACGCTGGAGGGTGTTGAGGGAATCAGCCCCGACCTGTTCGGCGACAGCGCTTACCGCGTCTTCAAGGACGTTGACCGGGTGCTGATCCTGGCCTGCGGCACCAGCTTCTATTCGGGCAGCACCGCACGCTACTGGCTGGAAAGCATCGCCGGCATTCCCACCACGGTGGAAGTGGCCAGCGAATACCGCTACCGCGACAGCGTGCCCGACCCGCGCACCCTGGTCGTCACCATCACGCAAAGCGGTGAAACCGCCGACACCCTGGCCGCGCTGAAACACGCGCG
>JANPHI010000245.1:0-18548 GCA_031424355.1 Betaproteobacteria bacterium
CGCGAAGCCGTGGTCTGGTTCGGCGGCGGCATGGACCTGACGCCCTACTACGGCTTCGATGAAGACGCCGTGCACTTCCACCAGACCTGCGCCGACGCGCTGGCCCCTTTCGGCGCCGACAAGTACCCGCGCTTCAAGCAATGGTGTGACGAATACTTTTTGAACAAACACCGCAACGAGCCACGCGGCATCGGCGGGGTGTTCTACGACGACTTCAACGAAGGCAGCTTCGAAGACGGTTTCGCGATGATGCAGGCCGTGGGCGATGCCTTCATTCCCGCGTGGCTGCCCATCGTGCAGCGCCGCCGAGACACCGCCTACGGCGAACGCGAACGCGACTTCCAGGCCTACCGGCGCGGGCGCTACGTCGAATTCAATCTCGTCTGGGACCGCGGCACCCACTTCGGCCTGCACGGCGGCGGGCGCACCGAAAGCATCCTGATGAGCATGCCGCCCATCGTGAAGTGGCGCTACGACTGGCACCCCGAAAAGGGCACGCCCGAGGCGCGCCTGACCGAGCATTTCCTGCAGCCGCGCGACTGGTTGGCCGCGTGACGGTTGCACCCCAACGCGTCGGTTTGTTCGGTGGCACTTTCGACCCGGTGCACACCGCGCACGTGGCATTGGCCCGGGCCGCGTTGCAGGCTTTCGACCTGGACGAGGTGCGCTGGATCCCCACCGGCCAACCCTGGCAGAAGGGCTGGACCATCACCGATGCGAAGCACCGTGAAGCCATGGTGCGGCTGGCCATCGAAGGCGAACCGCGCTTCAGGCTGGACCGCATCGAGATCGAGCGCAGCGGCCCCAGCTACACGCTGGACACCGTGCGCGAACTGGTGGCTGCGGAGCCGAACACCGAGTGGGTGTTGATCATCGGCCAGGACCAGTACGCCGGTCTGCACACCTGGCGCGACTGGCCCGTGCTGCTGGGCCTGGTGACGCTGGCCGTGGCCAACCGACCCGGGCCGGTGCGCCAGCCCGACCCCGAAGTTCAAGCTTTTGCGCACAAGGCCGTGCCGTTGCCGATGCTGGACATTTCGTCCACCGCCATCCGCGACGCCGTGGCCGCCGCGCAGGACATCACCCAATTGGTGCCGCCCGCCGTGGCGCGCTATATTGAATCTCACGGCCTGTACCGAAAGCATCAGGCCGTCAGTCCGTCACAAATCAGGAGCTGAATGGACATCCGCAAGCTGCAACGCGCCATCGTCGATGGCCTCGAAGACGTGAAGGCCCAGCACATCGCTGTCTTCAACACCGAGCATCTGTCTGCCCTGTTCGAACGCGTGGTCATCGCTTCGGGCACCAGCAACCGCCAGACCAAGGCCCTGGCCGCCAGCGTGCGCGACGCCGTCAAGGGCCGCGGCATGGACGTCATGAGCGTCGAAGGCGAAGACAACGGTGAATGGATCATCGTGGACTGCGGCGCTGCCGTCGTGCACATCATGCAGCCGGCCATCCGCGAGTACTACCACCTGGAAGAAATCTGGGGCGGCAAGAACGTGCGGCTGAAGATCGGCGAGGTCAACACCAAGCTGGTCAAGGCCAGCGAGCCCGAGCCTGTCGGCAAGGCCGGCAAGCCCGTCAAGCCCATGAAGCCGGCCCGCAAGGCCAAGGCGCAGGTGCGCGCCGAGCACGATTCGGTGCGGCCGGCGCGCACGCGCAATGCAGCCCGTGACGCTGCCGAGGACCTGGCGCCGGCAGCGCCGACGCGTTCGACCGCCAAGGCGGCCCGGGCTGACAAGCCCACCCGCGAGGTGGTCGAGAACAAGGCCAGCAACCGCAGCGCCGCCTTCAAGCGCGTGGCGGCGAAGACCCCGGCCCGCAAGACCGCGTCGCGCGTGAGCACGGCACCGGCCACCAAGACCATCGTCGTCAAGGCGGCAGGGCAGTCGGCGGCGCGCAAGTCGCCGGCCGCGAAGAAGGCCGCCCCCCGGCCGGCCCGCAAGACGCCCGCGCGGCCGAAGTAAGCCGCGATGAAACTGCTGGTGGTGGCCATCGGCCAGCGCCAGCCGGCCTGGGCGGACGAGGCCTGGGCCGATTTCGCCAAGCGCTTCCCGCCCGAGATGCGGCTGGAACTGAAGGCGCTGAAGGCCGAGCCCCGCACCGGTGGCAAGACGGCCGCGCAGTGCATGGACGCCGAGGCGGCGCGCATCGAGGCCGCACTGGTCAAGGATGCGAAGGGTGCCCGGCGCGTCGTGCTGGACGAATTCGGCACCCGGCGCACCACGGCGCAACTGGCTGAACGCTTGCCGATCTGGCGCGGTGAAGGCCGCGACACCGTGCTGCTGATCGGCGGGCCTGACGGCCTGGCGCCGGCCCTGAAGGCCACCGCCGACGAGACCCTGCGGCTGAGCGACCTGACGCTGCCCCACGCCTTCGCCCGGGTGATCCTGGCCGAGGCGCTGTACCGCGCCTGGACGCTGGCCACCGGCCACCCCTACCACCGCGAATAGCCCGCGCCGCATGCGGCGCTGTGCCGGCGGCATCCGCTGTGCTCAGCGCGCGGCCAGCAGGGCTTGCACGCGCAGCCAGGTCGGGTGCGTGGTGTCCACGCTGGCCGCGAACTGCGCGGCGGCGGCCTCGTAGGCCTGGCGGCTGCCGGCGGCGTCGCCGGCAGCCGCCAGCGCGTCACCGCGCGCCGCCTGGGCTTGCGCGGTGCGGAAGGACGCCGCATGGCGGCCCTGCATGCGCCGGGCGAGGGCCAGCGCGGCGTCGGCGTCGGACAGCGCTGCGGCCACCGCCGCCGAAGCGGCCGCTGTCGAAGGCGAAGTCGAAGTCGAGCCGGCGGCGGTCGCAGCCGCAGCCGCAGAACCGGACCGGGCGGTGGCCAGCGCAGCGGCCGAGTGCAGCAGCAGCGCCGCCGCGCGGTGGTGCTGCGCCAGTCGGGGTTCGGCCAGCAGCGTTTGCAGCGCGGCCTGGGCTGCCGCCGGGTCGCTGTCCGCCAGAGCCCCTTCGGCGCGGGCCATCGCGCAAGCGCGCGCGGCTTCGTCGGTCACGGGCAAAGGCGTCTTCGAAGCGGCAGCCACCGCCGCCAGCAGCGTTTCCGCTTGCGCCAGTTGCCGCCGTGCGGTGGCGGGGCCGCCGGTGTCGGGCAGGCGCAGCGTCAGCGGCACCGCCAGGCACAGCGCCGAAGCGGCCAGCCGCTGGTCGCCTTCACGCTGCGCGCGCTGCGCGGCGGCCGTGTATTGCGCCAGCGCGGCCGGCGCGTTGCCCAGCGCGTCCAGTGCCAGGCCTTGCGCACGCGTGAAGTTGGCCACCATCGGTGAATCGGCCTGCTGCTGCACCAGCGCCAGGTTCTCGCGCACCAGCGCCAGCGCGCGCCGCGCGTCGCCCACGGCCAGGCTGGCGTTGGCCCAGCGGCTGCGGGTTTCGATGCCCGGCAGCGCCTGTTCGGCGCCGCCGCTGCGCAGGCGTTGCACGGCGGCGGTGAACACGCCGTCCAGGTCGACATCGACGCCGTTCATGGCCTGCAGGTAGGCCAGCATCATCTGCGCGCGGTTGCGCGCGCTCTCAGGCAGGTCCAGCGCCTGGGTCATCAGCGTCCACGAGGCCTGTTGCGACTGCAGCGCCGCCGCCAGGTCGCCGCTGACCATCTGCAACAGCACCTGGTAGTCCAGGCACAGCGAACGGGTGCCGGCGGTGACGGCCGGGTCGGCCACGCCGCGCGCGATGCTGGCCAGGCCTTCGTCGCGCCGCCCCAGGCCGAACAGCGCGGCGCCCCGGTCGCAGCCGATCTCGGCCCGCAGGTTAGGGCTGCGGGCCAGCCGCAGCGCCTCGGTCAGTGTCGGCAGCGCGGCTTCGTCGCTTTCGAAATTGCGCCTTTGCCCGCCCACGGCGAACAGCGTCTCGGCCAGTTCTTCCGAGTCGGGCGCGAAGGTCGCGCGCGCACCCGACTCGATGCGCGCCAGCGTGGTCGGCAGCGCCAGCGCGCGGCCGCCAGCGGCCACACCGACCATCTGGTCAACCAGGAAGCGGCTGACCGCGATGCCCTTGCCACGTTCGGCCAGTGCGCGGTCGCGCTCGCGGTCGGCGCGGTGGGCCTGCAGCAGCGAAAAGGCCAGCGTGCCGGCCAGCAACACGAAGGCCGCTGCCGTGGCCAGCACGCCGCTGCGGTGGCGCACGGCAAAGCGGCGCAGGCGGTAGGCGCGGCTGTCGGGTTGCGCCCGCACCGGTTCGTGGGCGGCCCAGCGGCGCAGGTCTTCGGCGAAGTCGGCCGCCGAGCGGTAGCGCTCGTGGGGGTCGCGCCGCAGCGCCTTGGCCAGGATGGTGTCGAGGTCGCCGCGCAGCAGGCGGGCCAGGCCGCGCGGGGTGGTGCTGCGGGCCTGGGCCAACGCCGGGTGGGCCGCCGCCGCCGTGCTGGCGCGCTGGAGTTGGCCTTCGGTGATGGCCAGTTCCACCTGGGCCGGGGTGTCCATCCGCGTGACGTGGGGCCGCGTGCCGCACAGCAGTTCGAACAGCACCACGCCCAGCGCGTAGATGTCGGTGGCGGTGGTCAGCGCGCCGCCCAGCACCTGTTCGGGCGCCGCGTAGGCCGGCGTCATGACGTGGCCGGCGGCCTGGGTGAAGGCCGTGGATGCGGTCGATCCGGTCGCTGCGGCGCCGCTGCCCGGCGCCGAATCAAGCCCGGGTTCCAGGCCGGGCGCAGCCAGCAGCTTGGCGATGCCGAAGTCGAGCAGGCGCACCTGCCCGTCGGCCGTCACCAGGATGTTGTTGGGCTTCAGGTCGCGGTGGATGACCAGCCGTGAATGCGCGTACTGCAGCGCTTCCAGCACCTGCGCGAACAGCGCCACGCGCGGCGCCACGCCCAGCCGGCGGGCGTCGCACCAGCGGTCGATGGGCTGGCCGTCGACGCATTCCATCGCCAGCCAGGGCGTGCCGTCGTCGGCCACGCCGGCGTCGTAGAGCGGCGCGATGTGCGGGTGGCTTAGCCGCGCCAGGATGTCGCGTTCGCGGGCGAAACGGACGACCAGCTGCGAGCCCGCGCGGTGGCCCAGCGGCAGCTTCAGCGCCACCTCGCGCGCCGGCAGCGCGTCGGCCCGCGTGGCCCGCCACACCGTGGCCATGCCGCCGCTGCCCAGCAGTTCGCCCAGCACCCAGGGGCCGACACGCGCGCCGGTGGTCAGCCCGTCGGGCGCCAGGGCCGCCGCGCCGGGCACCTGCGGCCCGCGTTCCAGCCAGTCGGTTTCGGTGCGCGTGCCGTGGGCCTCCAGCATCTGGCGCAACCAGGGCGCCAGCGCTGGCTCGGTGCGGTCCTGCAGCGCCAGCCAGGCGGGCAGCTCGGGCGCGGGCAGGTCGCGCGCCGTGTCGAACAACGCCGACACGCGGGCCCAGTCCTGCGCGTTGAAGGGGGGTGGGGTCAGGCGTGGCATGCACAGCCCTTCACGGCGCAGCGGGGGTGGAACCGGACATCGAGGGGGCTGCTTCGAACATCCTGCGAATCTACCGGCTTGGCATCGGCCGTTGCCGGGGCAGCGACCACCCCGCGAGCACGCCACGGCGCGCCCGCGAGGGTTCAGCAAGGCGTCAGCGCCAGGCCCAGTCGCGCCCCCCGATCTCGGGGGCTGGCGCGGTGTCCGCTTCGGCCATCGCGCAGCGTGTAACCCCACAAGCCGACCCCGCAGAAAGACCGTCATGTTCGAGCTTTCCGATCTGCACCGCCACGGGGGCATCCACCCCGCCGACAGCGCCACCGCCACCGACCATGACAGCGCGGTGCCGGCCGCGCTGGCCGGGCCACGTTGGCGGGTGCGCCTGCTGGGGGCCGTGGATGCGGTCGGCGTGGCCGGCGCTGTCGACGGCCTGCCCGGTGCTGCGCCTGTCCTCAGCCATTGGCCCACCCGCGCCGTGGCGGCCTTGCTGGCCCGCCTGGCGCTGTGGCCCGACCGCGTGCACCCGCGCGAAGAGCTGGTTGAACTGCTGTGGCCGGGCGTCGGCTTGAGCGTGGGCCGCAACCGCCTGCGCCAGGCGCTGTCCACGCTGAAGGCCTTGCTCGAAACACGCGGCGCCGGTGCCGCAACGGTGCTGGTGGCCGACCACCTGGGCATCCGCGTGGTGCCGGGTGCCCTGACCTGCGACGCGCTGGATTTCGAGCGCCGCCTGCGCGCTGGCGACGGCGCGGCCGCCCAGCGGCTGTACCGCGGCGACCTGATGCCCGGCCACTACGACGACTGGGTGCTGCAGGAACGCCGCCGGCTGGCCGCGCTGTGGGAACAGCTGGACGCGGCCAGCCTGCCGGTGGCGTGGCCGCTGGGTTCGGTTTCGGGTTCGGGTGCGGGCCGGTCGGGCGCCAGCCTGCGGCCCGTCACCGCTTCAGCGCCACCGTGAGGAAGGCGCGCGCCTTCTCCCAGTCGCGCCGCACGGTGCGTTCGGTCAGGCCCAGCGCGCCGGCGATGTCCACCTCGGTCAGGCCGGCGAACCAGCGCATTTCCACCACCTGAGCCAGCCGCGGGTCCAGCGCGGCCAGCGCGTCGATGGCCTCGGCCACGTCCAGCACGTCGGGGTCGCCGGCGGCCAGGGCTTCGCCGAATGCGGTGTCCAGCGTGACCCGCGCCAGGTCGCCGCCGCGCCTTTCGGCATGGCTGCGCCGGGCGATGTCGGTGATGACCGATCGCATCACCCGCGCCGCGTGGGCCAGAAAGTGCCCCCGGTTCTCGAAGCCCAGCGTGCCGGCCTGCTGCAGGCGCAGCCAGCTTTCGTGCACCAGCGCGCCGGTGTCGGCCATCGTCACCCGTTCACCCCGGCGCAGCCGGCTGCGCGCCATCGCTTCCAGGTCGGGATAGAGCAGCGTGAAGATGCGGTCGAAGGCCTGCGCATCGCCCGCGCCGGCTTGTCCGAAGAGAACGGTCAGTTCGCCCATCAGCCGGAATCTAGCGGGTCGGCATGGACAATGCCGCGATGCCCACGCCATCCACCGGTCCGTCCCAGGCTTTCGTTCACGCCTTCGTCTACCTCGCGTCACAAAGCCCGCGCCGCCAACAACTGCTGGACCAACTCGGCGTGGTGCACCGGCCGCTGCTGCCGAACACCGAGGGCGACATCGCCGAAGACGCCGAAGCCCTGGAAGCCGAACGCCCGGGTGAACTGCCGCTGGCCTATGTGCAGCGGGTGACGCTGGCCAAGCTGCAAGCCGCCCGCGCCCGCCTGAAGCGACGCGGCGGGCCGCTGGCGCCCATCCTGTGCGCCGACACCACGGTGGCATTGGGCCGGGTCATCCTGGGCAAGCCGCGTGACGACGCCGAGGCCGCGGTCATGCTGACCGCCCTGTCGGGGCGCACCCACCGCGTGCTGACCTGCGTGGCCGTGGCCGCAGGTGAGCGCACGAAGGCGCAGCTGCTGACCAGCCTGTCGCGCGTGCGTTTGGCCCCACTCACGCCGAACACGGTGGCCCGCTACGTGGCCAGCGGTGAACCGCGCGGCAAGGCCGGCGCCTACGCCATCCAGGGCGCGCTGGCCGGCTGCATCGCGCACATCGAAGGCAGCCACAGCGGCATCATGGGCCTGCCCCTGTTCGAGACGGCCACGCTGCTGCGGGCCGCCCGGGTCGCGGTTCCCATCTAGCCGGCGGGCCATCTAGACTCGGGCGATGCCGGCACAAGACATCCTCATCAACTGGGCGCCCCAGGAAACCCGGGTCGCCATCGTCGAGAACGGCGCCGTGCAGGAACTGCACATCGAACGCACGCTGGAACGCGGCCTGGTGGGCAACGTCTACCTGGGCAAGGTTGTGCGTGTGCTGCCCGGCATGCAAAGCGCGTTCATCGACATCGGCATGGAACGCGCCGCCTTCCTGCACGTGGCCGACCTGAACAGCGGCCCGCCCAACAAGGAAGGTCGCAGCGACGTGCCGCTGGTGCCCATCGAACGCCAGGTCTTCGAAGGCCAGACGCTGACCGTGCAGGTCATCAAGGACGCCATCGGCACCAAGGGCGCCCGGCTGTCGGCGCAGATCTCGGTGGCCGGCCGCATGCTGGTCTTCCTGCCGCACGACAAGCACATCGGCATCAGCCAGAAGATCGGCTCGCACGAACTGCGCGAACAGCTGCGGGCGCGCATGCAGGTGCTGGCCTCGCCCGACGGCAAGGTCGGTGGCGGTGGCTTCATCCTGCGCACCAACGCCGAAGAGGCCACCGACGCGGAACTGGGCGAAGACATCGCCTACCTGCGCCGGACCTGGGCGCTGATCCGCGAACGCGCGCAAAGCCGCCCGCCCGGCAGCCTGCTGCACCAGGACCTGAGCCTGGCCGAACGCGTGCTGCGCGACCTGACGGTGGACGCCACCCAGACCATCCGCATCGACAGCAAGCTGCAGTGCGACGCGCTGAAAGCCTTCGGCGAAACCTTCATGCCCGGCGTGGTGGCCAAGCTCGACCACTACCGCGGCGAGCGGCCCATCTTCGACCTCTTCGGCATCGAAGAAGAACTGACCCGCGCGCTGGCCCGGCGCGTCGATCTGAAAAGCGGTGGCTACCTGATCATCGACCAGACCGAGGCGCTGACCACGGTGGACGTCAACACCGGCGGCTTCGTCGGTGCGCGCAACTTCGAAGACACCATTTTCAAGACCAACCTGGAAGCCGCCGGTGCGATGGCGCGGCAGCTGCGCCTGCGCAACCTGGGCGGCATCATCGTGGCCGACTTCATCGACATGCTGCGTGAAGACCACCAGCAGGCCGTGCTGGCCGAACTGCGCAAGCAGCTGGCGCGCGACCGCACCCGCACCACGGTCAGCGGCTTCACGCAACTGGGCCTGGTGGAGATGACGCGCAAGCGCACCCGCGAAAGCCTGGCCCACATGCTGTGCGAGCCTTGCCCCACCTGCCAGGGCCGTGGCCAGGTGAAGACGGCACGCAGCGTGTGCTACGACATCCTGCGCGAAATCCTGCGCGAAGCGCGCCAGTTCAGCCCCAAGGAATTTCGCGTGGTGGCCAGTGCCACCGTCATCGAAATGCTGCTCGACGAAGAGAGCGTGCACCTGGCCGGCCTGAGCGAATTCATTGGCAAGAAGATCTCGCTGAGCGCCGAGCCGACGATGAACCCGGAGCAGTACGACATCGTGCTGCTGTAGCGCACGGCCCGGCTTCAGGACGCTGATGCACCCCGTACTGCTGATCGTTCCGGCCGTCGCGGTCACCGTCGTCGCGGTGGTGCTGTGGCAGCGCCAGCTGAAGCTGAAACGCGAAGCCCACATCCGCCATGTCGTGCTGCCGCGCGGCCTGTTCGACAAGCTGCGCCAGCACCACCCCGGCCTGTCGCAGAAAGACTGCCAACTGGTCGCGCAGGGCCTGCGGCAGTTCTTCCTGGCGCACCTGCGCAGCGGCCGTGGCTTCGTGGCCATGCCCTCGCAGGTGGTGGACGACCTGTGGCACGAATTCATCCTGTACACCCGCAACTACGAGGTCTTCTGCCGCCAGGCTTTCGGCGGCTTCCTGCACCACACGCCGGCCGTGGTGCTGGGCGGCGGCCAGCGGCAATCCAACACCGGGCTGCGGCGCTGTTTCTGGTTCGCCTGCACCGAAGAGAACATCGACCCGCGCAAGCCGACACGGCTGCCGCTGCTCTTCGCCATCGACGCCAAGCTGGCCATCGCCGGGGGCTTCCACTACGTGGCCGATTGCCAGGCCCTGCGTGAACACGAGCGGGAAGGCGGCGGCGACACGGCCGCCACCGCCGTGTACTGCGGTGGCGACTTCAGCAGCCCCGGCATCGACGGCGGCACCGACGGCTTCGGGCCTGGCGACGGCGATGCGGCGGGCGGTGGTGATGGTGCAGACGGCGGCGGCGATGGCGGCGGTTGCGGCGGAGGCGGCGAATGACGGGGGGGCCGGCCGGTCCGAAAGACGCCGACGGTGCCCAAGCGGTCCAGGCCGTCCAAGCCGCCGATGCGACCACGGCCGACCAGGCCGCCCTGCCCGTGGCCGCCGCGCCCCGGCGGGTCGGCTGGCTGAAGGAGCAGCGCTGGCTGGATACGGCTGCCTTGAACGTGCTGCCGACGCTGGCCGGCCAGCCGCTGGCCTCGCCCGCCCGCCGTGCCATGGCCATGTTGGTGGACCTGGCCTTGCTGGCTCTGCTGGGTGACGCCGCCGGCCTGTGGCTGGTGGCCGGCCTGGTGCTGGTGGCCCTGCTGTTGCGCAGCAAGCGCCTGGCCGAAAACCGGCGCCGGCGCATCGGCTGGATCTTCGCGGCCGTGCTGGGCCTGTTGGCACTGCAGGAAGCCTGGGACAGCCACGGCCCGGGGTCAGGCGCCCGGCAGGCCGCCTCGGCCCGGGCCGAGGCGGCGGCCGACGCCGCAGAACGGCGTGCCGAGGCCGCTGAGGCTGCTACGGCGGCTGCTGCATCGGCAGCGGTATCCGCACCCGCATCAGGCCTGAGCGACGCAGACCGCATCGCGCAACTGCAGGCCGAGGTGGACGAACTGAAAAAGCCCAAGCCGCTGCGCTGGCGCAACGAATTCCAGCGCGCCATCGAATCGGTGGGCGTCAGCTTCGGCTGGGGCATCGTCTACTTCTCGCTGCTGCCGGCCTGGTGGAACGGTCAGACGCTGGGCAAGAAGTTGTTCAGGCTGCGCATCGTCGAACTGACCGGCCGGCCGCTGACCGTGATGCGCTGCCTGCGCCGCTACGGCGGCTACGCGGCCGGCATGGCCACCGGCGGGCTGGGTTTCCTGCAGGCGCTGTGGGACGTCAACCGCCAGGGCATCCAGGACCGCGTGGCGCACACGGTGGTCATCGACCTGCGTTTGTCCGCCGCGCTGGTTGCCCCAGCAGCCACCGCCACCCCGCCTCAGAACCCGTAGGCCACGCCGATCTGGCCGCTGAGGCCGCTGGTCTTGCGCACCAGCGGGCTGTCCTTGGCGTCGCCCAGCAGCGTGGTGCTGGTCAGCGCGGTGCTCAGCATCACGCGCGGGGCCAGGGCCACGTTCAGGCCGACGCTGGCCCGCACGTCCTGGAACCCCGCCTTGGGCGTGTAGAGCGCGTAGCCGCTGCTGGCCGACTGGCCGGCCGTCACGCCGAAGTGCGTTTGCGCATAGGCCTGGTTGGCCACGGTGGTGCTGGCGCCCAGGCGCAGGCGCATCCCCGGCGCCAGCTGGAAGCCGTAGCCAGCGCCCAGGTCCATGCGCACGCCCTTGTGGTCTTCGCCGGAACCGGCGCGCAGGTCGGCGTGCAGCGTTAAGGCATCGACGACGCGGTAGTGGACGAAGCCGCCCAACTCGGCCGATGCCTGCACGTTGCCCATGCCGCGCAGCGCGGCGTCTGTGCTTTCGCGGCGGCCGAAGTCCACCGTCAGCCGCGGGCCGTATTGCAGGCCGGGCGTGCTGGACAGGTTCACGCCCACGCCCCCCAGCGTGCTGGCGAACCAGCCGTTGGCCCACTGGTAGCCCAGCACCGGCAGCAGCCGGGTGCGGGTGTCGTCGGCGCCCGGGAAGCGCGGGCCGCTGGCCACGCCCAGGCCGACGATGCCTTGGCCCGTGCCCGTGGACGTGCCCGGGCCTTCGGCGGCGGGCATCTGGCGTATCGAGTCGATGTCCTGGGCCTGCGCGGCAGCGGTGCAGAGGGCCAGGGCCAGGGCCGTAGCGGGCAGGGCGATGGCGGGCAGGACAAGCGGGGTGGTGCGTGGGCGCATGGTGAACGGACCTTCTGGGAAGTGGAGGTAAGTGGAAGAACGGTCGCCAGTCTCGCCGCCGGCCCTAACCGCTGTGTTGCGGGTGGGTGAAGCCAGTGTGGCGGGCCGTCACACGACGGCTGCCGCGCCGCCGCGTGGACAACCCCGTAGTTGCCTCGCTTGTTTCACCCCCAGCCGCCGCCTAGACTGCCCGGCACGATGCAAGCCGCCCAGAACGAACTCATCACCCGCATCGGCCCCGGCACGCCTTGTGGCGAACTGTTGCGCCGCTACTGGCAGCCCGCCGCCCTGCTGGACGAATTCGACCCGAGCCTGGACCCGCGCATGGCCGAACGCCCGCTGAAGGCCGTGCGCCTGCTGGGCCAGGACCTGGTGCTGTTCCGCGACGCGACCGGCACCTTCGGCCTGCTCGACCGCGACTGCCCGCACCGTGGCGCCGACCTGGCCTTTGCGCGGCATGAAGGCGACGGCATCCGCTGCCCTTTCCATGGCTGGAAATTCGCGGCCAGCGGGCAGTGCCTGGAAACGCCGGCCGAACCGATGGGCAGCACGCTGTGCCAGCGCGTGCGCCAGCGCAGCTACCCGCTGCGCATCGCCGCTGGCGTCATCTTTGCCTACCTGGGCCCGGAAGACAGCACGCCGCCCGAACTGCCGGCCTTCGACTGCTACACCGCGCCCAGCAGCCACAGCTTCGCCTTCAAGGGCCTGTGGCGCTGCAACTGGCTGCAGGCTTTCGAAGTCGGCATCGACCCCGCGCACCCGTCCTTCCTGCACCGCTACCTGCAGGACGACGACCTGGACGCCACCGGTCAGAAGGAATTCGGCCGCCAGTTCCGCGCCGCCAGCGCGGGTGAGGTGAACGGCGAACGCTGGCCCATGACCCGCGTGATGCGCGAGGTCTGCAGCCCCGAGATCCACTTCGACGAAGTCGGGGGCGTTGGATCAGGCCTGACCCGCTTGACCGCGCTGCGCGCCATCAACGACAGCCTGACCCACGTGCGTGTCACCCACGCGGCGTTCCCGCACACCTTCGTCATACCTTTGTCAGAAACCGTCACCATCACGCAGATGCACGTGCCGGTGGATGACGGGCAGACCTACTGGTACACCTTCTTCACCAGCTTCGCCGGCCCGCTGGACAAGGAAACCATGCGCCGCCAGCGCCTGGCCCACATGAGCCTGCCCGACTACGTGCCGCACAACGGCCGCCACAACCACTGGAACTTCAAGCCGGACGAGCAGCGCACGCGCACCTACCTGGGCATGGGCGAGGAAGACATCAACCTGCATGACCAGTGGGCCGTCGAGAGCATGGGCGCCATCCAGGACCGCACGCGTGAACACCTGGGGCAGAGCGACAAGGTCATCATGGCCAACCGGCGCACGCTGCTGAAGGCGATAGAGACCGTGCGCAGCGGCGGCACGCCGCCGATGGTGCTGAACGCCGAGCAGGCTGCTGCGCTGCAAGGGCCGGACACCATGGATTGCATGGCCCCGGCGGCTACCTGGTCGGCGCACTGGCAGGCCGCTGCGGCGGCCAAGCGCGCGGGCGCAGCCTGGCTGGCAGCGGGTCTGCCTGCCACGGCATGACGGCCGCATGACGACCGCCGACGGCGCCGCCCGCGCCGCTGCGTGCGAGGCCGTGCTGGACCGCCTGCGCGCCGCCGGCATCGAGCAGTTGCGCCTGGGCTGGGCCGATGTGCACGGCAGCCTGCGCGGCAAGACGGTGGTGGGCGGCGTTGACGCTTTTGCGCAGGCGCTGCGCGGCGGCGTGGGCATGGTCAGCACGCTGCTGCTGAAGGACACGGCTGACCGCACCGCCTTCCCGGTGTTCGAACCGACCGCCAACGCGGCCACGCGCGCGCTGTTCGCGGCCGCGCCCGGTTTCGGCGCCGCCGGCAATGTGCAGCTGGTGCCCGACCTGGCCAGCTTCACGGTGCTGCCCTGGGCCGACGCCACCGCCTGGGTGCGCTGCGACCCGCTGTGGGCCGATGGCACCCCGGTCCAGGCCGACCCCCGCGGCGTGCTGCTGCGCGCCCTGGCCGCCTTGCAGGCAGCGGGCTACGGCCTGCGCTGCGGGCTGGAGGTTGAATTCCACATCCACCGCATCACCGACGAGGCGCTGGCCGCCGCCGACGCCGCATGGCCCGCCGAACCCCCCGCCGTGGCCTTGCTGCACCCGGGCTACGCACTGCTGTCCGAAGCCCACGCCGACCAGTGTGCCGAGGCGCTGGCCATCGTGCGCCGCACGGCGCTGGGCCTGGGCCTGCCGCTGCGTTCGCTGGAAATCGAACTGGGGCCCAGCCAGTTCGAGGCCGTGTTCGCCCCCACCGATGCGCTGACGGCCGCCGACCAGATGGTCCTGCTGCGCAACGGCCTGCGCCAGGCCCTGCGCCGCGCGGGGCTGCACGCCAGCTTCGTCTGCCGGCCGCCGCTGCCGATGGCGGTGGCCAGTGGCTGGCATCTGCACCAGTGCCTGACCGACCTGCAGGGCCGCAATGCGATGCAGCGCGACGGCAACCCGCCTGGCGGCGTGACCGCCAGCGATGCCCGACACACCCTCAGCGCGGCCGGCGCGCACTGGCTGGCCGGTCTGCTGGCCCACGCGCCGGGCATGGCCGCGCTGTGCGCGCCCACCATCCCCGCCTACAGCCGCTACCAGGGCAGCGTGATGGCGCCGCAGGCGGTGGTGTGGGGCCGCGACAACCGGGGTGCGATGCTGCGCGTGATCGGCCTGGCGGGCGACCCCGCCACGCGCGTCGAGAACCGCATCGCCGAGCCGATGGCCAACCCCTACCTGGCCATCGCGTCGCAGATCTGGGCCGGGCTGGACGGCTTGCAGCGCGAACTCGACCCCGGCGCGGCCACGGAGACACCCTACAGCGCCACCGCCACCCGCCTGCCGGCCACCTTGCGCGAGGCCCTGGACGCGCTGGCGGGCGACGCCGTGTTGCAACGCGGCCTGGGCCCGGTGATGGGCCTGGTCTTCGACACCGTCAAGCGCCAGGAACTGGCGCGCCACGCGCAGGCCGAAGACCCCGCGCAGTGGGAGCGCCGCGAATACTTCGGCCGCTACTGAGCCGTCCGACCCACCCCGCAACGCAGCGCGAGCCTCACCCCGGCATGTCCACCATCACCCTGATCCTGCAAAGCGCCGACGGCCTTGAGTCGCGCATCACCGGCCGCACCGGCAAGAGCCTGATGCAGGCGGCGGTTTCAGCCGGCGTTGACGGCGTGGCGGCCGACTGCGGCGGCTGCCTGACCTGCGCCACCTGCCATGTCGTGGTCGATGCCGATTGGGCAGCGCGCCTGCCCGCCGCGTCGGCCGATGAGGCCGACATGCTGGACATGACCGCCACCCCGCGTGAGACCCACAGCCGCCTGTCCTGCCAGATCGAACTGACCGCCGCGCTGGACGGCCTGCGCGTGCGCCTGCCCGTCAGCCAGTATTGAAACGGCACCGAGACCCCCGTGAAACCGAAACCGAGGAGAGAGCCGTGAACCTGCTTGCACGTGGCGCGAAGTTCTGCGCCGTACTGGCCGGCGTGCTGCTGACCGTGATCACGCTGATGACCTGCGTCAGCCTGATCGGGCGCAACACGTCCGGGTGGACCATCGTGGGCGACTTCGAACTGTCGGGTTCGGCGGCGGGTGCTGCCATCGCGCTCTTCATGCCCTGGTGCCAGATCCGGCGCGGCAACATCATGGTGGACTTCTTCACCGCCAAGGCCGGCGCCGCCACGCAGGAGAAGCTGGACCGCTTCGGCGCGCTGCTGCTGGCGCTGGCGATGGGCCTGATGGCCTGGCGCACCGGCGTGGGCGGCTTGAGCGCCTGGCGCAACCAGTCGGGGTCGATGATGCTGGGCTTCCCCGAGTGGGTGGTCTACGCCTTCATGGTGCCGGCACTGGCACTGACGGCCGTGATTGCGCTGGTGCAGGCCGTGCGTGGGTTCGGCGGCTTCGGCGGTCTCGAAGAGGCCGACGGTTTCAACACGGAGCGCACCGCATGAGCCTCGGTCCCTTGACGCTGACGCTGCTCATCTTCGCGGTGATGCTGCTGCTGATGGCGCTGCGCACGCCCATCGCCATCGCCATGTTCGCGGCCGGCGCCGTGGGCTATGTGCTGCAGGCCGGTTGGCTGCCGCTGGCCAGCTTCCTCAACACCCAGGCCTTCGCGCGCTTTGCCAGCTACGACCTGAGCGTGATCCCGCTGTTCATCCTGATGGGCAACTTCGCGACGCAAGGCGGCATCTCGCGGGCCTTGTTCGGCTTTGCGGCGGCGGTGATGTCGCGCTTCAAGGGCGGGCTGGCGATGGCCGCCGTGGTGGCCTGCGCGGCCTTCGGTGCCATCTGCGGCAGCAGCGTGGCCACGGCCGCCACCATCACCCAGGTGGCCTTGCCCGAGATGCGCCGCGCCGGCTATTCCGGGCGCCTGAGCACCGGCACGCTGGCCGCTGGCGGCACGCTGGGCATCCTGATCCCGCCGTCGGTGCCGCTGGTGATCTACGCCATCCTGGCCGAGCAGAACATCGCCAAGCTGTTCGCGGCGGCCATGATCCCGGGCATCCTGGCGATGGTCGGCTACATGATCGCCATCGCGATCTATGTGCGCGTGGTGCCCGGCCAGGCGCCTGAGCAGGAAGCCGCCCCCCGGCTGACGCTGCAGGCGCTGTCGGGCATAGGCCCCATCGCCATCATCTTCGTCATCGTTTTCGGCGGCATCTACGGCGGCTTGTTCACGCCCACCGAGGGCGCCGCCGTCGGCGCGGCGGCCACCTTCTTCGCCGCGCTGGCCAAGCGCGAGATCACCTGGGCGAAGTTCAAGAACTGCTTCTATTCGACGGCCGAATCGTCGGCCATGATCTTCCTGATCTTCCTGGGTGCCGACCTGATGAACGCGTCGCTGGCGCTGACCCAGGTGCCCGGGCAACTGGCCGGCATCGTGCAGGCCTGGGGCCTGCCGCCGGTGATGGTGGTGGGCGCCATCATGCTGTTCTACGTGGTGCTGGGCAGCGTGATGGACGAGCTCAGCATGATCCTGCTGACCATCCCCATCTTCTTCCCGATGATCATGGGCCTGGACTTCGGCATGCCCAAGGAAAGCGTGGCCATCTGGTTCGGCATCATGGTGCTGATGACGGTGGGCTTCGGCATGCTGGCGCCGCCGGTGGGGCTGAATGTCTACGTCGTCAACAGCATGGCGAAAGACGTGCCCATCGCCGAAAGCTACCGCGGCGTGATGCCCTTCCTGATCAGCGACACCCTGCGCACCCTGCTGCTGCTGTTCTTCCCGCCCATCAGCCTGTGGCTGGTGAAGTACATCGGCTAGCCCGGGGCGCAGGCGGGCCCGCGCCGCAGGCCTGCACCCGGGCTCAGGCGGCCCTGCGGCGGGACGCGCGCAAGCCGACCAGCGCCGTGGCGACCAGCGCCAGGGTGGCCGGTTCGGGCACGGTGGACAGCGAGAAATTGTCCAGGTAGCCGACGTCGCCGCCGCTGCCAAAACTGTCGAACAGCACGGTGCCCAGGCTGGCCACCGCGCTGCCGGTGCAGGGCCCGTTGTCGCCGCAGAAGGCCAGGCCCGAAGCCAGCGTCGTGCCGTTCAGCGCGATGGTCGTCTGCTGCAAGCCGAAGTCGAGGTAGATGTCGAAATGGTTCCAGATGTCGCGCGACAGGGTGCCGATGGCCGGGAAGCCCGCGGTGATGGCATTGATGGTGGTGCCGTTGACATTGAAGCCGCCGGCGAAGGGCGCCAGCCCGGCACCCAGGCCGGCGAACTGCCAGCTGCTCAGCGCACCGGCCGAGGTCAGCAGGATGTCGGCCGAGATCAGCAGCGTGCCCGCCGTGGCGGCCGTGCTGTAGAACGGGCCGTGCTGGCCGGCGACGGAACCGTCCACGGCCAGGGCCTGGGTGCCGCTGGCCGCCACCGCCGTCTGTACCGTGCTGGCAGCGGCGCTGCCGAAGGTGGCCCAGCCGTTCTGGCCGTTGACGCTGCCGGTGGTGAAGGCCGGGCTCTCGAAGCCGGTTGCGTAGATGACGCTGGCCGCCACAGGGGCGGCGCTGAAGGCCAGGACGCTGGCCGCTGCGATCACAGGAAGACGAAGCATGGATGACTCCTTCAACGGTGGTGCCAGGGACTGAGCGGCTCCCGCGCCGCCTGGCCTTCAGCGACGGGATCTGGCGGTCTTCAGCACGCCGGCCAGGCCCAGCAGCATCAGCGCCACGCTGGCCGGCTCGGGGATGGGGCTGGGCACATTGCCCAGGTCGGCCACTTCACTGGCGCTCAGCACGCTGTCGAAGGTGCGGATGAAATCGACGCGGCCGGCGCGGGCTTCGCCCTGGCTGGTGGCGAAGTCGTCGATGAAGAAGCGCGCGGAGTTGCCGGTGAAGTCACCGATGCCGCCGTCATTGCCGAGGCTGAAGTTGAGCGCGCCGTTGACGTAGAAGTTGACGGCGCCGGCGGCATTGCGGGTCAGCGTCAGCCGCGCGTCCACGCCCGGGCTGACGGCGCCGAAGCTGCCGGTGCTGCTGCCACCGCAGCAGTAGTTCCAGTTGCCGTTCAGCGTGTACATGCCGCTGTCCGACGTCAAGGTCTTGTAGTCGATGATCTTGTTCCAGCCAGGCAGGCTGTCGAAGTGGAACAGCAGGTCGACGGTGTAGGTCGCACCCAGATCGACACCCATCGTCAGCCCCTGGTTGGGGCCGAAGCTGTAGCCGCTGGTGTCCAGCGTGCCGCCGGCGCTGACCAGGGCCGGGCCGGCCAGATCGTCCACCAGGCTGCCGTCCAGCTGGTACTGGTGACTGGGCGTTGCGGCATGCACGGCCGGTGCCACAGCGGCGGCGCAGACGAGGGCGAAGGCGGCGGTACGGGCGCTTGCGTGCATGGCGGTTCCTTGGTCGGGGTAGCGGTTCTCAACCTTGGGAGCGTA
>JANPHI010000246.1:0-7000 GCA_031424355.1 Betaproteobacteria bacterium
AGGCGAGGCGGGTGCAGCACACGGCCGTGCAGCAGACCTTCCGGTTGCAGGTCGTGGATGAAGGCCGGCAAACCGGCCAGCTTCGCGGGCAGTCCGCGGTTCGGTGCCGACGTGCCGACGGCCCCGCCGGACGTCGTCCGCAGGAGCGGTGCCGATGCATCCGACCGCAGCGCCGCACAGGCCGCCCGCAGGGCCCGCCCGGCGTCCTGCACCGACAGGCTGCCCGAGGTCACGCCCTCGTCGGGGCTGTGCGCGGTGCTCACCGGCAGCATGTCGATGCGGTCCAGTGCCACGCCCAGTTCGTCGGCCACGATCTGCGCCAGCGCGGTGTGCAGGCCCTGGCCGATCTCGACCTTGCCGGTGCGCACCTGCACGCGGCCGTCGGCCGTGATGGCCACGCGCGGCGGCGCGACCGTGTTCATGCGGCCACCCGCATGGCGGCAGCCGCGCGCAGCACGGCGCGCACGATGCGGTTGTGCGCGCCGCAGCGGCACAGGTGGCCGTCGAGCGCCTGCCGCACGTCGGCATCAGTGGGCTGCGGCTGCGCCTGCAACAAGGCAGCCGCTGCGATCAACATGCCCGAACTGCAGTAGCCGCACTGCGCGGCCTGTTCAGCCAGGAAAGCGTCGCGCAACGGCGCCGGCAGACCTTCGACCGTGGTGACGGCATGGCCCTCGCAAGCCCACAAGGGCGTGTCGCAAGACGCCACCGATCGGCCGTCCAGCAGCACGTGGCAGGCGCCGCACTGGTTGGCGCCACAGCCGAAGCGCGTGCCCACCAGACCGAGATCGTCACGCAGCACGTCCAGCAGACGCGCCGTCGGCGCGGCCTGCACGGCGTGCGCCTGTCCGTTCACGGTCAGCTCGGTGAGGCTCATGGGGGTGGGCGTCGGGCGGCGGATCAGCAGGTCAGCAGGTCAGCGAATCAGGGGGAGAAGCCGGGGCGCGTGGCTGCAACGGCGCAGCCGATCACTCGGCCTTGGCGCCCGAGATCTTCACGATGCGCGCCCACTTGGCGATGTCGTCGTTCAGGTAGTGCGCGAAGGCGTCCACCCCCATCGTCAGCGGCGCCGTGCCCTGCGCGGCCCAGGCCTTGCGCACGTCGGCGTTGCCGGTGATCTTGCCCAGCTCGGCGTTCAGGCGGTTGATGACGGCCGCCGGCGTGCCCTTGGGCGCCATCAGGCCCAGCCAGATCGTGGCCTCGTAGCCCTTGATGCCGGCCTCGTCCATCGTCGGCACATCGGGCAGCGTGGCCGAGCGCTTCAGGCCCGTCGTGGCCAGCGCCTTCACCTTGCCCGACTTGATGTGTTCGCTCATCGTCGGGATGGCGTCGAACATCATTTCCAGCTGGCCGCCCAGCACGTCGGTGCGCGCACCGGCGCTGCCCTTGTAGGGCACATGCACCACGTCGATGCCGGCCATCGCCTTCATCAATTCGCCGGCCATGTGGTACGGCGTGCCGGGGCCCGACGACGCGTAGCTCATGCCGCCCGGCTTGGCCCTGGCGGCCTTCAACAGGTCGCCCAGGTTGTTGACCGGCAACCCGGCCTTGACCACCAGCACCAGGTCAGAGGCGTTGATCGGGGCGATGGGCAGGAAATCGCGCATCAGCACGAAGGGCTTGTTCGGGATCAGCGATTCGTTGACCGTCTGCGTGTTCGACATCAACAGCAGCGTGTAGCCGTCGGGTGCGGCCTTGGCCACGGCGTCGGTGCCGATGACGCTGCCGCCGCCGGGCTTGTTGTCGACGATGAAGTTCTGACCCATCGCTTCCTGCAGCTTCTGCGCAATGAAGCGGCCGTAGACGTCGGCCGAGCCGCCGGGCGCGAAGGGCACCACGATGCGCACCGGCTTGGCGGGGTAGTCCTGCGACCAGGCCGGCAGGGCGGCCAGGGTCACGGCAGCCGCCAGCAGGCCGGCGATGGCGGTACGTCGTGCGCAAACGCGTTTCATGCGTGTCTCCATCATTGGTTTGATTTGGGCCCTATTGGCTGGGCCTCTTGCAAGCCGGCGACTGTAGCGCGCCGGGGCTTTTGCGGCTAATACCCCAACATGCTGGTGCGTACATGCACCAGGTGCGCCAGGCACAGCGTGCGGGCGCGTTCGGCGTCGCGCGCCTTCAACGCGGCCACCAGCGCGCGGTGTTCCTGCTGGTATTCCAGCCGCCGCTCGGGCGTGGCGCTGCGGCGCTTCAGCGCGCCCCATTCGTTGTTGGCCCGCACGTCGCTCATCAGCTTGAAGACGCCGCTGATGAAGCCGTTGTGCGCGGCCTCGGCGATGGCTTCGTGCAGGGCGCCGTCCCAATGCTCGAACTCTTCCAGCGTGGTGGCCATTTCAGCGCGGTGGTTGCAGTCGTCCATCCTGCTGAAATCGGCTGCCGTCGCGTTGCCGATGGCCATCTCGATCAGCGCCGGTTCCAGCACCAGGCGGGCACTCATCAGCTCGGCCGGGCTGATGGCGTGGGCGGCCACCGCCGGGGTCAGCTCGGCCAGCGCCTCGTGCACCTGGTCCGACACATAGGTGCCACTGCCGACCGTCTGGGTGATCAATCGTTTCCGCTTGAAGTCGAGCAGCACGCGGCGCACGGTGGAACGGCTGAGGCCGAATTCCTCGCTCAGCGCGCGCTCGGTGGGTATGCGGTGACCAGCCCGCCAGGTGCGCGAGCGCAGGTTCTCGAAGATGTTCTCGCGCAGGGCTGAGGCAGCGTCCA
The DNA here is from genome assembly GCA_031424355.1 of Betaproteobacteria bacterium. GTDB lineage: Bacteria > Pseudomonadota > Gammaproteobacteria > Burkholderiales > Burkholderiaceae_C > Rubrivivax. Next base: position 2,710 of record JANPHI010000246.1, read on the forward strand.
TGGCCAGGTGGGTCGTGCGGTGTTGGGCCTTAATGGTAGCATTTGGGAGATCAACTGGAGCCCGCATGCGCATTGCCACCGTCATCCACCAAGGCCAGCAACGTGTCGGTCGCCTGTCGCCCGACGGCCTGTCCATCGACCTGTTCGACATCGACGCCAGCCGGGGCGCGCTGGCGCTGATCGAGATGAGCGTGGCCAGCTCGGTGCTGCCCGCCGTCACCGAGACCGCGCCCTTCACGCCTGCCATGCTGGTGGCCCCGCTGCCCAAGCCGCGCCGCAACCTGTGGTGCGTGGGCCGCAATTACCACGCGCACGCTGCCGAACTGCAGGCCAGCGTCTTCAAGGACAACACCAAGACCGTGGACGCCTGGCCCATCGTCTTTACCAAGGTGCCGGAAACGGTGATCGGCCCCAACGACGCGGTGCAGCTGCCGGGTGCCGCCATTTCGTCGCAGATTGACTACGAGGCCGAGCTGACCATCGTCATCGGCAAGGGCGGGCGCAACATCAGCCGCGCCGAGGCGATGTCGCATGTCTGGGGCTACACCATCGTCAACGACGTGACCGCGCGCGACGTGCAGATGCGCCACGCGCAATGGGACCTGGGCAAGAGCTTCGACACCTTCTGCCCGATGGGCCCGTGGATCGTCACCGCCGACGAACTGAACGCGGCCGACACCCGCGTGCGCTGCTGGGTCACGCCGCACGGCGGCACGGCCGAGCTGCGCCAGGACGCGCGCACCACCGACCTGATCTTCGACCTGCCGACGCTGATCGAGACCTGCTCGCGCGGCATCACGCTGCTGCCGGGTGACGTGATCGCCACCGGCTCGCCGGCCGGCGTCGGCATGGGCATGACGCCGCCGCGCTGGCTGGGGCATGGCGACGTGGTGCGCATCGAGGTCGATGGCCTGGGCGTGCTGGAAACGCGCTTCGAAAATGCCATCACCGGGGGCGGTCTGTGAAGCGTTGGCTGGTTGGGGCCGCCCTGCTGGGCGCAGCGCTGGTGCACGCGCAGACCGGCTGGCCCGACAAGCCCATCACGATGATCGTGCCCTTCCCGCCCGGCGGCGTGGCCGACACGGTGGCCCGCCCCGTGGCCGAGGCGCTGGGCAAGGAATTGAAGCAGGTGGTGATCGTCGAGAACCGGGCCGGTGCCGGCGGCGCCACGGGCATGGGCATGGCCGCCCGGGCGCCCGGTGACGGCTACACGCTGCTGATGACGCTGTCGTCCATTTCCATCCTGCCCGAGGCCGACCACATCCTGGGCCGCAAGCCGGCCTACACGCTGAACCAGTTCAAGCCCATTGCGCGTTTCACCGCCGACCCGACGGTGCTGGTGGTGCGCGCCGATGCGCCGTGGAAGACGCTGGCCGAATTCGTCGCCGACGCGAAGAAGAAGCCCGGCACCTACAACTACGGCAGCAGCGGCAACTACGGCACCATGCACGTGCCGATGGAAATGCTGAAGGCCGGCGCGGGTTTCCGCATGACGCACATCCCCTACACCGGTGCCGGCCCGGCCGTGCTGGCCCTGCTGGCCGGCCAGGTGGACGCCGTGGCCGCCGGCCCCAGCGCGGTGGCGCAGCAGATCAAGGCCGGCAAGCTGCGCGCGCTGGCCCACTGGGGCGACAAGCCGCTGGTGTCTCTGCCCGAGGTGCGCAGCCTGAAGCAACTGGGCTATGCCACGGCCTTCGCGCAATGGTCGGCGCTGTTCGTGCCGGCCGGCACCCCCGATGACATCGCGCTGAAGCTGCGCGCCGCGGCGAAGAAGGTGGCCACCGACCCGGCCGTCATCGCCACCATCAACCGCGCCGGCAGCCCCATCGAATACCTGGACGCGCCCGAGTTCCAGACCTACTGGGACGCCGACGCCAAGCTGATGGTGGAAGCGGTGCGCAAGATCGGCAAGGTGGAATGACACCGTCAGTCGCGCCAGGACGCTTCGAGGCATGAGCACCCCGCTGTTGCAGGTCGAGAACCTGCGCACCCACTTCAGCACCGACGACGGTGAATTCCCGGCCGTCGATGGCGTCAGCTTCAGCGTGCACGCCGGGCAGACGCTGGCCATCGTCGGCGAATCGGGCAGCGGCAAGAGCGTCACCGCGCTGTCCATCATGGGCCTGATCCCGAACCCGCCCGGGCGCATCGCCGGGGGTTCCATCCGCTTCGAGGGCCGTGAATTGGTCGGCCTGCCCGCGCGCGACTTGCAGGCCTTGCGCGGCAATGGCATGGCGATGATCTTCCAGGAACCGATGAGTTCGCTGAACCCGGTGTTCACCATCGGCCAGCAGATCATCGAAGGCCTGCAATGCCACCAGAACCTGAGTGACAGCGAGGCCCGCGCGCAGGCCTTGCAGATGCTGGAAAAGGTGCGCATCCCGGCGCCCGAGCAGCGCCTGAATGAACACCCGCACAAGCTGTCCGGCGGCATGCGGCAGCGCGCGATGATCGCGATGGCGCTGGCCAACCACCCGCGCCTGCTGATCGCCGACGAGCCGACCACGGCGCTGGACGTGACCATCCAGGCGCAGATCCTGGCCTTGATGCACAGCCTGCAACAAGACAGTGGCACCGCCATCGTGCTGATCACCCACGACCTGGGCGTCGTGGCCGAAGTGGCCGACAGCGTGGTGGTGATGTACTGCGGCCGCGTCGTTGAACAGGCACCGGTGGCCGCACTCTTTGAAACACCGCAGCACCCCTACACCGTGGGCCTGCTGGGTTCGATGCCGCGCCTGCACGGCCAGGCGACGCGGCTGGCGGCCATCGCCGGGCAGGTGCCGCCACCGCTGCCCCGGCCGGTGGGCTGCGCCTTTGCCGAGCGCTGCCCCTTTGCGCAAGACCGCTGCCGCGCCGAAGCACCGCCCTTGCGGGACGTGGGCGGCGGCCACCTGTCGGCCTGCTGGCTGGCGCCACTGGACGCCGACGCGCTGCTGGCCCGGTCCTTGCAAGCCGCTGCCGCATGAAGACGCCGCTGCTGCAGGTCGAAGGATTGGTGAAGCACTTCCCGGTGCGCCAGGGCCTGTTCGGCCGCGCGCGCAGCGCCGTGCAGGCGGTGCAGGGCGTCAGCTTCACGCTGCAGGCCGGGCAGACGCTGGGCGTGGTCGGCGAGTCCGGCTGCGGCAAGAGCACGCTGGGCCGTCTGGTGCTGCGGCTGATCGAACCCACCGCCGGGCGCATCACCTTCCACGGCAGCGACCTGGGCACGCTGGATGCAGCCGCACTGCGCGCGCAACGCCGCGCGATGCAGATCATTTTCCAGGACCCGTATTCCAGCCTGAACCCGCGCATGACCGTGGGCCAGACGCTGGCCGAGCCACTGCGCCTGCACGGTCTCCATGCCGGCCGGCACGGCGAACGCGTGGCCGAACTGCTGCAGACCGTAGGCCTGGCGCCGGAACATGCGCAGCGTTACCCGCATGAGTTTTCAGGCGGCCAGCGCCAGCGCATCGGCATCGCGCGGGCCCTGGCGGTCGAGCCGCAACTCATCGTCTGCGACGAAGCGGTGTCGGCGCTGGATGTGTCGGTGCAGGCCCAGGTGGTGAACCTGCTGCAAGACCTGCAGCAGCGCCTGGGCATCGCCTACATCTTCATCGCGCACGACCTGGCGGTGGTCAAGCACATCGCCAGCCACATCGCGGTGATGTACCTGGGCCGCATCGTCGAACTGGCGCCGAAAGACGCGCTGTTCGCCGCGCCGCGCCACCCCTACACGCAGGCCTTGCTGGCGGCCATACCCGAACCCGTGCCGGGCGGCGGGCGCGACCGCGTGCTGCTGCAGGGCGATGTGCCCAGCCCGACGAAGCCGCCCGCCGGCTGTGCTTTCCACACCCGCTGCATGCACGCGCAGCCGGCCTGCCAGCAAGGCGTGCCGCCGCTGGAAACCGGCGACGACGGCCATGCCGTGGCCTGCTTCCGCTGGCGCGAAGTCCTGCCCCCTGCGGCGCAGCGCGCGGCGCCCCCCATCAACACCCGGCTGCAGCGTCTGCAGTCGGCCTTCATCAGTTGAAGAAAGCACACCCACCATGAAAACCTCCTGGCTGTTTGCGGCGCTGCTCGCCGCCACCGCGGCGTCGGCGCAGACGCTGCCCAACCTGCGCGTGGGTCTGGCCGAAGACCCCGACGTGCTGGACCCCAGCCTGGCCCGCACCTTCGTCGGCCGCATCGTGTTCACCGCGCTGTGCGACAAGCTCATCGACATCGACGAAAAGCTGAACCTGACGCCGCAACTGGCGCTGAGCTGGGAATGGTCGGCCGACAGCAAGGCGCTGACGATGAAGCTGCGCCC
>JANPHI010000247.1:0-11444 GCA_031424355.1 Betaproteobacteria bacterium
CGGCACGCGTGATGGTCTTCTTGCGCTTGTTGGCCGGCAGGATGCGTTGCGCCGCACCGGCCTCGTCAATGACATCGATGGCCTTGTCGGGCAGGTGGCGGTCGTTGATGAACTTGGCCGACAACTCAGCCGCCGCCTGCAGCGCGCCCACCGCGTACTTCACGCTGTGGTGCTCTTCAAAGCGGCTCTTCAAGCCCTTCAGGATCTCGATGGTCTGCTCGACCGACGGCTCGACCACATCGACCTTCTGGAAGCGCCGTGACAAGGCCGCGTCCTTCTCGAAGATGCCGCGGTATTCGGTGAAGGTCGTCGCACCGATGCACTTCATCGCGCCGCTGCTCAGCGCCGGCTTCAACAGGTTGGACGCGTCCAGCGTGCCACCCGATGCCGCGCCCGCACCGATGAGGGTGTGGATCTCGTCGATGAACAAGATGGCGTTGGGCTGGTCCTTCAGCTGCTTGAGCACGCCCTTCAGGCGTTGTTCGAAGTCGCCGCGGTACTTGGTACCGGCCAGCAATGCGCCCATGTCCAGCGAATAGACGATGGCGTCGGCCAGCACTTCGGGCACGTCTTTTTCGGTGATGCGCCAAGCCAGGCCTTCGGCGATGGCCGTTTTGCCGACACCGGCTTCACCCACCAACAGCGGGTTGTTCTTGCGGCGACGGCACAGCACCTGGATCACGCGCTCGACCTCGTGTTCACGGCCGATCAGCGGATCGATCTTGCCCTGCAGCGCCAGCTGGTTGAGGTTCTGCGTGAACTGGTCCAGCGGCGTGCCCTTGGCGTCGCCGCCCTCTTCCTTCTCGGCCTCGTTGTTGCCGCTGGGCGCGTCGTTGCCCTTGGCGGGCTCGGGCGGGTCGGACTTCTTGATGCCGTGGGCGATGAAGTTCACCACGTCCAGGCGCGTCACGCCCTGCTGGTGCAAGTAGTAGACGGCGTGAGAGTCCTTCTCGCCGAAGATGGCCACCAGCACGTTGGCGCCGGTGACTTCCTTCTTGCCGCTGCCCGTGCTTTGCACGTGCATGATGGCGCGCTGGATGACACGCTGGAAGCCGAGCGTGGGCTGGGTGTCCACCTCTTCGCTGCCACCCACGGTGGGCGTGTTTTCCTTGATGAAGGTGGACAGGCTTTTACGCAAGTCCTCGATGTTGGCTGCGCAGGCGCGCAGCACTTCAGCGGCCGACGGGTTGTCCAGCAGCGCCATGAGCAGGTGCTCGACGGTGATGAATTCGTGACGCTGCTGGCGTGCTTCAACAAACGCCATGTGCAGGCTGACTTCAAGCTCTTGCGCGATCATGCGGCCTCCATAATGCATTGCAATGGATGCCCATCGCGGCGGGCCGCGGTGAGCACCAATTCGACTTTCGTCGCGGCGACGTCTTTCGTGTAGACGCCGCAAATGGCGCGTCCTTCGTGGTGAATCTTCAGCATGATGAGCGTGGCCGTGTCAGGGTCACGCTGGAAGTACTGTTGCAGCACCATCACGACGAACTCCATCGGTGTGTAGTCGTCGTTGAGCATCACCACCTGGTAAAGCTGTGGCGGCTTGGTCTTCGCGGCCTTGCGTTCGGCCACCACCGCACCCTGACCGCCTTCGCGGCGGGGTACAGGCGGCATCGCAGGCGGAGACGGTGGGTTTTCCTCGGGCATGTTTCATTCTATCGAGTTGATCTCCCTGCGCGCGGCGCAAGGCCGCGATGGCAGCGAACCATGCCATATTGACCCAGGTGCGCGCAGTTCAAGCTCGAAGCAGGACCTTAAATGCCGGCCAACCCCCAGCGCTGCACGGCGGCGGCCCGACACCTGTTGCCAAATGCTTGTCCAGTCAATTCAACGCGCTTCATGCGTCGAAACCTTGACACTCACGCGCAGGCGGAGGGACAATTTCTGACGCAGTCAAGGAACAAGGTGGGCATCATGGCGTTTGGAATGGTCAAGTGGTTCAACGATGCCAAGGGTTTCGGATTCATCGAACCTGAAGGCGGCGGCGCTGACGTCTTCGCCCACTTCTCGGCGATCCAGATGGAGGGCTTCCGCACCCTCAAGCAGGGCGGGCGGGTGACGTATGAGCTCGTGCAAGGCCCCAAAGGCAGTCTCGCGCAGAACATCAGCCCAGTTGTCTCTGAGGAAGAGACCGTGCCGGCGGCAGCGCCGACACTGGTGTCGGCCTGATGGCCTGACGCCGAGTCGGGCGCCAAGGAAAAAGCCCGCACACAGGCGGGCTTTTCTTTCTGTCGAAGGCCGGCCTCCAGGACCGGCTGCGGTTCACATCTGGTCGATCATCACCTGGCCGAAGCCGGAACAGGACACTTGCGTCGCGCCGTCCATCAGCCGCGCGAAATCGTAGGTCACCTTCTTGCTCAGGATGGCGCGTTTCATCGCTCTGATGATCAGGTCGGCGGCTTCGGTCCAACCCATGTGGCGCAGCATCATTTCAGCCGACAGGATCTCGGAACCCGGGTTGACGTAGTCCTTGCCGGCGTACTTGGGCGCGGTGCCATGGGTGGCCTCGAACATGGCCACCGAGTCACTGAGGTTGGCGCCCGGTGCGATGCCGATGCCACCGACCTGGGCCGCCAGCGCGTCGGACACGTAGTCGCCGTTCAGGTTCAAGGTGGCGATGACCGAGTACTCGGCGGGACGCAGCAGGATCTGCTGCAGGAAAGCGTCGGCGATCACGTCCTTGACGACGATGTCCTTGCCGGTCTTCGGGCTCTTGAACTTCATCCACGGGCCGCCGTCGATCAACTCGGCGCCGAATTCCTTGGCGGCCAGTGCGTAGGCCCAATCGCGGAAGCCACCTTCGGTGAACTTCATGATGTTGCCCTTGTGGACGATCGTCAGGCTGGGCTTTTCATTGGCAATGGCGTACTGCAGCGCCTTGCGCACCAGCCGCTCGGTGCCTTCGATGCTGACGGGCTTGACGCCGATGCCCGAGGTGTTCGGGAAGCGAATCTTCTTGACGCCCATTTCCTCTTGCAGGAACTTGATGAGCTTCAGGGCCTTTTCGGATTCGGCTTCGAACTCGATGCCGGCGTAGATGTCTTCCGAGTTCTCACGGAAGATGACCATGTTGGTTTTTTCGGGTTCCTTCACCGGACTGGGCACACCGGTGAAGTACTGGATCGGACGCAGGCAGACGTAGAGGTCCAGTTCCTGGCGCAAGGCGACTTTCAGACTGCGGATGCCGCCGCCGACGGGGGTGGTCAGCGGGCCCTTGATGGACACCACGAAGTCGCGCACCGCCTGCAGGGTTTCCTCGGGCAGCCAGACGTCGGGCCCGTAGACCCGGGTCGCTTTTTCGCCGGCAAAGACTTCCATCCAGTGAATTTGCCGTTTGCCGCCGTAGCTCTTGGCCACTGCGGCGTCGACCACCTTCAGCATCACCGGCGTGATGTCCAGACCGGTTCCGTCACCTTCGATGTAGGGGATGATGGGTTGGTCTGGCACGTTCAGCGTGAAGTCCGCGTTGACGGTGATTTTCTGGCCGTCCTCGGGTACTTTGATGTGTTGGTACATGGTGTGTATCTCCCTGCGATAAATTCTAAGTGACCCCCTGTCAACCGACTGAGAGGCCAGCGCGTTTCGGTGAGGCCTCCCCGTTGGAGGGGGTCATTCAAACTTCAGAAAGGTTCCCGAGATGAACAAGCTTTTCGCCGCCGTGATCACCGCAGCTTTCGCCGTCACCGCCTTCGCCGCTGACGCGCCCGCCAAGAAGGAAGAGAAGAAGGCTGAGAAGCCGGCTGCTGCTGCTTCGGCCGCCAAGCCCGCTGCTTCCGCTGCCAAGAAGTAAATCACGGCATGCACGGACACCGGTTTGCCGGTGCCCGCGACGCCAACGCCCGGCCCTGTGCCGGGCGTTGTCGTTTGAGCCCGCCCCATCACCGCCGCCCCGTCCATCTTCGGAGCCTGTCACCGGTCCCGGTCAGAACGTCCGGCAGAAGGCCGCGACCTGGGGCCCGAGTTGATGGCCCAGGGCCCAGGCACTGGCACCCAGCAGCATCAGACCCGCAGCGCGCGCCGCCCAAGCTTGCCCCGCCGCAGCGCCGCGACCGGCCAGCAGCCTGCGTACCACCCATGGGCCGGCCAGCAGCCCGGGTGCCGACGCCAGCGCGAAGACCGCCATCGTGGCCGCACCACTGCCGGCGCTGCTGCACAGCGCCGCCACCACCAGCGCCGATTGCAGCAAGCCACATGGCCACGCCACCCAGGCAGCCCCGAAACCGGCTGCCCGGCCAGGCATGCGAACCGCCTGCCAAACGCCCGCCTGCGGTGCGGTCGGCTGCGGTACGCGGCCCAGGCGGGCGAGCCAAGCGGGCTGACGCCCGCGCCACAGCAGCCAGGCACCCAACACCAGCGCGGCGGCGTTCAGCAGCGTCCACAGGGGCCGCAAGGCCGGGCTGAACTGCGACCAGGTGGACAGGGCCACCACGCTGGCCGCCGCGACGGCGCCGCCCGCTGCGTAGCTGGCAACACGGGCCGTGTGGAAGGCGGCAGTTGCGCCTTTGCCGCCGGCGCCGATGGCGGCCGCGCACGGGGCGCTGCACATGGCCGCGCAATGCGGTGCGCCCGCCAAGCCGAGCAAAGCACCACTGGCGATGAGAGCAAGGTCCACCCTCAGATGATGCGCGAAAACCGCTCCCTCACGCGGTCAGCGCGCAGATGGCGGTCGAACACCATGGCCACCGCGCGCACGAAGAACCAGCCCATGGCCGTGACCTGGATCGCCTGCTCGGACACCTCCACCAGGCCCATGTCCTGCATGGACACCAGCTGCGCCAGTTCGGGTTCGAAAATTTCGCGGAAGTTCACCAGGTGCGCCACTTCCACCGATTCGAAGTCGACCCGGCCCTGGCACATCAGCGCCATGATCACGGTGCGCCGCATCAGGTCGTCGCGCGTCAGCGCCAGGCCTCGCACGATGGGGAATTCGTTCTGCGCCAGGGCGTCGCTGTATTCAGGCAGGGTCTTGGCGTTCTGGCTGTAAGTGGCACCGACACGCCCGATGGCCGACACGCCCAGGCTGATCAGGTCGCAGTCGGGCTGCGTGCTGTAGCCCTGGAAATTGCGGTGCAGCCGACCTTGACGCTTGGCCACCGCCAGCGAATCGGTCGGCAGCGCAAAGTGGTCCATGCCGATGTAGACGTAGCCGTTGCCGATGAAGCCGGCCAGCGCCGAGCGCAGCATCTCGATGCGCTGTTCGGCCGAGGGCAGCGCGTCGGCGGCTATGCGGCGCTGCGGCTTGAAGCGGTGCGGCAGGTGGGCGTAGGCATACAGCGCAATGCGCGTCGGGCGCAGTTCGGCCACCTGGGCGATGGTGCGTTTGAACGATTCCGGCGTCTGCTTGGGCAGGCCGTAGATCAGGTCGGCATTGATCGACTCGAAACGCAGCGCGCGCGCCTCGGCCACCAGTTCGCGCACGCTTTCGAAGGACTGGATGCGGTGCACGGCCGCCTGCACGTCGGGGTCGAAGTCCTGGATGCCGAAGCTGATGCGGTTGAAGCCCAGTTCCGCCAGATGGCGCAGCCGGTCGCGCGTCGCGGTGCGCGGGTCGACCTCGATCGAGATCTCGGCGTTCGGCGCGGGCTTGAACGTCTTGCGCAGCAGCGCCATCAGGTCGGACAACTCGCTGTCGTCCAGAAAGGTCGGCGAGCCGCCGCCCAGGTGCAACTGGGTGATGGTCTGAACCTTGCCCAACTCGGCGGCGTGCAGCGCCACTTCCTGTTCCAGCAGGTGCAGGTATTCGCGCCCCCGGCTGTGGTGCTTGGTGATGATCTTGTTGCAGGCGCAGTAGTAGCACAGCGCCTCGCAGAACGGGATGTGCACGTACAGCGACAGCGGCGGCGCCCCACCCACCACGGCACCCTGCGCGCGCTGACGCAGAGCCTGGCGGTATTCCTTCGGGCCGAAGGCTTCGACAAAACGGTCTGCCGTCGGGTAGGACGTGTACCGCGGACCGGGCACATCCAACCTCCGCAGCAGCGCATCGGACAGCAAGGCTTCTGGCGGGGTGACAGCGATCGGGTTCATGGGTGCACTGTGCCCAAATGCCGGGCCGGGACCTTGATCTTTCTCAAGCTCCGGGGCGTTGCCCACGCCTGGGTTCCGGCGTCGTCGGCGCACAGGCCATGGGCGATACTTCTGCACAAGTCACAGGGGCCATCCCATGCAACCGACACCGACGCATATCAAACTCGAACCGTTCAAGGTGGCTTGCTCGGGCTGCAACTTGCGCGAACTGTGCCTGCCCGTGGGCATGTCCGACGAGCAGATGGAACGCCTGGACGCCATCGTGGCCACGCGCCGTTCGGTGCCACGCGGCGACGCGCTGTTTCGCGCAGGCGGTGGCTTCACGTCGCTCTACGCGGTGCGCACGGGCTTCTTCAAGACCTGCGTGTCGTCGGAAGACGGCCGCGACCAGGTCACGGGGTTCCACATGGCCGGCGAACTGCTGGGCCTGGACGGCATCGGCACCGACCGCCACACCTGCGACGCCATCGCACTGGAAGACTCGCAGGTCTGCGTCATCGGCTACCACCAGTTGGAAGATCTGTCGCGTGAACTGTCAGACCTGCAGCGCCACTTCCACCGCATCATGAGCCGCGAGATCGTGCGCGACCACGGCGTGATGCTGCTGCTGGGCAGCATGCGCGCCGAAGAGCGGCTGGCGGCCTTCCTGCTCAACCTGACGCAGCGGCTGCGCACGCGGGGTTTCTCGGCCAGTTCGCTGGTGTTGCGCATGACGCGCGAGGAAATCGGCAGCTACCTGGGGCTGAAGCTGGAAACGGTCAGCCGGGCCTTTTCGAAATTCCAGGACGACGGCGTGCTGGAAGTGAAGCAGCGGCAGATACGGGTTCTGGACGCGGAGGCGCTGCAGGCGCTGGTCAACGGCAGCGGCTGCTGACGACAGCGGTCAGGGGCGCGGCGCGGCCGCGTGGTTGCGCGCTTGCATGGCCGGCACTTCGCCGGCAACACGGGCCTGCGGCGCCTCCAGCACCGGGTCGGGGTTCAGGATGGCCAACGCCAGCGTCGTGAAGCTGGCCACCACCACGATGGCCGGGCCGGCAATGACCATCCAGACGATGGGCAGCCGCCACCACGCAGGCGATTTTTCGGCCGCATCAGCGGTTTCGGCTTGGGCGTTGCGGCGTGACATGGCGCTCTCCAATGCAGTTCGGTTGACAGGTCGTGCGGCGCTCAGCGCGGCACCATGAAGGTGGACTTCTCGATCTGACTGCGGGGCGGCGCGCCCGGCTGGGTCTCCACGCGCTCGATCGTGAACTCGATTTTGTGCGCACCAGCGCCCGAGCGCTCGGCAACCTGCGGCGGCACGCGCAGCGCCAGGGGTACCCACGCGGCCTGGGCCGGATCGATGCGGATGTCGGTCAGAACCGCAACAGTCAAGTCGGGCAAGCCAGTGGCGCGAACGCGGTAGTGCTGCACGTCTTCGGTGGTGTTCATGATCTGCAGCCGGTAGACGTTCTCGACCCAGCCGTCTTCAACGATGCGCGCCAGTGCGCCGCGGTCACGCACCACATCCACCCGGAACGGCGAACGCAGCCACAAGCTGGTGGCCAGTGCCGCGCAGATCAGCAGCAGCACCGCGCCATAGCCCAGCACGCGCGGGCGCAGCACACGCCGCACCAGTGCGCTGCGCGACAGGTGGGCCTGCAGGCCGTTCTGGGTGTCGTAGCGGATCAGCCCGCGCGGGTACTGCATCTTGTCCATCACGCCGTTGCAGACGTCGATGCAGGCGGTGCAGCCTATGCATTCGTACTGCAGGCCTTTGCGGATGTCGATGCCGGTGGGACAAACGTCCACGCACAAGCCGCAGTCGATGCACGACCCCAGCTTGGCAGTCTTCAAGTCGGTCTTCCGCCCGCGCGTGCCACGCGGTTCGCCGCGCTCGGCGTCGTAGCTGATGATCAGCGTGTCCTTGTCGAACATCGCGCTCTGGAAGCGCGCGTAGGGGCACATGTATTTGCACACCTGTTCGCGCATCCAACCGGCGTTGCCGTAGGTGGCGAAGCCATAGAACAGCACCCAGAAGGTTTCCCACGGACCCAGGCCCAGCACCGCCACCGAAGCGGCCAGCGACTTGATGGGCATGAAGTAGCCGACAAAGCTGAAGCCGGTCCACAAGCCGATGGCGATCCAGATGACTTGCGTGCCACCCTTGCGCAGCAGCTTCTCCGCGCCCCAGGGCGCGGCGTCCAGCTTCATGCGCTTCATGCGGTCGCCTTCGAGCTGGCGCTCGACCCACATGAAGATTTCCGTGTAGACCGTCTGCGGACAGGCATAGCCGCACCAAAGGCGGCCGGCCACCGTCGTGAACAGGAACAGCGCGTAGGCCGAGACGATCAGCAACCCCGTCAGGTAGATGAAGTCCTGCGGGTAGAGCACCAGGCCGAAGATGTAGAAGCGCCGCGTGCCCAGATCGAAGAGCACGGCCTGGCGGCCATTCCAGTCGAGCCACGGCAGGCCGTAGAAGACGAGCTGGGTGGCCCACACCAGCACCCAGCGCCAGGCCGCGAACCAGCCGGTCACCGACCGGGCGTAGATTTTGGGTTGCTTCTGGTAGAGCGAAACCACCGCCACGCGGGTGGCTTCGTCGGCCGCGATGACCGCTGCGGACGAGGCCGCGGTGGGCTCAGTCATGGCGCGCCCGGCTACTGCAGCGCGCCACGCTCACTGGCCGGCCACCTTGGTACCCTGCGACAGGTTCCAGACATAGGCGGCCAGCACGTGGATCTGGTCGGGCGTGAGCAGCCGACCCTGCGCCGGCATGACGTTGGTCTTGCCATTCGTGACCATGGACACCACCGCCGCTTCGCCCCAACCGTGCAGCCAGATCTTGTCGCTGAGGTTGGGCGCGCCCAGCGCCGGGTTGCCCTTGCCATCCGGCCCGTGACAGGCCGCGCAGACGACGAACTTCTCTTTGCCCAGCTGCGCCGCCACGCTGTTGTGCGCGCTGCCCGACAGGCTGAGCACATAGTTCGCCACGTTCTTCACGTCTTCGCTGCTGCCCACGGCGGCGGCCATCGGCGGCATCATGCCCTGGCGGCCTTCGGCGATGGTCTTCTCGATGTAGTCCGGCGTGCCGGCACCCAGCCAGTCGTTGTCGGTCAGGTTCGGGAAGCCCTTGCTGCCGCGGCCGTCCGAGCCATGGCACTGCGCGCAGTTGTTCAGGAACAGGCGGCCGCCGATGCCCATGGCCGTCGTGTCTTGCGCCAGTTGCTCGGCCTTCATCGTGGTGAACTTGGCGTAGACGGGTGCCATCGCCGCGCGCGCCTTGTCCTGCTCGGCTTCGTACTGGCCCACGCTGGTCCAGCCCAGCGAGCCCTTGTTGGTGCCCAGGCCGGGGTAGAAGGCCAGGTAGACGGCGGCGAAGACCACGGTGATGACGAACAGCCACATCCACCAGCGCGGCAGCGGATTGTTCAATTCCACCAGGTCTTCGTCCCAGACGTGGCCGGTGGTGTTGTCGTTGGCCATCACCTTGCGGCGGCTGGCGATGCCCAGCAGCACCAGACACAGGATCAACCCGGCGATGGTGGTGCCCGCGACAAACAGGGCCCAGCCACTGTTGACGAAATCACTCACGGCTTTTCTCCTCGGTTCTCATTCGTGTTGCCGGCGCCGTCCTCGATGAAGGGCAGTTGCGCGGCCGATTCGTATTCGGCGTTGCGGCGGCGGCTCCAGGTGTGGGCCACCAGCGCGATGAACAGCAGCAGGCTGATCACCGTCACCGCGATGCGCATGTCATTGATGTCCATGGCGGCCTCCGGTCACTTGTCTTTGCGCGCGGTGCCCAGCACCTGCAGGAAGGCGATCAGCGCATCCATCTCGCTGCGGCCCTTGACCTCTTCGCCGGCCTTGGCGATCTCGTCGTCGGTGTAGGGCACGCCCACGATGCGCAGGGCCTTCAAGCGCGGCGCCATGCTGTCGGGTTCGATCGTGCCGGTGAGCAGCCAGGGGTAGGCCGGCATGTTCGACTCGGGCACCAGGTCGCGCGGGTTGTTCAAGTGAATGCGGTGCCACTCGTCGCTGTACTTGCCGCCCACACGGTGCAGGTCGGGCCCGGTGCGCTTGCTGCCCCACTGGAAGGGATGGTCGTAGACGAATTCACCGGCGGTGGACAAGGGGCCGTAGCGCAGCGCCTCGGCGCGGAAGGGCCGCACCATCTGCGAATGGCAGTTGTAGCAACCCTCGCGCAGGTAGACGTCGCGGCCGGCCAGCTGCAGCGCGGTGTAGGGCTTCAAGCCTTCCGCCGGCTGCGTGGTGGAGCGCTGGAAGAACAGCGGGATGATCTCGACCATGCCGCCGATGGCCACCGCCACCAGGATCAGAACGATCATCAGAAAGTTGCTGGTCTCGATCTTCTCGTGACCACCCAACGGTGCATTTGCATTTGCCATTTTTTTGTTCCTTGTGGGGTCAGGATCAGGCGTGCGCGGGGCTGCCGGCCAGGGCCGGTATGCGCGCCTCGACGGCCTTGCCGCTCATCGCGGTCATCACCGTGTTCCACAACATGATCAGCATGCCGGTCAGGTAGAGCAGACCGCCAACCAGCCGCACCACGTAGTAGGGGTAGGTCGCCTTGACGCTTTCCACGAAGGTGTAGACCAAGGTGCCGTCGGGGTTGACCGCGCGCCACCTCAGGCCCTGCATCACACCCGCGATCCACATGGCCGCGATGTAGAGCACGATGCCCACGGTGGCGATCCAGAAGTGCGTCTCGATGGCCTTGACGCTGTACATCTCGCTGCGGCCGAAGAGCCGCGGGATCAGGTAGTACAGCGCGCCCATGCTGATCAGGCCGACCCAGCCGAGGGCGCCGCTGTGCACGTGGCCGACGGTCCAGTCGGTGTAGTGGCTCAGCGCATTGACGGTCTTGATCGACATCATCGGACCTTCGAAGGTGGACATGCCGTAGAACGACAGGCTCACGATCAGGAACTTCAGGATGGGGTCGTCACGCAGTTTGTGCCAGGCACCACTGAGCGTCATGATGCCGTTGATCATGCCGCCCCAGCTGGGCGCCAGCAGCACCAGGCTGAAGACCATGCCGACGCTCTGCGCCCAGTCGGGCAGCGCGGTGTAGTGCAGGTGGTGCGGGCCCGCCCACATGTAGGTGAAGATCAGCGCCCAGAAGTGGACGATGCTGAGCCGGTAGCTGTACACCGGCCGACCGGCCTGCTTGGGGATGAAGTAGTACATGATCCCCAGGAAGCCGGCCGTCAGGAAGAAGCCCACCGCGTTGTGGCCGTACCACCACTGCACCATGGCGTCCTGCACGCCGGCGTAGGCCGAATAGCTCTTCGTCATGCTGACCGGGATGGCCGCGCTGTTGACGATGTGCAGCAGCGCCACGGCGATGATGAAGGCGCCGAAGAACCAGTTGGCCACGTAGATGTGGCGCACCTTGCGGATGCCGATGGTGC
>JANPHI010000248.1:0-12630 GCA_031424355.1 Betaproteobacteria bacterium
GGCTTCGTCGATGTCCACCTTGCGGCCGGTGAAGATCAGTTCCTTGGCCTTGGCCAGACCGACGCGACGCGGCAGGAAGTACATGCCGCCGCCGTCGGGGATGATGCCGCGGTGGATGTACGACCAGGTGAAGTTGGCCCACTCGCTGGCGATGATGAAATCGCAGGCCAGTGCGGTGTCGGCACCCAGGCCGGATGCCGCACCGTTGACCGCCGCGATCACGGGCTTGGGCATGGTGTGCAGCAGGGCCTGCGTGTGGTGCACGCGCTGCTGACGGTGCCAGCCGTTGAAGCCCACCTCGCCGGCCGGTGCGTTCATGCGTTTCTCCATGCCGCTGATGTCGCCACCGGCGCAGAAGCCCTTGCCGGCACCGGTCAGCACCAAGGCCTTGATGGCCTTGTCGGCTGCGACCAATTCCAACGCCTCGATGAATTCGCTGCGCATCGCATCGCTCATCGCGTTGCGCTTGTCGGGGCGGTTCAGGGTGATCGTGGCGATCGCGTGTTCGACCTGCAGGGCTATGAAAGTGAAGCTCATGGTGTTCTCCGAAATGGTTGCTGCGGCGCGCCTGGTGCTCAATCCGGCTTGATGTTGTTTTCCTTGACGATCTTTCTCCAGCGGGCTTCTTCAGCCTTGACGTAGCGGTCGAGCTCGGCGGGGTCGCTGGCCACGACGGACAGGCCTTCCTGTTCGATCTTCTTGGCGAATTCCGGTGCGTGTGCGGCCTTCTTGGCGGCGGCCGTCAGCT
The DNA here is from genome assembly GCA_031424355.1 of Betaproteobacteria bacterium. Taxonomy (GTDB): domain Bacteria; phylum Pseudomonadota; class Gammaproteobacteria; order Burkholderiales; family Burkholderiaceae_C; genus Rubrivivax. The sequence goes on from JANPHI010000248.1 coordinate 749, forward strand.
TGGCGATCACGTCGGCCGGCGTGCCAGCCGGCGCATACAGGCCGTACCAGCTTTCGACCTGGTAGCCCGGCACGTCCTGCGCTATCGGCGACACGCCTTTGAAGGCATCCGAAGGCGTCGCGGTGGTGACGCCGATGGCGCGCAGCTTGCCGCTGTCGACGAAGGTCGACACGGCAGCGGCCGTGCCGAAGATCATGTCCACCTGGCCGCCCAGCAAGTCGGTGATGGCCGGGCCGGCGCCACGGTAGGGCACGTGGGTCATCTCCACCTTGGCCAGGTTGGTGAACATCTCACCGGCCAGATGGGCCGACGTGCCGTTGCCCTGCGAGGCGTAGTTCAGCTTGCCCGGCTTGGCCCTGGCGGCGGCCAACAGGTCTTTCACCGACTTGTACGGGCTGTCGGCGCGAACGACCAGCACGTTCGGTCCTTTGCCGATCAGCGAGATCGGGGCGAAGGCCTTGTCGGTGTTGAAGGGCAGCTTCGGCACCATGCTCGGGTTGATGGCGTGCGCGAAGGTCGCGATGACGATGCTGTACCCGTCGGGTGGGCTCTTGGCGACGCTGTCGCTGCCGATGATGGTGCCGGCGCCGGGCTTGTTGTCGATGATGACTTGCTGCCCCAGTTCCTTGCCCATGCCGACCGCCAGCGTGCGGGCGACCAGATCGGTGCCGCCGCCGGGGGCAAAGGGCACCACCAGGCGGATCGGCTTGTCGGGGTAAGCGGCGACGGCGTGCGTCGAGGTCAGCGCCGCAGTGGCGCAGACGAGTGCGGCGAGTTGCCGCAGAACGATGGGGGATGCGATCACGTTGTCTCCTTGGGTCTTGCGGAAGGTGCTCCGCTTGGCGGTAGGCGGCAAACTGGCGCGCTGCCGGCATGAAGAGAAGCATAGGAAAAGTTGCCTGGGAATACACTGGTCCAATTCCACTGAATGGAATTGCACCGAGGGTTTGCACCATGCCGCCATCCCATTCAACCGGCGGGCGGCGGGCCGCTGGCCAGTCACCTGCAAACCGATCCCTGGAGCGCGGCGTCGAGATCCTGCGTGCTTTCCGGCAAGGGTCCGAGTTGCTCGGCAATGGCGAACTGGCCGAGCGCACCGGGCTGCCGAAATCCACGGTCAGCCGCCTGACACAAACGCTGGTCGGGCTGGGCATGCTGCAGAACGAAGTGGCCGCGCGCGCCTACCGCCTGGCGCCGGCCGTGCTGGGCCTGGCGCATGCGATGCGCACCGGCTCCCGCGTGCTGGCCGTGGCCGCGCCCTTGATGCGCCAGCTGGCCGAGCGCGAACGCATCAACGTGGGGTTGGCCGCGCCAGACCGCGATGAGATGGTCTACCTCGAATCGATCCGGTACGCGCGGCGGGTGGCCTTCCGCAGCGTCGTGTCCGGGCAGCGTGTGCCGATGGAGCTGACATCGCTGGGCCGTGCCTACCTGTCCACGTTGCCCGCGCCAAGACGTCAGGCGCTGCAGCTGGTGTTCCGGCAGCGCCGCCAGCGATCCTGGGGGGCACTGAGCGCCGAGATCGAAGCCGCCTTGGTGTCCATTCAGGAGCTTGGCTACTGTGCAGCCGCATGGCAGCCCGAGGTCGTCGCGGTGGCAGCGCCGCTGGTCACTTCAGAAATGACCTATGCAGTCAACGTCAGCGTTCTGACCACCGACCCCTTGGCCGCGGTCGTCAAGCGCCTGGCACCCAAGCTCTTGACCCTGCGCGACGACATCGGCATCGCGCTCGAACGGGCCATCGATGCGGCTGCGCCCTGACAAGGGCGCGCATGTCCAGAAGTCAGCCACGAATCCCCTTCTGGTCCCCATTGCCGCTGCATGCCAATGACGGCCAGTGATGTCGAACCCAGGCCGCAAGATGACCCGCCCTTCGCGGCCATTCGACTCACTTCAAAAGTGCAAGAAGGACATCCGTGAATGCTTTCGGCGCCGAGACCATCGGGCAATGCCCGGTCGGCATTTCCACCAAAGTCCAGTCGCCCTGTTCCCGCACACGCCGACGTGAACCGCCTATGGTCGGATAGGCCGGCGACGTGCAATCGACAAAGGCGCGCGGCAAAGCACGCCACCGTTCGGCATCAAAAGGCATGGCTTCCCGGTAGGGGCCAAAGGGATGCGGCACTTGTCGGCGCAACAGCCAATCCCGTTCAGCGCCAGACAGGCCAAAGTCAGCGGGATCGGGCGGTGGCAAGGCGTTGCTATTCGCGGCGGCGGCAGCCTGACGCGCTGCAACGACTTCGGGACTGTGGTTGGTCCCCCAACCCTCCCCGGGCAGCGGCACCATCGCGTCAACATAGATCAACTGCCTGACCCGACCGGCCAAAGCGTCGGCCGCACCGGTGATCACCTGACCGGCGTAGCTGTGGCCCACCAGCACGATGTTGCTCAGTTCCTCGGCCTCGACGAGCCCGACGACGTCGTCGATGTGCGTGCGCAGTGTGATGCCGGCGTGGCGCAGATGGGCACGTTCACCGTCGCCGGTGAGCGTGACGGCGTGTACCTCGTGGCCCGCAGCGCGCAAGCCTGGCAACACGTGACGCCAGATCCACGCGCCACCCCAGGCGCCATGCACCAGAACGACAGGACTCATGAGTTCTCGCTTTCAGTTCAGCCTTATTGCGAGTTGATCGCCGCGACCACGCGTTGATCGATCACGCCGAAAGGACCCGGGCTGCCATCATCCAGCAGCGCCTGCATGCGCACACGGTCACCGAACTTCATGTAGCCGGTGCGGATCTCGCCCTGGTCGATTTTTTCGATCACGCGGCGTTCGGCAATACAGGCTGAGCCGGCGCTGCGCGACACGTTGCTGACCGTGCCGGAACCGACGATGCAACCCGCCGTGAGCCGGCGCGTGCGCGCGGCATGGGCGACGAGTTGCCCGAAGTGGAAGTTCATCTCGCCGCCGTTGGGTTCACCGAATCGTTCACCGTTCCATTGCACTTGCAGCGGCAAGTGGATGCGGCCGTCGCGCCAGGCGTGACCCAGTTCGTCGGGCGTCACGGCGACAGGCGCGAATGCGGTGGACGGCTTGGCCTGCAGAAAGCCAAAGCCGGTCTTCATCTCGTGCGGGCCCAGGCCGCGCAGGCTCCAGTCGTTGACCTGCACCAGCAGGCGCACGCAGCGCAGCGCCGCATGGGGCGTGGGCGCCATGGGCACCGGGCCGCAGACCACGCCAAACTCGCCTTCGAAGTCGATGCCGTCGGCTTCAGTCGACATGGGCACATCGTCGTGCGGGCCCAGGAAGTCGTCGCTGGCACCCTGGTACATCACCGGCACGGTGTCGAACTGCGGAATGGGCGGGGTGTTGAAGGCCCGCTCCATCAGGTGGCCGTGGTTCAGGAAGGCCGAACCGTCCAGCCACTGCGGGCTGCGCGGCAGCGGCGCGCTGCAGGCGCTGGAGTCGAAGGCCACGGCATCGGCGGCGCGACCGGCGCTCAGGTCTTGGTACAGCGCACGCAGTCGGGGTTCGACCTCGTCCCACTGACGCAGCGCATCGATCAGGCTGGGCGCGATGCCCGCCGCAGCTACGGCGCTGCGGCCATCGCGCGAGACCAGCATCAGGCGGCCGTCGAGCGTGTCGTCCCGGTAGCTTGCGAATTTCATGGTCGGGTTCCTTCAAGTTTCAAGCGTGTCCAGGCGCGGCCCGGCGGTCTGTGTGGCGCGACGCACGAGCGCGTCCACGCTGCCGTCGTGCCTGAAGCCCAGCGCCTCGGCGGTGGGCGTGTGCAAGGGCGGGTAGGACGCGAACAGACGCTGCACCAGCGCCTGCGGCTCGTAGTGCACCAGCGCGCTGCGGTCGGCACCGTAAGCCCGCGCCAGCGCAGCCACGACGTCGGCCACGCGGAGGTGCAGGGCCGGCATCTGCGCCACGCGGCGCGGCCCGAGCGCGGCGGTGGCCATGCAGGCGGCATGCAGCAGGTTGTCCACGCAGGCCCCGACCGAGATCCACCAGGCCGCGCCATCGGCGCTGACCGGCACGGCGATGGGAACGCCGGCGCGCAGCTTCCAGAACAACTGGCTCATGAAGGCCGACATCAGCCCCGCGCCCTCCCCTGTGCCGTTCCCTGGTCGCGCCACAACGCCGGGCAGGCGCAGCGAGCAGGCCTGCACCCAGCCGCGCCGGGCGGCGTCGGCGATCATGATTTCGCCGGCCAGCTTGTGCGCGCCGTAGCTGAGCGCCGGTGCGGCCGCCGTGTGCTCGTCCACCACGGGCGGCAGGCATTCGCCATAGACGGCGATGGTGCTGGCAAAGACCAGCCGCGGTGCGCCACCCTGGGCCCGCAGCAAGTCCAGCAGGCACAGCGTGGCGTCCAGGTTCACGCGGCGGCCCAGGTCGGGGTTCTGCTCGGCGGCACCACCCGGCACGCTGGCCAGGTGGAACACGGCGTCCACGGGTTCGGCCAGTGCCCGCTGCAACACGCCGTCATCGGCGATCGACCCCGCTACAGCCTGCAGCCGCGCATCGTCGGGCAGGTCAGTCAAGGCCAGATCGACCGCCACCATGCGGGTGACCGGCCGGCCGTCCAGGCCATGCTGCAGCAGTCGGCGCACCAGCACACTGCCGATGAAGCCGCCCGCGCCGGTGACCAGCACCTGTGTCACGCAGCGGTGTCCTCTGCTGGCCTGCCGCGGGTGGCCAGCGCGCTGGCGATGGCCGGATCGCAGGCCCCATCGACCAGCACGAACAGCATGCGGCACGGCCGCCCTGAGCGGTTGGCCCAGGCGTGGTTGGTGCCGCGCTGAACGACCACGCTGCCCACCTTCAGCGCCACCTCGCTGTCGTCCAGCACCAGCGTCAATTCGCCTTCGATGACGACGCCATAGTCCACGCTCTCGGTGCGGTGCATCAGCGGGTGTGGCGAGTGCGCCTGCACCGTGCTGGCACCCACGTCGCCGATCTGCGTGAAGGCGTCCTTCATCTTCGCGGCGCCATGGGCCAGCAGCTCGGGTGTGTCGGGCGGGATGTCGACGAAGCGGATGCGCGTGCCCTGCTTCGGCGGCGGCAGCATCAGCGCAGCCGTCGTCGGGTCGGCGCCGTTGTCCACCATCGCCGGTGTGCCCGTGGTGGCCCAGACCTCGTGGAAAACCGTGCCCGGTATGGCCGCGATCTCGACCACCGTGGGCAGCGCGCCGCGCATCGCGACGATGGCCCGGCCGCTGGCGTCATGGCCGGTGACGATGCGTTCGATGGGCGGCAAGCTCATGGCTGCGCGGCGCCGTCTTCGAAGATGGCCACCGCCCGCGTCCAGCCGGCCGATGCGCCGCGAATCTTGTGCGGGAAGCAGCTGATGGTGAAGCCGTTCGCCGGCAGGGCTTCCAGGTTGTGCAGCTTTTCCAGGTGGCAATAGCCGATGTCACGCCCGGCCTTGTGACCTTCCCAGATCAGGCTCTTGTCGCCGGTCTCGGCCACCTTCTTGGCGGTGTAGCTGAAGGGCGCGTCCCAGCTCCAGGCGTCGGTGCCGGTCAACCGCACGCCGCGTTCCAGCAGGTACATCGTGGCTGCGTAGCCCATGCCGCAGCCGGCGCCCAGGTAGTCGTTGTTGCCATAGCGCGAACCGGCCCGCGTGTTCACCACCACGATGTCCAGAGGCTGCAGTTCGTGGCCGATGCGCTTCAGTTCGGCCTCGACATCGGCGGCCGTGGCGACATAGCCGTCGGCGAAGTGGCGGAAGTCCAGCTTCACGCCGCTTTGGAAGCACCATTCCAGCGGCACCTGATCGATGGTGATGCTCGGCCGGCTGCCGCCGTTCTTCGCGTCCTGCGTCGAATGGAAGTGCCAGGGTGCGTCCAGGTGCGTGCCGTTGTGCGTGGTCAGCGTCACCCATTCGGCCGCCGCCGCTTCGCCGTCGGGGAAGTCCTCGGCCTGGGTGCCGGGCATCATGGCGATGAACTCGGGCAGCGTGTCGGCGTGCTTCTGGTAGATGATCTTCGGCGCCAGCGGCGGCGGGTCACTCAGCACATCGTTTTCGAGGTAGATCGACAGATCGACAAAGCGGCGTTGGGGTTTCATGCTGGCTTTCATGCAAGGGCCTCCTGGCGTGCAGCAGCGCCCGACGATGCCGGGATGCGCGAAAAACAGAACACGGCGACGGCGCCGATCAGCAGGGCCGCAGCACCCAGGCTGCCGTAGCCGAAAGCCTTGACCAGCGTGCCGCCCAGGATGGGGCCGATGGCCGCGCCGGTCATCAGCATCGCCGGCGTGGCTGCCATGGCGCGGCCGCTGCGGTCCAGCTGGGCCAGCAGGCCGAAGGCGAAGGTGTGGGTGAAGATCATCACCGCCGCGAATACGGCACACGCGCCGGCATAGGGCGCGAAGCTGGGGCTGTTCATGATGACCACCACCAGCGCGGCCTGCAGCACCGGGCCGGTCATCATCACCGCGCGTGCCGACCAGCGGCGTTCCAGCAGCGCCGCCAATGCCGCCGGAAACAGGTTGACCAGGCCCAGCGCGATCAGCACGCCGGTGACGGCCTGCAGGCCGAAGCCGCGGTCGCTGCCCACACGTTCCAGGAAGCTGAAGGTCATCGACTGCACCAGACCCATGCAGGCGATGCCGGCGATGCCGAACCAGACCGCAGCCGGTATCGGCGCCGGGGCCATGGCCTTGCCAGGGCCGCCTGCCGCCACCAGCGCGCCAGGGGCGACATCGGGCACCGGAAAAGCCATGGCAGCGACCAGCGCACCCACCGCCATCACGCCCGCAAACACCCAGAACAGGGCCGGCCCACCGGCCGCTGCCACCAGCGGTGGCGTGGCGCCGACATACACGATCGCGAACACGCCCAGCGCCATGCCCACCAGCGCGAACAGGCGGTGCGGCCGGCTGCTGCGCGCGATGGTGCCGTGCGTGACGCTCAAGGCCGCGCCGGCCGCCACGCCCGACAGGCCATGCGCCAGCGCCAGCGGGCCGAACTGCGCGGTCGTCGAAGCCAGGCCGAAGCCGATGGCCGCGCCGCCAAAGCCCAGTGTGGCCACCCAGCGGCAGTTCAGGCGGTTGAAGCGCGGCGCCAGCACCACGCTGGACAACACCGCCCCGGCCAGGAACAGCGTGGCCAGCAAGCCGGCCTGTTGCGGGTCGAGGCGATAGACCGAAATCAAGGTGCCCACCCAGACGGGCAAGGCCACCAGATCGACCATGCCGGCGCAGTGGCTGGCCATCAGCGCGATACGGCCGCGAACCGAAGCGGTGGTGATGCTCATGGCTGCGTCCCGTTCAGATCGGCTGCGCCAGCGCCATCAGCGACTCGCGCATGATGCGACCGTGCTCGTCCTTGTCGCCGCCGGTGATCTCGATCTCGCCCAGGCGGGCCGAGTTCTCGACCACCATGCGGCAGCGTTCCCAGCGGCGGGCTTCGAAAGCCGTCAGCGCGGTTTGCACGTCATCCGCACGACCGATTTCCTCGGCCAGCACCAACGCGTCTTCGATGCCGATGCAGGCACCGGCGGCCAGGTGCGGCGTGGTGGCGTGCACCGTGTCGCCGATCAGCACCACGCGCCCGCTGGCCCAGGGGCGCTGCACCAGCAGGCCTTCCAGCGGGCGGAAGACAATTTGCGAATCGGGCCCGATCTGCTCGCGAATGGCGCGCAATGCCGGCGCCGGAAAATCGGTCAGCAGCCCGCGCAGACGTTCGACGAAAGTGGCCGGGTCCACGTGGTCGTTGCTGGGCCGCGGCTCGGTGACGAAGAGGTACATCTCGGTCTGCGACACCGGGTTCACGCCGGGCTTGATCTTCGGGCCCATCCACATCGTGCAGGCTTCGATCTCGGGCGGGCGCGGCAGCACCGCGCGCCACACGGCCTGGCCGCTGTAGCGCGGCTTCTGCGAGTCGGGGAACACCGCATCGCGCACTTTCGAATACAGGCCGTCGGCACCGATGACCAGGTCGTAACGGCGGCGCTGGCCGTCGGTGAAGCTGACCTCCACGCCTTCGGCGTCTTGCTCGATGGCGGTGAAGGTGCAGCCCAGATGGACCTGGGTGCCGGAAGCCCGCGTGGCCTCGGCCAGGATGCGCGCCAGCACCGGCCGCATGATGCCGCCGCTGCCGGGCACGTCGGCCCCGGCGATGCGCGGCGTGGGCAGTTCGGCCACCTGCGGGCCGTGCGGCAGGCAGATGCGCACGCCGTCGGTGGCGCTGCCGTGCTGCAGGAAGGCGTCGAGCACGCCCAGCGTGCGCAAGGCGCGCAGCGTCGAGCCGTTCAGGCTGATCCCGGCGCCGTAGCTGCGCCAGCCGGGGTCGATCTCGACCAGGTCGACGTCGGCGCCCAGCTTGCGCAACTGGATGGCTGCGGACATGCCGGAAAAGCCGCCGCCGATGATGAGGATGCGCTGTGCAGCGAGGGTCATGTGGGTGTCTCCGAGATGTTCTGGATGTCGTTCTGGATGTCGTGCGCGGCGAGGTGGACCTCGCCGTTCTCTTGGATCTTCAACGCCACCGGGCTGAGCCTGTCACCCAGGCAGGGGCCCAGCACGCACAGGCCGCTGGTGATGTCGAACAGCGCGCCGTGCGCCGCGCAGACGATGTGCTGGCCGGCGGCGTCGAGGTAGGCGTGTTTGCGCCAGGCCATCGGCGTGCCGTGGTGCGGGCAGGCGTCGGCATAGGCGAAGAGTTCGCCGCCCTGGCGCACGACGAGCAACGTGTCCTGCCCGCCACGCTGCGGGTCGAAACCGCGCGAGCCGCCGTCGGGCAGGTCGTCGATGTGGCACAGGCGCATGGGTGCAACTCTCAGGCGCCGGGGGGCTTGCCACCAGCGCCGGGTGGCGGGCCGCCCGGTGCCCACTTCTCACGGCTCTGGAACAGGAACAGCTGCGACGCATCGGCCCCCATCGGCACCTCGCGCGCGGCCCAGCTGTCGTCGTGGTGGTCCATGTCGGCGTCGTATTCCACGTGGCAGCCCAGCGGCGAATTGAAGTACCAGAACCAGTTGCTGCCGAACTTGTGGCGGCCCGGGCCCCAGAAGCTTTGGTAGCCCTTTTCGACGAATCGCGTGCCAGCCAGCAGCACCTCGGTGGGCCCGCCCATGTGGAAGGTGAAGTGTTCGCAGCCCTTCATGAAGGGCGGGGTCTGGATCATGAACAGCGTGTGGTGGTCTTGCGTGCCGGCCGGGCGCAGGAAAGGGCCGGCGCCGGCGAAGCGGTCGGTGCAGACGAAGCCCAGGCGCTGGTAAAAGGCCTCGGCCTTGGCGCTGTCGGGCACGAAGTAGACGACGTGCGACAGCGAACGCGGCAGCGCGGTCTGGTCCGGCGGCAGCGCCACCACGTTGACGGCGCGCTGCGGCGCATCGCCCGGCGCATTGATGCGTTCTGACGGCAGGTTCAACGGCCGCCTCACCGTGACCTGGAAGGCCAGCGCGAAGCCCATGTCGTCCACCACGCGCAGCACGCCACCTTCACGCTGCACCGCACGGTCGCGCGTCAGTTCGGCCTCGATGGCGTCCAGCGTGGCGCTGTCGGCCACGCCGTAGACGGTTTCGCGCAGCAGGCTGGCCGTGCCCATCGCGGGCGGCAGAGATGAATCGTCCTTGGCGCGCAGGATGACGGCCGTGCCGTCCAGCGCTTCGAAACGGCCGCTGCCGACATCGGCCAAGCCATAGTCGACGAGGTACTGGCCGCAGGCCGGCAGGTCGTCCACGCCAAAGACCAGCGCGTCGGGTCCGATGATGTTCATGCTTGTTTTTCCCTTGAAGTCAAAGTGCGTTCACAGCGCATTCAAAGCGCGCTCAGCGTGCGGTCACAGTGCGGTGCGGCCGCCCAGCGTTTCGGCCACCCAGTCGGCGATGTACTGGCCGGCGTTGATGCTGTTGTCGAAGCTGGCGTGCTGCACGCCGCCTTCACGGTCGGTGAAGATCTTCAATTCGCGCTTCGGGCTGTTCACCAGTTGTTCGTAAGTGCGGTGCGCCCACTTCAGCGGAATCTGCGAATCGCGTTCGCCGTGCGTGACCAGGAAGGGCACCCGGATCTTCTCGACCACGCCGTCCAGGTGCACGTCTTCGGCGATGCGCATGAAGTCGGCTATGTCCTTCGCGCCCCAGACCCAGCAGACATGCGCCCAGTAGTGCGGCACCGGGAAGTCGCCTTCCTTCTGCAGGCGTTTTTTCTGCACGTCGCGCCAGTCGTGGTTGGCGCCCCAGCACACGCCGGCGGCAAAACGCGGCTCGAAGGCCACGGCGCGCGGGCAGTAGTAGCCGCCCAGCGAAACGCCTTCGCAGCCGATGCGCTTGGGGTCCACGTCGTCGCGGGTTTCCAGCCAGTCGAAGACGCGGCTGGCCCAGTGTTCGGCATCGAAGCGCGCGGTCAGGCCCTGCAGGCGCAACGCCTCGCCGGTGCCGGGCTGGTCGACCATCAGCGAAGACACGCCGCGCTGCGCCAGCCAGCTTTGCAGGTTGACCAGGCACTTCATTTCCTTGGTCGAATCCAGCCCGTTCAGTTGCACCAGCAGCGGCGCGCGCTGACCGGGTTTCAAACCGTTCGCCGGGCGGTACAGCGCCGAGATGTGCGTGCCTTCATACGGAATCTCGACGCGCTGCACCGGTTCGCCCATCAGGCGCATGCCCTTTTCGAACAAGGCCAGTTCGCGGCGGTACAGGTCCAGGCGGCCCGGCGCGTCATGCGCCTGCAGGCGCTCGGCGGTGATCAGGTAGGCCGCGGCGCGGCGCAGCTTTTCGCCGGCGGAAATGTCACGGCCGCGGGCCAGGTCTTCGTCGGCCAGTTCGCAGAGCTGGTCGGCCATCTTGACCCAGGTCTCGCGAAAGGCCTGGGTGCCGGCGGCGTCGGGCGCCTTGGCGGCTTCCAGCAATGGGGCGCACATGGTTTCGATTTCGCCGATGCGCGCGCCCATCTCGATGGCCAGATTGACCGAGAGGTTCCAGACGTAATTGGTGGGAAAGTACTTGAACATGGTGTGTGCCGTTTGGTCAGTTTTGGGTCTGCGTGGGGTCAGTGCCTGGTTTGCAGCGAACCGTAGAAGGCCGCCGAATCCTCAGCGGTGGAGGTCTGTCTTTTCAACAGAAAGTGGGCCAGCGCGGGCAGCAGCACCAGGGCGCCCAACATGTTCCACAGGAACATGAAGGCCAGCAGCAGGCCCATGTCGGCCTGGAACTTGATGGGGCTGGCGACCCAGGTGATGACGCCGGCGGCCAGCGTCACGCCGGTCAGCATCACGACCTTGCCGGTGAACAGCAGCGCGCGGTAATAGGCCTCGGACAGGCTCTTGCCTTCGCGCAGCTGCGCCAGCACCACGCTCAGGATGTAGAGCGCGTAGTCCACGCCGAGGCCCACGCCCAAGCCGATGACGGGCAGCGTGGCCACCTTCACGCCCATGCCCAAAGCAACCATCAGCGCTTCGGCCAGGAAGGAGGTCAGCACCAGCGGCAGCACCGCCACCACCACCGCGCGCCAGCTGCGGAAGGTGATGAAGCACAGCAGCACGACGGCGCCGTAGACCATCAGCAGCATGGTGCGCCAGGCGTCCTTCACGACGATGTTGGTGGCGGCTTCGATGCCGGCGCTGCCGGCGGCCAGCAGGAACTTCGTGTCGGCGGTGTCGTTGTCGCGGGCGAAGGCTTCGACATGGGCCACCACGCGCGTCAGCGTCTCGGCCTTGTGGTCGCGCAGGTAAACGTACAGCGTCAGCAGATTGCAGCTGTCGTTGTACAGGCCGCGCGGCGCACCGGCTGTCACGGTGTTCAGCATGTCCTGGTTGGGCAGGAATTCGTACCAGCGTGGGTTGCCTTCGTTCAGGCCCGACAGCACGCGGCGGTTCAGCAGTGCCAGCGTGTTGGTGTTCTCCACGCCGTCGATCTGGCGCAGCTGCCATTCCAGTGCATCGACCTGGTTCAGCGTCTCGTATTTCGAACATTGGCCGGCCGGCGTCTTCACC
>JANPHI010000249.1:0-5337 GCA_031424355.1 Betaproteobacteria bacterium
GCCTGCACTACGCCGCGCCGCTGCGCTGGTACGTCGCCCACGAATCCCTGGCCGAACTGGCCACCGCGTCGCTGGACCGCGTCATCGGGCGCAACGTCGATGCCTGGCTGGGCACCGCGCCGGCCTTGCAAGCGATACGCCGCCTGCAAAGCGAGGTGCAGATGGTGCTCTACACCCACCCGCTGAACGACCAGCGCGCGGCGCAGGCCCTGCTGCCCGTCAACTCCTTCTGGCTCAGCGGCTGTGGTGTGGCGCAGGCCGTGACGGGGCCTGAGCCGACCACCGATGCCCGCCTGCGTGCGCCCGCCTTGGCCGACGACTGGGCCGCCTGGGTCAAGGCCTGGGACACGCTGGACGCCGGTCCGCTGGCCGACCTGCTGCAGCGCGCCGAACGCGGCGAGGCCGTGCGCCTGACGCTGTGCGGCGAACGCGGCGCCGCCACCTTCGAACCCGTGCCGCGCAACCTGCTGCAGCGTGCCCGCCAACTGTTTGCTGCGCCGGCCGTGCAGCCGCTGCTGGAGAGCCTGTGATCCTGCAAACCCGCGAGGTCTCGCCGCGCACCGCCTACGCGCTGGAACAAGCCGGCGTGCACCCGCTGCTGGCCCGTTTGTTGGCCGCTCGCGGCGTGCGCGGGGCCGATGAACTGGACGACAGCCTGGGCCGTTTGCTGCCGCCCGAAACGCTGAAAGGCAGCGCGGAAGCGGGCCGCCTGCTGGCGGATGCGATCCAGCAACAGAAGCGCATCTGCATCGTCGCCGACTACGACTGCGACGGCGCCACCGCCTGCGCTGTGGCGCTGCGCGGCCTGGCTTTGCTGGGCGCTGCGCCGGGCACTGTCGGCTATGTCGTGCCCGACCGCGCCGTGCACGGCTACGGTTTGACGCCGGCCATCGTGGACCTGGCGCGCGACCGCCACCCGCAGGGCCTGGACATCCTGGTCACCGTGGACAACGGCATCGCCAGCCATGCCGGCGTGGCCCACGCGCGGGCCTGCGGGCTGCAGGTGCTGGTGACCGACCACCACCTGCCGGCCGTCATAGCCGGCGAGATTTCATTGCCCGACGCCGACGTCATCGTCAACCCCAACCAGCCGGGCTGCGACTTCGCCAGCAAGGCCATCGCCGGCGTGGGTGTCATGTTTTACGTGCTGCTGGCCACACGCGCCGAACAGCGTGCGCGTGGCGCCTACGACACCGCGCCGCAGCCTCGGCTCGACGCGCTGCTGGACCTGGTCGCCCTGGGCACCGTGGCCGACGTGGTGAAGCTGGACGCCAACAACCGCCGCCTGGTTGCGCAGGGGCTGAAGCGCATCCGCAGCGGGCGCATGCAGCCGGGTATCGCCGCGCTCTTCCAGGCCGCCGGGCGCGACGCCAGCAAGGCGGCCGGCTTTGACTTCGGCTTCGCTTTAGGCCCGCGCATCAACGCCGCCGGCCGCCTGGCCGACATGACGCTGGGCATCACCTGCCTGACGACCGACGACGCCGCGCTGGCGCACGAGTTGGCCACGCAACTGGATGCCATCAACCGCGAGCGCCGCGACGTGGAAGCCGGCATGCGCGAACTGGCGGAACTGGCCTTGCTGCAGTTGATGCCGGCTGACGACACGGCCGATACGCCCCCCGCGCCGCCCTCGGTCGCGCTCTTCGACGAGAGCTTCCACGAAGGCGTGGTCGGCATCGTCGCCGGTCGTGTGAAGGACAGGCTGCACCGCCCGACTTTCGTCTTCGCGCGCGGCGCGGACGGCCATTTGAAAGGCTCGGGCCGTTCCATCCCCGGCTTCCACCTGCGTGACGCGCTGGATCTGGTGGCCAAGCGCCACCCCGGCCTGCTGCTGCGCTTCGGCGGCCACGCGATGGCCGCCGGCTGCACCCTCGGCGACGTGGACGACAGCGGCGGCCTGGCGCTCTTCGACAGCGCCCTGCGCACCGTGGCCAACGAATGGCTGGACGCCGCCACGCTGACCCGCACGCTGCGCACCGACGGCCCGCTGGCGCTGGAGTGGTTCAACACCCAGACCGTGGCCTTGCTGGACGCCCAGGTCTGGGGCCAGGGCTTCGAGGCGCCGGTGTTCTGCGACGAGGTGCAGGTGCTGCAGCAGCGCCTGGTTGGCGAAAAGCATTTGAAGCTGCGCCTGCGCCACCAGGGCACCGAGCGCGACGCCATCTGGTTCAGCCATACCGAACCGCTGCCTGCCACGGCGCGCCTGGCCTACCGCTTGAGCATCGACGAGTGGAACGGCAAGCAGCGCGTGCAGATGATGGTCGAGGCGGCGGTTTGAAGCGCCGCACCTGCAGCCCGATCCCCCTGAATGTCTGATTTCAAATCGCCCATGAACACCGCATTCCGCAAGACCCTGCAGCACCGCGCCGCCGCGCTCGCCGCCCTCACCGCCCTGGCCCTGCCGCCTGCGGCGCAGGCCCTGGGCACCGAAGTCGTGGCGCAGGGGCTGGACTCGCCCTGGGCGCTGGCCTTTCTGCCCGACGGCCGCATGCTGGTCACCGAGAAAGTCGGCCGCCTGCGTTTCGTGGGCCGCGACGGCCAGCTGGGCGCACCGCTGGCCGGCCTGCCGCCCATCGCGGTGAAGGGCCAGTGCGGCCTGCTGGATCTGGTCGTGGACCCGGACTTCGCGAAGAACGGCCTGCTGTTCTGGACCTTTGCCGAACCTGGCCCGGACGGCAGCAGCGGCACGAACAGCACGGCGGTGGCCCGGGGCCGCCTGGTCGGCGACCGGCTGACCGAGGTGCGCACCATCTTCAGCCAGAAGCCCAAGGTGGCCAGCAGCGCGCACTGCGGTTCGCGCATCGTGTTCGGCCGCGACGGGCATCTCTACGTGGGCCTGGGTGATCGCTTCAGCCAGAAGGATGAGGCGCAGAACCCGGCCAACCACCTGGGCAAGGTCGTGCGCATCAACCGCGACGGCCAGGCCCCGGCCGACAACCCCAAGCTGGATCCGGCCGCGCCTGAAGTGTGGAGCCTGGGCCACCGCAACATCCAGGGTGCGGCGCTGCAGCCGGGCACGGGCGTGCTGTGGACGGTGGAACACGGCCCGCAAGGCGGCGACGAGATCAACACCCCCGAGGCCGGCAAGAACTACGGCTGGCCGCTGCTGACCTTCGGCCGCAACTACGGCACGGGCACGCGCATCGGTGAAGAAGGCCCCAAGCCCGGCTTCGAGCAGCCGCTGAAGGTGTGGGTGCCGTCGATCGCGCCCAGCGGCATGGCCTTCGTCACCAGCACGCGCTACGCGGGTTGGCAGGGGCAGATGCTGGTCGGCGCACTGGCCGGTCAGGCGCTGGTGCGGCTGACCATCAACGGCCGCGAGGTGACGGGCGAAGAGCGCGTGCTGACCGATCTGAAGCGTCGCATCCGCGACGTGCGCCAGGGGCCTGACGGCTACATCTACCTGTTGACCGACGGCGCCGACGGCCAGCTGCTGCGCGTCACGCCCTGAAGCTGCGCGCGCTGGCGCTGTGCGTCGGCTTCAGGCCACGCGCCCGAACCACCACAGCGACAGGCCGGCGGACAGCACCGCCAGCAGCGCACCGAAGGCGGCGAACAGCGCGGTGACTTCGGTTTCCTTGCGCTCCACCACCATGCGCGACGACAGGCTTTCGTAGACCTTCTTCAGGTCTTCGGCGGTGCCGGCGTAGAAGTACTCGCCGTGGGTCAGCACGCTGACGTTCTTCAGCGTTTCCTCGTCCAGCCGCACGCGCATGCTCCAGCCTTCGAAGCCGATGGTCTCGCCGCTGGTCGTGCCCACGCCCACGGTGTAGACGCGGATGCCGTGGTCGGCGGCCATCTTGGCGGCATCCAGCGGGTCGGGGCCGGTGGTGCGCTGGCCGTCGGTCAGCATGATGATGGCGGCCGAGTTGTAGCTGCCGGGCGCCACGGGCGGGCGCGGCGGCGCCTCTTTCTTCGCGCCGATTTCCTTGCCGGGGAAGTTGCGCTGGCCGGTGATGTGCTGGATCTCGATGCCGTCTTCCGGGAACAGCGTGGCCAGGCTCAGGATGATGCCGCTGCCGGTGGCCGTGCCGCGCTGCAGCTGGAAGCGGTCGATGGCCTTGATGACATCGTCGCGGCTGGTGGTCGGCGCCTGCACCACGGCGGCCGTGCCGGCGAAGGCCACCACGCCCACACGCACTTCGCGCGGCAGCTTGTTGACGAAGGTCTTGGCGGCTTCCTGCGAGGCCACCAGCCGGTTGGGCTTGACGTCTTCGGCGCGCATGCTGCCCGACACGTCCATGGCCAGCATGATGGTGCGCTCGGCCAGCGGCAGGGTCAGCGTGGCGGTGGGCCGTGCCACGGCCAGCAGCAGCGTGGCCAGGGCCAGCAGCAGCAGCAGCGGGGGCACGTGGCGCCGCCAGCCCGGGCCCTGGCCCATCGCCAGCTTGGCGATGCCGATGCTGGCCACGCGCACCGTGGTCCTGCGCTTGCGCGCCAGCACCCAGAAATACAGCGCCACCAGCAGGGGCAACAGCAGCAGCAGCCACAGCAGGGTGGGCCAGATGAAACTCATGCCGTCGCCTCCGCCATCGTCGCGCCGCGCTGCATCGCACGCGGAAACCGCAGCGGCACCTTCAGCCTGGCGCGCTGTCGGCGCAGGTCGGCGAAGCGCATCAGCGCGGCCAGCAGGTCATCGTCGGTGGCCAGTTCCAGCACGTCGGCGCCGCTGTTCGCCAGGCTGTTCAGCAGCAGCGCTTCCTGTTCCTGCGCGATACGGGCGTAACGCTCGCGGAAGGCCGGGTCGGCGGCATCGATGAAAAGCTGCTCGCCGGTCTCGGCGTCCTGCACGGTGACCAGGCCGACATCGGGCAAGTCCATCTCCATCGGGTCCCACAGGCGTACGGCGACCACGTCATGTCGGCGCGACAAGCGGGCCAAGGCTTCGGCCCAGCCCGGTTGGCTGATGAAGTCCGACAGCACGAAGACCAGGCTGCGCCGCCGGATGGCCGTGGCGGCGGTGTTCAGCAGCGTGGCCAGCGCTGTGCCGGTGTTGGCCGCGCCCGGCTGCGTCGCGCTGGCGCCCG
The DNA here is from genome assembly GCA_031424355.1 of Betaproteobacteria bacterium. Classification (GTDB taxonomy): domain Bacteria; phylum Pseudomonadota; class Gammaproteobacteria; order Burkholderiales; family Burkholderiaceae_C; genus Rubrivivax. The sequence goes on from JANPHI010000249.1 coordinate 5,028, forward strand.
CAGCGGGGCGTGGCGCGCGCATGCGCTGCAGCATTTCCAGCACGTGCAGGCGCGATGCGCTGGGCGGCATCAGCCCGTCCACCTGCCTGCCGTAGAACATCGCGCCGACCCGGTTGCCGTGGCGCGTGATGACGCGCGCCAGCGCCGCCACGAAGCCAGTGGACACCGCCAGCTTGGTGGTGTCGCCGCTGCCGAAATCGACGCTGCCCGACAGGTCGAGCAGGAACCAGGCGTTCAGGTCGCGGTCTTCCAGGAACTGCCGCACATAAGGCTGCTGCAGCCGCGCGGTGACGTTCCAGTCGATGTGGCG
>JANPHI010000250.1:0-19237 GCA_031424355.1 Betaproteobacteria bacterium
CGCGCCAGGTATTCAGACGGCGCCACGCGCGGCGCGAAGACCAGCCGGTCCGGCGTGATGCCGTGTTCCGCCGCCACGCGCAGCATGTTGTGGCGCGCGGTGTCGTTGTCGGCCAGCAGCCACAGCACGCTGCCCGGCACCTGGGCCAGGATGCGCATCCACGCGCCGAACATCTCGGGCGTGAACTTGTGGTTGTTGTTGAAGCTGCAGAAGACGAACTGCTCGTCGGTCAGCCCGTAGCGGGCACGCGGCGGCAGCGGCGCCACCTCACGCTGGCGGTCGCTGACCTGGTAGCAGTGCGGCAGGTAGATGGGCTTTTCGGTGCAGTAGGGCAGCAGCGCTTCGGGCATCACGAAACGGTCGGCCAGCATCCAGTCCACACCGGGCAGCGCGCTGGTGCCGGGCAGGCCCAGATAACTGACCTGGATGGGCGCCGCGCGGTGGCCCAGGATGGCCGGCCGCGCGCCGTTCGTCAGGCCCTGCAGGTCCACCAGCACGTCGATGCCGGCCTGCGCAATCAGTCGCGCGGCGGTGTGGTCGTCCACGCCGGCCAGGCGCACGTGGTGGTCCCAGCTCTTGATCAGGCGGTGGCGCTGGGCCATGCCGCTGTCGGGCGTCCAGTCGAAGGCGTGGATCTCGAAACGGCTGCGGTCGTGCAGTTCGAACAATTCGGCCGTCAGCAGGCCCACCGCGTGCATGTGCAGGTCGCCCGACAGGTAGCCGATCTTGATGCGGCCGGTGCGCGCCGGCATCTGCGCGTGCAGCGGCACGGCCGGGGCTTTCGGCACTTTCTCGTGCACGAAGCGCGTGGCCGACAGCAGTTGCAGCACCGGGTCGTCGCTCAGCCCCATCGTGGCCAGCAGCTAAGTGCCCATCAGGAACTGGTTGGGCGTGACCTCGCCAGCCGGCAGGTCGTGCGGCCAGGCGCATTGCTTCTGGCGGATGTGCACGTAGTGCTGGATGACGTCGGGCTGCGCGGCCTTCAGCTCCAGGCTGCGCCGCATCAGCGCTTCGCCTTCGGGGTAGCGGCGCTGCATTTCCAGCAGCCGGCCGCCGTTGTTCAGCGCGTGCAGGCGGTGTTCCAGCGCGGCCGGCGGGTCGGCATCGGCCACGGCGGCCCACTGCGCCAGCGCGGCTTCGATGTCGCCCTTGCGTTCGCACAAATGGCCCAGGTTCAGGTGCGCGGGCGCGAAGCCGGGCGCGGCCGTCAGCGCGGCGCGGTAGGCCACTTCGGCCTGCCCGTCGCGCTGCAGCGTGGACAGCACCGTGCCCCAGTTGAAGCACACCACATGGCGCAGCGGCGATGCGGTGTGCGCCAGCCAGGTTTCGTAGAGCAGCGCCGCCGCCTCGCCCCGGCCGGCGTTCTGCAGGGTTTGCGCCTGCTCCATCAAGGCCGACAAGGCCATGGCGCCGCTGCGCGCGGTGGCGAAAGGCAGGGCCAGGTCGGTGGGTTCGGCCGGGGCGGTGGCGGCAGAAGGGTTAGGCGTAGCGATGGCGGCGTCCACAGGGCTCCTCAAAGGGAACGGATCACACCGATGCTAGGCAGGCAGGCGGCCAGCGAAAGCCGCATGAAAGGGGGCTGGAGGGTGCTATTCCGGCGCTGGCAGCGTCGGGCCGGCTCAGGCCGCGCGCAGCCGCAGGCTGCGCAGCACGGCCACCAGGCGGTCGGCCTGGGCGGCGCCGAACAGGCTCTCGGGCCCGGCCGGGCTCACGTCGATGAAGGGCGACTCGTAGAGGCGTGACTCGTCCATCACGCCCTGCTCGGTCAGGTGGCTGACCAGCAGGTCCAGGAATTCGATCTGGTTGGCCGTGGGCCGACCGCCGGCCACGAAGTCGCTGAACAAGGCCTGGGCGGCCACGCGGTCCAGGCCCACCAAGCTGCGCACGAAGACGGCCAAGCCGGCGCCGGTCTGTTCATCGGCCTGCAGCAGCGCCAGATCACCGACCGAAGCACCGGCCTCGACCAGCAGGCCTTGCAGTTCCTGCAGGTCGGTGGCGGTCAGCGGTAGATTGCGGCGCAGCTTGTGCAGCGCCAGCCGGTCTTCGTGGGCGCGCAGGAAGACGCGGGCCTTGGCCTTGAAGCGTTCGAAGTCGGTGCCTTGCGGTGTGATGCCGGCCAGCGCCACCGTGCTGCCCGGGCCGATCTCGTCTTCGAAGTCGCTGTAGATGGTCTTGCGCGCGCGGCGTTCAATCAACCGGATCAAACCGCGCAGCCGGCGCCGCACCACTTCCAGCTGCGGCACGGTGCAGTCCTGCCACCAGGGCTCGCCTTGCAACGCTTCAATCAACACCAGTTCGTTCTGCACCATCGGAATGGCCGCCTGCTCGGCCAGCAGGCCTGCGATCTGCATCACCTGCTGCTTCAGGCGTTCGAAGGCCGGTTCGGCATGCAGCACCGCCAGTTGGGTGCGCAGCAGCAGCAGGTCGAAGCGCTGGGCTTCCTCGTCCTCGGTCGGCAAGGCGTGCGGCAGGCTGGCCAGGCCGCTGCGCGCGTCCACCAATTCGCTGGCCGATGCCGCCGTCAGCGTGTGCCAGGGCGACGCCTCGCGCCAGGCTTCCACCAGACGGCGGCGCGGGCGCACCAGGAAGTTGTCGACGTTCATCGCCGCCACCTGCGCGCGCAGGCGTTCGGCCGTGTCGCGCCGCACCGAGGCGGCATCCAGCCCTGCCCACGGCGCGGGGGCATCGGCTGCGTGAGGCACCGCAGCACCCGCCCCGCCCTGCGCGGCTTCGTCCAGGCCGACGATCAATTCCAGCCGGCCCGCGAACAGCCGCGCGCCCAGCGACTGCGACAGCGCCGTGTCGGCCGCCGGCAATTCCTGCGCGAAGAATTCCAGGTTCTGGCAGAAATCGAAAATCAGGAATTCGGTCTTGTCCTTACCCGGCCCGAACACATCCGGGCACAGCCGCGTGCCCCGGCCCACCATCTGCCAGAACTTGGTGGGGCTGCGCACCAGCTTGAAGAAGACCAGGTTCAGCACTTCGGGCACGTCGATGCCGGTGTCCAGCATGTCCACGGAAATGGCGATGTGCGGCGCTTTCGTTGCGTTCGAGAAATCGTCGATCAGCGTTTGCGCGTAGTCGGTCTTGAAGGTGATGACCCGCGCGAACGAAGCCGCCAGGTGCGGGTAATGCAAATCGAAGCGTTGGGCAATGAATGTGGCGTGCGCGTTGTTCTTCGCGAACACGATGGTCTTGCCCAGCCGTTCACCGCCGGCCACCTTCAAGCCATGTTCCATCAGGTGCGCCAGCACCTTGTCCACGGTGTCGGCGTTGAACAGCCAGCGGTTGACGGACTCGGCGTTGATCTCGTCGGGCACGTCGCCGGTTTCGTCGTCCCAGGCGATGCCGTCCCACTGTTCCTGCTCTTCCGCGCTGAGGTCGGCGTAACGGATGCCTTCGCGCTGGAAACGCAGCGGCACCGACACCGCTTTCGCGGGCACCAGAAAGCCGTCGTTCACCGCTTCCTGCAGGCCGTAGGCGTCGGTGGGCACGCCGCGTTCCAGGTTGAACAGGCGATAGGTGTCGCGCGCGATCTCGTCACGCGGCGTGGCCGTCAGGCCGACCAGCAGGCTGTCGAAGTAATCGAAGATGGCGCCGTACTTCTGGTAGACCGAGCGGTGCGCCTCGTCGATGACGATGAGGTCGAATGCGCCCGGCCCGTAACGCTTCTGGCCGCCCTTCATCTCTTCGATCAGGCCCATCATCGTCGGGTAGGTGCTGACGCAGACGCGGCCTTCGGTGTCCTTCTCGGTGACCAGGTTCACCGGCGGCACGGCGGGCAGGAAGGCCTTGAACGCACGCACGGCCTGGTTGACCAGCGCCACGCGGTCCGCCAGGAACAGCACCCGCTTGGCCCAGTTGCAACGCATCAACAAATCCACCAGCGCGATGACGGTGCGCGTCTTGCCGGCGCCGGTGGCCATCACCACCAGGGCACGGCGCTGGCGGTCTGCCTCGAAGGTTTCGGCAATGCGGCGGATGGCGCGGTGCTGGTAAGGGCGTTCGATGATCACGCCGTCGATCGCGGCCTGTGCCAGCGGCAGCCGGGTGCTGCGGCGCTGGATGGCCAGTTCCAGTTCGGCCCGCGTGTAGAAGCCCTGCACGGCGCGCAGCGGGTGGCGCGTGTCGTCCCACAAATGGTGTTCGTAGCCGTTGCTGCAGAAGATCAGCGGGCGCTGGCCGAACATCTGCTCCAGGCAGTCGGCATACAGCTTGGCCTGTTGCTGGCCTTCCAGTGGGCTGCGGGTGCTGCGCTTGGCTTCCACCACGGCCAGTGGCTTGCTGTCGCTGCCCCACAGCACGTAATCGACATAGCCCACGCCGGCCGTGTTGGGCATGCCGCGCACTTCGAATTCACGGTCGCGCGGCTGGTCCAGCGGCCAGCCGGCTTCGTGCAGCAATCTGTCGATGTAGTCGCGGCGCGTTTCGGCTTCGGAATAGTCGTGGGTGTCGGTCTGACCCGCGCTGGCGGCACGGGCCAGCGCCACTTCGGCGCGCAATTGCGCCAGTTCTTCGGCCATCGATTCCCGCGTGGCGGCGTCAGCGGCGCGGGCTTCGGCCAGCGCCTGCAATTGCGCGTCCCGCTGCTGCAATTGGGCTTGCAGTTGCGCCAGTTGTTCGATGGTTTGCGGGCGTTCGGCCCTTGCTGCGGCGGGCGGCGCCAACAGCGCCAGGTCGAAAGCCAGGTCAGGCGCCGGCCGCGCCGTGCGGCCGTAGTTACGGGCCAGCCAGTAGCCGAAATGGAAGAGTTCACGCACCGCTGTCAGCGCGTCGCGCGGGGGCACGGCGCGGGCGTCGTGGGCGGCGCTGTTGCCCACGTCCTTGATCAACCGCGCCTTGGTGACGATGAGCACGCCGGCCGCCTGCGCAAAGCCCGCGTCGTGCACCTTGGCGGCCAGGTCGTCGCGGTAGGGCGGGCGCAGCGCGGGGTCGTGGCGGAACAGCCAGGACATGGCCAGTTCCAGCGCCCGCCGTGCGTAGAAACAGGCGGCGCGCGCGTCGGTGTGAGCGTGGGTTTCGGCCTGGCGGGCGGCTTCGAAGACGGCGGGGAATTCGGGCTGCAGGAAGGTGAAGTTGCTCATGGGCGTGACCCATTGCGCGCGATGCGGCGGCTCTTCGCCCAGGCCCGCAACATCCGACGGCCGACAGTCGTTTCGCCTGCCCGCATCAGCGTCATGATTTCGTCGAAGCGTTTGCGGGCGAAGGCCGGGTCATGGCGCAGGCGCTCGGTGAAGGACAAGCTGAAGACCTTCGAGTAGCGCAAGGCCGCAGCTTGCTCGTCCAGCGCACGGGCGATAACCTTGCTCTTGAACGAATGTGCTGTCAGTGCGGGACTATTCGCGAAGTCTGCCGACGTGATCTTCTGCTTCGTCATGGTTGTCCTTTGCTGACGAACCTGGTGGCAATGGACCGCCGTTCCCACTCGAAACTACCGCCAGTCTCAACCCGCTCGGTCGAGCTTGTCCAGCAAGCTCAGTCCACGCTTGGCATCGCCGCGAGCCGCTCGGGTTTCAAAGCGTACCCGCGCATCGAAATTGGCCAGCGCCACGGTGGCGAGTTCGTCTATCAGCTTGTTCACACTGACGGCGTTGGCACGGGCCAGCGCCTTCAATCGCTCGTGCTTGTCGTCGGGCAGTCGAATGGTCAAGGTAGACATGGGTACTCCTGCAAGCATTGCTCAGGTGTCAACACCCGCAGCATAGGGAACTTGAGTTCGCCGCGCGAGACGTCGCGCAGGTTGCGGGTGACTATGGCGTCGGCTTGAGCGGCCACGGCCAATTCGATGAGGTGGTTGTCGCCCTCGTCGGGCAGGTTCGGGCGCCAAGCGTAGAAGACTTCTACCCAACGGCAAACGCTCAAGAAGTCATCGAGAAGGTCTCCGCGTTCGGTTGCGGACAATGCGCTGGTGGCCAAAAGTTCGGTGCGGCCCAGCACGTCTTCGTACTCAGCCAGCAAGGCGGGGCCCAGCACGGGTTTGTAATGACCTTGCAGGCAGGCTCGAAGAACAGCCCGTGCGCTGCCGCCGCTGCGCAGGAAAGCAGCCACCAGGATGTTGGTGTCGAGCAAGATGGTGGGCATGTCGAAAATGATAGCGTATGTGCTGTCACTTGTTGTGTGCTTCGCTCGGTCTTGCTGGGTCCGGCGCGAACGCGGCAGGCCAAGAACCAAGACACCGCACGCCACCCCGCATCCGCAAAGCGCCGGCCGGGCAGCCCGCAGCGGGCGTGGGCAGCGCCGAGTAGCGCAGGGTTCGTGGCCGCGCGCGCAGCGCGCATCAAAAACTGACTCGTCGCGGCTGTTTGAGCGCAGGGCGCGCAGCGCCCGGAGCGAGTTCCGCGACGGGCCACGGACGCGAGCAACGCAGGGCAGTCGGCCACCGGCCGACCGCTGCCGTCGCCCGCTGCGGGCTGCCCGGCCGGCGCTTTGCCGCGCCACGCTGCGCGGGTCAGAGTTCGCCGCGGAAGGCGCGGTGTTGGAGGGAGGCGAAGAGGGCGTTGAGTTCGGTGAGCGCGCGCTCTTGACTGGTCCTCATTTCTTGGACTGCCGCTATGCGGCGTTCAAACTCAAATTGCAGCGCAATTGGAGGAACTGGCATCGGCAACTCTCGGAGCCCTGGACCTGAAAAATTCTGCTGTGCCGCCTGGCGAGAGCGCGTTTCCACAATGAGTCGAACGGATGGTGAACGCAAGACAGAGAAAGCGTAGATCGGCCGAATATTCTCGACAAAACGCATGGTGATGAAGTACGCCCCTGCGATGCATTCAGGGTCATCGGCGCCGATCAATGCAACTTTGCCCACTGTCGCGCCAGTTCTCGCAAAGATCAAATCGCCCGATTGAAGCCGGTACTTCGCCAATTCCTCTGGACTCACCAGTAGACGCGGCATTGCACGAAAGTCCAATCGCCCAGCTTCACTGAGGTCGGTGATGCGAACGATGGGCGTGCCAGCTTCCGAGTACTGCTCGTTGTAGAAGCGCGGGCCGTACTGCTGAAAGGTCAGGGCTCCACCCAAAGATGGGTTGGGCCAGCGCTTGCTGTTCTGAACGGGGTCGCCAAACATCTCCAGAAAGATCGCATCCGCCAAAAAATCCAACTGCGCCAGCGCCTGCCGCCGCTGGGCGCGCAGGGTCTCGGCGCGGTCCAGGATTTCGGCGATGCGGCGTTGTTCGGTCAGCGGCGGCAGCGGAATCTTCGATTCGCCAACGATGCCGTCGGACACAGCAGGGTAGCTGGCACCAGTCGCGCGCCGAGCCATTTCCGAAACGAAATCAGGCGATTTGACCCAACTGAAAAGGTAACTCGGAAATAGCTTCGTCGGCTCAGGCCGCAGCACGCAAAAGCCTGTCGATGCAGTAGCGCCATCGAACTCTGCCGTCACATGTGCCACGGCATTCAGTCCGGGCCGAACGGTGGAAACCAAGACGTCGCCTACCGAAACAAGCTGGCGCGCACGGCTTGGCGCATCGCGACCCAAAACTGTTTGCGGTGCGGCAATGCATTTCCCAACGTTGTCCACGGCACCAATGTCGATGTATTGGATTTCATCGTCTGGGGCCTTGGCAATCGGGTTCCAAGTTGCGACGGGCCGAACCAACGACGCAATGGGAACTGCGTTCACGCCACCATCCCCGCCAACTCCCTCATCCCCCGCTGAATCTCAGCCTCCAGCTTCTCCAACTCAGCCAATATTTCAGACGGCGCCCGGTGCGCCACCACCTCGTGCACCACCGCCTTGTAGCGGTTCAAACTCAAGTCATACCCATTGCCTTCGATCTCTGCCCGGGGCACGCAAAAGCTCTGCGCCGTTCGCGGCCGTTCGCGTTCAGAGCCCGACCGCTGCGCCCACCGCGCCAGCACATCAGGCAGGTTGTTCTTCGCATGCTCGGCATCCGTCAACGCCCGTTCCGGCGTCGACCCCAGCAACTCGGCAGACAGCAAAGGCGCCCGCTTGTCGTCCAGGCTCCAGCCATCCGCCTGCAAGTCGTAGAACCAAACATCGTCCGTGCCGCCGCTGTCTGTCTTCGTGAAGAACAGGATGGCCGTGCTCACCCCCGCGTAGGGCTTGAACACGCCGCCGGGCAAGGACACCACGGCGTCCAGCTTGTGGCCTTCCACCAGCAGCTTGCGCAAGGACTGGTGCGCCTTGCTGCTGCCGAACAGCACGCCATCCGGCACCACCACCGCCGCCCGGCCGCCGGGCTTCAGCAGCCGCAGGAACAAGGCCATGAACAGCAGTTCCGTCTTCTTGGTCTTGACGATGGCCTGCAAGTCCTTGGCCGTACTTTCGTAGTCCAGGCTGCCCGCAAAAGGCGGGTTGGCCAGGATCAGCGTGTAGGCCTCGGCATCGGCCAAGTGGTCTTGCGACAGGCTGTCGCGGTAGCGCACCTGCGGCCCTTCCACCCCGTGCAGCGCCATGTTCATGCTGCCGATGCGCAGCATGGTGTGGTCGAAGTCGTAGCCGTGGAACATGCCGTGGTGGAAGTGCTGGCGGCTGGCCGCGTCACGCAGGATTTCCGGGTGGCGTTCGCGCAGGTATTCGCCCGCCGCCACCAGGAAGCCGCAGGTGCCGGCGGCCGGGTCGCAGATGACGTCGCGCGCGGTGGGCTGCGTCAGTTCCACCATCAGGCGAATGATGTGGCGCGGCGTGCGGAACTGGCCGTTCTGGCCGGCGCTGGCGATCTTGCCCAGCATGTATTCGTAGAGGTCGCCCTTGGTGTCGCGGTCTTCCATCGGCACCGCGTCCAGCAGGTCCACCACCTTGGCCAGCAGCGCCGGCGTGGGGATGGTGAAACGCGCGTTGGCCATGTGCACGGCATAGCTGCCGCCCTGCCCGTCGGCCCCGGCTTCACCACCCAGGCTGCGCAGGAAGGGGAAGACGCGGTCAGCCACGCGGGCGTACATCTCGCGCGGTTCCAGGCTCTTGAAGCGGGACCAGCGCAGGTCGATGAAGTCGCGGCCCTGCTCGTCCACGCCGGGCGGGAAAACACGGTTTTCGATGGGCTTGCCCACGCGCATGGCCTTGTTTTCCTCGCGCGTGTGCAGCTCGTCCAGGCGGCGCATGAACAGCAGGTAGGTGATCTGTTCCAGCACCTCCATGGGGTTGCTGATGCCGCCGGACCAGAAGCTGTTCCAGATGGCGTCGATCTGGCTGCGAAGTTCACCGGTGAGCATGGGGATGGGTCGTTTCGGAAGGCTGTGTGATGGGTTGCTTCAGACAGTATCGCCGCCGCCCGAAAGCGCCAGCGCCTGCAACATCGCCAGCGTGTCAGCCTCATGCAGCGGCTTGTCGTGCCGCACGCGCAGCATGCGCGGGAAGCGCACGGCGATGCCGCTCTTGTGGCGCGGGCTGGCGTTGATGCCTTCGAAGGCGATCTCGAAAACCAGGCTGGGTTTGACGCTGCGCACCGGGCCGAACTTTTCCAGCGTGGTGGCGCGGATGACCTTGTCCACGGCGGCGAATTCGGCGTCGGTCAGGCCGGAATAGGCTTTCGCGAAGGGCAGCAATTGCAGCGCGCCGCTGTCGCGCGGCGGCGCCGCTTCCTTGCGCGCGATGGCCTCGATGACGGCCTGCGCTTCAGCGGCATCGGCCGGCGGGCGGCTCCACACCGCGAAGGTGTAGTCGGTGTAGACGCTGGCGCGGCGGCCGTGGCCGGCTTGGGCGTAGACCAGCACGGCGTCGGCGGTCAGCGGGGCTATCTTCCACTTCCACCAGGTGCCGTCGGCCTTGGTGCGGCCGCTGCCGTAGCGCGCCTGGCGGTGCTTGAGCATGAAGCCTTCCACGCCGCGCGCGCGCGACTGCCCGCGCAGTGCGGCCAGCGCGGGCCAGTCGGCGGCCTGCACTTCGGGCGACAGGCGCAGCGCGTGTGCGTCTGCAAAAGCCTCCAGCGCGGCGCGGCGCTGGTGTTGCGGCTGTTCGCGCAGGTCGTGCCCGCCTTGCTCCAGCAGGTCGTAGGCCAGCAGGCGCACCGGGGCGTCGGCCAGCAGTTTCTTGGGCACCGTCTTGCGGCCCAGGCGCTGCTGCAGCAGGTTGAAGGTGGCGGGCGCGGCGCTGCCGTCCAGCCAGGCCAGCAATTCACCGTCGACCACCGTGCCGTCGGGCCAGTGCGCGGCCAGCGCGACGACTTCGGGGAAGCGGTCGGTGATGAGTTCTTCGCCGCGCGACCAGACCCACACCTGCCCGGCGCGCTTGACGACCTGGGCGCGGATGCCGTCGTACTTCCACTCGATGAGCCAGTCACACGGCGGCCCCAGCGCGCTGTCGAAAGTGGCGGGCTCGGCCTGCAGGGCATGGGCCAGGAAGAAGGGGTAAGGCAGGCCCGAGGGCGCGGCGTCGGTGCCCGGTGCGCTGCTGTCCACCGGGGCCACCAGCGCGGCAAAGCGCGCGGCGCTGGGCGTGGCCTTGGCATCGGTCCAGCCGACCAGGCGCTGGGCCATCAGCTTGGGGTCCAGCCCGGCGTGTTCGGCCAGCGCGCGCTGCACCAGCAGCTTGCTGACGCCCACGCGCCAGCCGCCGCCGATCAGCTTCACCAGCAGGAAGCGGCCGGCGGTGTCCAACTCATCGAAGGCGGCTTCGATGTGCACCTGCTGTTCGGCTTCGGGCAGACCGCGCAGCGGCAGCAGGCGTTCTTCCAACCACACCGCCAGGCCGGCTTCGCTGTGGCGCGTGCCGGGCGGCAGCACGAGCGACAGCGTTTCGGCCAGGTCGCCCACCGCCTGGTAGCAGGCTTCGAACAGCCAGTCGTCCACGGCCGCGATGCGGCAGGCGGTGGCGCGCAGCACCGCCGTGGGCACCACCTGGCGCGGCTTGCCGCCGGCCAGGAAGTAGGCGGCCCAGGCGGCGTCGGCGGCGGGGGCCTGCGCGAAGTAGCGCACCAGCGCGGCCACCTTGTCGCTGGTGGCGGTGCTGGCGTCCAGGTCCTGGTACAGGCGGGCGAACAGCTGCATGGCCGGTCAGGCCCGCCGCGCGCTGCGGCCGGTCTTCAGCGGTCTTTGCACGTGCCCAGCATCCGCCCGGCGTCGAAGCGGGTCTGGTAGGGCACGGCGGGGTCTTTGCAGGCCAGCCACAGCACGGCGTCGCCGCCCAGGGTGTGCTGCACTTCGGTCTTGCTGGCCGACAGGCTGATGTAGACGTTGCTGGGCTTGGTGTTGGTGGGCGACAGGCAGCGGAAGGTGTCGCTGTCGGTCCAGCCGCCCTTCTTCGGGTTGGACACGCAATAGGCCACGTTGACCTTGTAGGCGCACTTGTTGATGAAGCCGCCGTACAGGCCGGTTTCCAGCACGCGCAAGCATTCATTGGCCGGTGCGGCCGAGGTGGCCACCATGGCACCCACCGGCACGTCGCCCACCGGCACCGCAGCGCCCAGCGCGCCCACCGGCGTGGCCGGCGCGGCGGCCTGGGCGGCCTGCGCAGCGTTGGCGGCCAGCAGGCGGTCGGCGGCGGCGACGTATTCGGCGGCGTCGGCCTGCGCCGCGCAACGCGTGGCGAACAGCGCCTTCTGGCGCCGCGCCATTTCGGCATTCACCGCGCGCACCGCCACAGGGTTGGGCACGGCCTGCACGGCGGCGCGGGCGTCCCGGTGGATCTTCAGGATCTCGGCCTGGCACTGCAGGCCGGTCATGGGCGGCAGCGGTGCTTCAACGGCCACGGGCGCGGGCACGGGCACCGGCGGCGGGGGCACTGGCGCGGCGACGGGCGCGGGGGCGGGTGCAGGCACCGGCACGGGCGGCGCTGTCACGACCACAGGTGCAGCTGCAGGTGCGGGCACGGGCACGGGCACGGGCGCGGTTGCAGCCGCCGGCACTTTGACCACGGCGGGGCCAGCCGCCGCCGGCGCGGCCTGCGCAACGGCCACAGCCACGGGCACGGCCACGGCCAGTGCCACCGCTGCGCCCTTAGCGGCAGGGATGGCGCCAACGGGCACCGCCGCATTGGCGGCGTTCGCGGCATTGGCGGCGTTCGCGGCGTTCGCTGCATTCGCTGCATTGGCGGCATTAGCTGCATTGGCGGCATTCGCAGCGTTGGCCGCGTTCGCCGCATTCGCTTCCGCATCCGCATTCGCCGCCGTCGCCGGCTGCGCCACGCCCGGGCTGGTCTTGTTCTGCGCCCGGTGCTTGGCCAGCCAGCTCTTGGCCAGGCAGGCCCGCACGGCGGCATCCACGGGGCCGAAGGTGTCGTCGGGCAGGTCTTGCCCGGCTTCCAGCCGCGCCGGCGCGGCCTTCAGCTTGGCCAGTTCGTAGCGCACCGCCGCGCTGTCGGTTTGCACGGCCAGCCAGGTCTGGCGGTCTTCATCGGTTTCGGGGCTGCTGTTGACCACGCCGTCGCCCCAGCAGGGGTAGCGCGTGCCTTCGCAGCTGCTGTTGCCGCGCAGGTACCAGTCCACGTCGGTGCCGGCCTTGTCGGCATCGGCCAGGCGTTTGGCGTCGGTGCAGGTCTCGGTTGCCTGCCCGCCGCCTTTGCAGGCCTCGCGCAGGTCGGCATCGCGCAGCGCGTGGATGTAGCCGCGAAACAGGCGGATCTCGCGCCCGCAGGCTGCGAAGTCGGCGCCGGCCAGGCGCGGCCAGCCCGCCACCGCCGGGCGGGCCGCGCCTGCGGGCTTGCCCTTGGCGGCAGGGGCCTTGGCCGCCGCTTTCACCGGGTCGGTCTTGCTGCCGGGCTTGGCTGGCTCTACGGCGCCTGCCGTGCCGGCCATGGCCCCCAGCGCCACCAGCGCCACCAGCCCCCCCACCTGCAGCGTGCGCCTGCGCAAGCTGCCCCACACCCAATCGAACTGGCCCATACCGCTGACTCCCAACGCATGCCCGACGGTCTGCCGCAAGCAGCAGCCGTGGAATAAATATCCTAGGCCAAGTGTGGCAGCACCGGCAGCGCGCTGTCGGCCGGCGCCGGGGCGGCCAGCGCTTCTTCGTCCTGCGCCCCGTATTCGGTGCTGAAGCTGCCGGCCTGCAGGCCCTGGTCGGCCAGCCAGCGCACCATCACCGCTTCATAGCCGTGGGTGACGATGACGCGCTCGGCGCCCGTGGCCGCAATGGCGCGCTGCAGGCCCGGCCAGTCGGCGTGGTCGGACAGCACGAAGCCGCGGTCCACGCCGTGCCGCCGGCGGGCACCGCGCAGCTGCATCCAGCCGCTGGCAAAGGCGTCGCTGCAGTCGCCCAGCTTGCGCGCCCAGGCGCTGCCCTGCACCGAAGGCGGCGCCACGACCAGCGCGCGGCGCAGGTCTTGCGCCTTGTCGCGGGCGTCCAGCTTGTGGGTGGCGGGCAAGGTCACGCCGGCGGCGCGGTAGGCCTCGTTCAGCGGTTCGACGGCGCCGTGCACGAAGATCGGCCCGATGCCGGCGTCCACCCCAGCCAGCAAACGCTGCGCCTTGCCGAAGCTGTAGCCCAGCAGCAGGCTGGCCCGGCCGGCGTCGGCGTTGGCTTGCCACCAGGCGTTGATGTCGGCCATCACGCTGGTCTGCGGCGCCCAGCGGTAGATGGGCAGGCCGAAGGTGCTTTCGGTGATGAAGCAGTCGCAGCGCACCGGCTCGAAGGGCGCGCAGGTGGTGTTGTGGTCGTTGGTGTGGCCGCTGACGAAATAGTCGCCCGATGCCACCCAGACGCGCCCGCCGTGTTCGACGCGCACCTGCGCCGAACCCAGCACGTGGCCGGCGGGGTGCAGGCTGATCGTCACACCATTGAGCCGGACCGTCTCGCCGTAGGCCAGGCCCTGCAGCGTGATGTCGCCCAGGCGCGCGCGCAGCACGCCGGCGCTGATGGCGGTGGCCAGGTAGGCGCCGTGGCCGCGCCGCGCGTGGTCGGCGTGGGCGTGGGTGATGACGGCGCGTGGTACCGGCCGCCAGGGGTCGATATAGAAGTCGCCCGGCGGGCAGTACAGGCCCTCGGGGCGCTGGGTGATCAGGTCGCCGGCGGGCGCGTTCATCGCGGTGGCCCGGGCGTTCAGGCGGCTGGCGCTTGCAGGAAGGTCTTGCGCACATCCAGCGTCGAGCGCCGGCCCAGGTCGGCGCGGTGTTCCAGCAGGAAACGGTCGGCCGCCGCACGGCCCAGCGCGTGCAGGGCTTCGAGGAATTCAACGCTGGTGTTGAGCTTGCTGCTGGCGTGCAGCGGCGCCAGGCCGGCGTCGTCGGCCACCATGTGCAGGCGCAGGTTCTTGTACTCGCCGGTGTCGACGCGGCCTTCCTCGATCAGGCGCTGCACGAAGTTGATGGCGCGCATTTCGCTGATCAAGCCGGCGTTGAAGGTGATCTCGTTGACGCGGTCGGCGATCTCTTCGGGCGTGTTCGGCAAATCGGGCCGCACCAGCGGGTTGATCTTGACCAGCACCACGTCGAGCGCGGCGGTGTTGTAGGTCAGCGGCCAGATGGCGGGGTTGCCGCTGTAGCCGCCGTCCCAGAACGGTTCACCGTCGATCTCGACCGCGCGGAACATCTGCGGCAGGCAGGCCGAGGCCAGCAAGGCGTCGATGCTGAGGTCGGCCCGGCGGAAGACGCGCGGCTGCCCGGTGCGCACGGCGGTGGCGGTGATGAAGAGCTTCAGTTCGCCTTCGCGCAGCGCGTGCAGCTTGACGTGGCGCAGCAGCACGGCGCGCAGCGGGTTGTCGCCCAGCGGGTTGAACTGGTAGGGGCTGAAGGCGCGCAGGAAGAGGTTGCTGAGGGCGAAGTAGGGGTTGTTGTCAAGGTTGTAGCCGGCCAGACCCACACCCGGCAGGTGTGGCCAGCGGCCGAAGCAGGCGCTTTGCGCGGCCACGTCCATCCAGAAGGCGCGCAAGGCGGCCTGTGCGCCCGCCCGCCCGCCTTCGGCCAGGCCGGTGGCCAGCACGGCGGCATTCAGCGCACCGGCGCTGGCGCCCGAGGCCCCGGCGAAGGTCAGCGTCGGGTCGTCGAGCAGGCGGTCCAGCACGCCCCAGGTGAAGGCCCCGTGCGAACCGCCGCCCTGCAGCGCGAGGTTCAGGGCGAGGGGTTGCACAGCGAGGGGTTTGCGGGCCATGGGTTGAGCGTAACCGCTGACCGACCGGCCCCTTCAATACCTTCCGGTGATGCCGGCCACGCGCAGGTAAACGGTGGCCAGCCAGGCCACCAGTCCGGCGTGCAGCCAGCGCCGCCAGCCGGTGCGCTGCGGGGCACCGGTGATTTCGCTGGACACCGCGAAGACGGCTTCGAAACGTTCGGCCAGCACGGCGGCGAAGGCAGCGTCACGCACCACCACATTGGCTTCCAGGTTCAGCAGCAGCGACAGCGGGTCGATGTTGGAACTGCCCACCGTGGCCCAGTCGCTGTCCACCAGGGCCACCTTGGCGTGCAGGGGCGCGGGCATGTACTCGAAGATGCGCACGCCGTGGTCGCGCAGGTCGTCGTACATCGCGCGGGCGGCCAGCGCGGCGATGCGGTAGTCGAACTTGCCCTGCATCAACAGGCGCACGCACACGCCGCGCTGCGCGGCCGCGCGCAGGGCCCGGCGGAAGCTGCGGCCGGGGTAGAAATAGGGCACCGCCAGGTCGATGCGCGTCTTGGCGTGGCGGATGGCCTCGACGTAGCTGCGCTCGATGGTGCGGCGCTGGCGCACGTTGTCGCGCACCAGGAAGGCGGCGCGCACCGGCTGCAGATCGGGCGGCGCAGCGGCCCGGGCCGCCTCGCCGGCGGGGTTGCCGCGCAGTTCGCGCACCAGCTCCATCGCCTGCTTCACCGGGCGGCGGCTGCGGGCCAGGGCCCGCACCTCTTCACGCCAGCCGCGCCACAGGTGGGCCCGCGCCCACATGGCGCGCACGGTGGCGTGCACGGCCTGCGCCAGCGGGCCGGTGAGGGCCACGGCAAAGTCGAGACGGGGCGCGTCACCCCAGCCCTGGTTGATGTCGTGCCGGTCGTCGATGAGGTTGATGCCGCCGACGAAAGCCACGGCCTCGTCGCACACGCACAGCTTCTGGTGCAGGCGGCGCAACTGCCCCGGCTGCAGCCAGGCGTACCAGCGGTCGAGCGGCCGGAAGACTTCCAGCTGCACCGCGCTGCCGGCGAACAGGCGGCGCACGGCCGGCAGCGTGGCGATGGAGCCGAAACCGTCCACCACCAGGTGCACCGCCAGGCCGCGCGCGGCGGCTTGCTTCAGCGCATCGGCCACGCTCTGGGCCGCCGGGTCGTCGTGGAAGATGTAGGTGGCCAGCCAGACCTCGCGCTGCGCGGCTTCGATGGCCTGCACCATGCGCGGGAAGAGTTCGTCGCCGCCCTGCAGCAGGTCCACCCGGTTACCGCCGACGAAGCGCGGCGCGGGCACCGTGGCCCAATTGCGCAGGCTGTCGGCGTCGAGGGCCATGGCCTCAGGCGGGCCGCAGTTCAGCCACCAGCGGCAGGTGGTCGGACATGCGCGCCCAGGTGGCGCCCCGCGGCACCGCCGTGTTACTGCAGGCCAGGCCGCGCAGGTAGAAGCGGTCCAGCGCGAAGACCGGCGCCAGTGACGGGAAGGTCACGCAGTCGGCACGCCGGGCGCGCGGGTCCACGGCGCGCGTCACGCCCAGTTCGGCCATGGCGCCATCCAGCCGTTCGCCCCAGTCGTTGAAGTCGCCGGCCACCACCAGCATCTCGCCGCGCGGCACTTCGCCTTCGATGAAGCGCGCCAGCCTTTCCACCTGCCGAACCCGGCTGCTGTGGACGAGGCCGAAATGCACAACGACGGCATGCACCGTCAGGCCGTTCCAGTGCACCGGCACATGCAGCAGGCCGCGCTGCTCGAAGCGGTGGTCGCTGACGTCGTGGTGGTTGATGTCGCCCATCGGCCAGCGCGACAGCAAGGCGTTGCCGTGCTCGCCACCGCGCGTGACGGCGTTGGTCCGGTAGGCCGATTCATAGCCCTTGGGCGCCAGGAATTCGGCCTGCCCCTGCGCCGGCCAGCCGAAGCTGGTGCGGTCGAAGCGCCGCGCCTCGTGGGTGTGGAAGAGCCGCACTTCCTGCAGGAAGACCAGGTCGGCTTCGAAGGATGCGACCGCCGCGCCCAGGTTGTGGATTTCCAGCCGCTTGCGCGGACCCAAGCCGCGCACGCCCTTGTGGATGTTGTAAGTGGCCACGCGCAGCACCTCGCTGCCGCTGCTGCGCGGCGGCATCAGCGAGGACTGCAGCGTGTTCAGCGCGTTCACGGCGCCGCCCCGCGCAGGGTGGGCGTGCCGACCCGGTCGGGCAGCTGCAGGATGGCCGCCTTGTTGCTGGGCGAAAAGCACAGCGCTGCCGCGTCCTGCCACGGCAGCCAGCGCCAAGCCAGGTGTTCACGCGGGCTCAGCACCACCGGGCGCGGCGCGGGCAGGCACAGGCCGAAAACGTGTTCGGTGTTGCGCAACACGCCGGGCGCGTAACGGTGGCGCCACTTCTCGTAGATCTCGTAGTCGTTGGCCTGCTGCCAGTCGGTCAACAGGCCGTCGGCGATGCCGGTTTCTTCCAGCACCTCGCGCCGCGCCGTGGCGTCCAGCGCTTCGTCGATGGCGTCCAGCGAACCGGTGACGCTTTGCCAGGAACCGGGGCTGTCGGCGCGTTCGATCAGCAGCACCTCCAGCGCCGGGGTGTGGATGACCACCAGCACGGAGACGGGGATTTTGGGCGGTCGGGCCGCCACCACGGGGAACGGCTCAGACACCACTGATGACGGCGTCGATGGCGCCAACGATGTCGGCCGACTGCCCGGCCAGCGAGACGACGGATTTCTTCAGCAAGCGGGCCTCGACGGGGGCAGCCTGGTGGGCGTACAGCACGAAGGATTCGTTGCGCACCCGGACTTGCGGCACCAGACGGCGCGGCAAGTCGGCGTGCGCGGCGGACAGCCTGCGCAGCGGCACCATCAGGCGCGTGGCGGCCGCGCTCAGCAAGCGACTCTGCACATCCACCACGTAGGGCACCAGGTCCCGCGACGCGGGGTTGGGGTTCACGTAGACATCGAACTGCGCCACGGCCGCCTCACCACACCCGCAGGCCGTCATTCCACAAGCCACGCTGCGCGACTTCGGCGTTCATCTCGTCGATCCAGACCTGGTGGCGTTCGTAGAACGCGCGGCCCGGGTCGCTTCGAGGGCGCTGGGACGCGCCGGCGGCATCGGCCGCAGCAAGCAGCGCGTCGTAGTGCGCCGCCGACAACAGCACGCCATGGCGGCGGCCCGACTTCTCGATGAAAACGGGCTCACGCTGGGCGTGATCGAGCATGTGCCCGAGTCGGTTCTTGGCTTCGGTGGCGGTGACGTCCATGGCCGGGCTCCTGTTCAGAACCCAGCCATTTTAGCTAAAACGGCCAATCAAGCCGCTGCCGTGGTGTTGCGCAGGCGGATGTGCAACTCGCGCAGCTGCGCTTCATCGACGAAGCTCGGCGCCCCGGTCAGCAGGCATTGCGCGCGCTGGGTCTTGGGGAAGGCGATCACGTCGCGGATGCTTTCGGCGCCGGTCATCAGCGTGGCGATGCGGTCCAGGCCGAAGGCCAGGCCGCCATGCGGCGGAGCACCGTACTGCAGCGCGTCGAGCAGGAAGCCGAACTTCACCTTCTGCTCTTCGGGCGTGATGTTCAGCGCTTCGAAAACGCGGGCCTGCACCTCGGCGCGGTGGATGCGCACCGAGCCGCCGCCGATTTCCCAGCCGTTCAGCACCATGTCGTAGGCCTTGGCGATGCACGCACCCGGGTCGGTCTTCATCAGCTCGTCGTGGCCGTCCTTCGGCGCCGTGAAGGGGTGGTGCACGGCGTTCCAGCGCTTGGCGTCGTCGTCGTATTCGAACATCGGGAAATCGACGACCCACAGCGGCGCCCACTTGTCTTCGAACAGGCCATGGTTGCGGCCGAATTCGCTGTGGCCGATCTTCAGGCGCAGCGCGCCGATGGCGTCGTTGACGACCTTGGCCTTGTCGGCGCCGAAGAAGATCAGGTCGCCGTTGCGCGCGCCGGTGCGGGCGATGATTTCGGCAATCGCCGCGTCATGCAGGTTCTTCACGACCGGGCTTTGCAGGCCGTCACGGCCCTTGCCGGCGTCGTTGACCTTGATCCAGGCCAGACCCTTGGCGCCGTAGATCTTGACGAACTCGGTGTAGGCGTCGATCTCGCCGCGGCTCATCTCGCCGCCACCCGGCACGCGCAGCGCGGCCACGCGGCCGCCCTTGTCGTTGGCCGGGCCGCTGAAGACCTTGAAATCCACAGTCTTCATCACCTCGGTCAGCTCGGTCAGCTGCAGCTTGACGCGCAGGTCGGGCTTGTCGCTGCCGTACTTGAACATCGCCTCGGCGTAGGTCAT
>JANPHI010000251.1:0-4135 GCA_031424355.1 Betaproteobacteria bacterium
GTTGCAAAGCGAAGCGCCCGATCTCTACCAACAGACCTTCAAGGCGCTGATCCAGCGCTTGGTTCCGCCGCCTGAACCACCCGAACGCCCAGCCCTTCCTCCCGCCCCTCCACCGAAGCCTCCACCACGACCATGACCGCCTTTGTCGACTTCCGCAATGTCTGGCTCGCCTACAACGACGACCTGATGGCCCAAGGGCACTTTGCGGTGGAAGACATTTCCCTGCAGGTGGAAAAAGGCGAATTCATCGCCATCGTGGGCCCCAGCGGCTGTGGCAAGAGCACCTTCATGAAGCTCACCACCGGGCTGAAGATGCCCAGCAAGGGCAGCATCCACATCGGCGGCGCGCCCGTCACCGGCCCGCTGAAGATCAGCGGCATGGCCTTCCAGGCGCCCAGCCTGCTGCCCTGGCGCACCACCATCGACAACGTGCTGCTGCCGCTGGAAATCGTCGAGCCCTACCGCACGCATTTCAAGAGCAAGCGCAAGGAATACGAAGCCAAGGCGCGCGACCTGCTGAAAAGCGTGGGCCTGGGCGGCTACGAAGACAAGTTCCCGTGGCAGCTTTCCGGCGGCATGCAGCAGCGCGCCAGCATCTGCCGCGCCCTGGTGCACGAACCGCAGATGCTGCTGCTGGACGAACCTTTCGGCGCGCTGGACGCCTTCACCCGCGAAGAACTCTGGTGCACGCTGCGCGACCTGCAGGCGGCGCAGAAGTTCAACGTCATCCTGGTCACCCACGACCTGCGCGAAAGCGTCTTCCTGGCCGACACGGTGTACGTGATGAGCCGAAGCCCGGGCCGTTTCGTCGTCAAGCGCCACATCGAACTGCCGCGCCCGCGCGACCTGGAAGTGACCTACACGCCGCAGTTCACCGACATCGTCCACGAGCTGCGCGGCCACATCGGCGCCGTCCGCAACACCATGGGCAAAACCGGCGTGGCGGTGTCGTCATGAGCGCCGCCCCCAAGCCTTTCATGAAGTCAAAAACCTTCGAACGCTGGTCGCCCTTCATCCTGCTGCTGGCGATTCTGTTGCTGTGGCAGATGGTGGTGGTGCTGTTCAAGATCCCCGACTTCATCTTCCCCAGCCCCTGGCAGATTGCCACGCAGTTCACCGAATTCAGCGGCCCGCTGCTGGAAGCCGCGTGGAAGACCTTCTGGGTCACCATGCTGGGCTTTGCGCTGGCCATCGTGGTGGGCGTGCTGCTGGGCTTCCTGGTCGGCAGCAGCCGCGCGGCCTATGCGGCGCTCTACCCGTTGCTGGTGGGTTTCAACGCGGTGCCCAAGGCGGCCGTGGTGCCCATCCTGGTGGTGTGGTTCGGCATCGGCCTGGGGCCGGGCATCCTGACGGCCTTCCTGATCAGCTTCTTCCCCATCACCGTGAACATCGCCACCGGCCTGGCCACGCTGGAACCCGAACTGGAAGACGTGCTGCGCGTGCTGGGCGCCAAGCGCTGGGACGTGCTGGTGAAGGTCGGCCTGCCGCGCTCCATGCCTTACTTCTACGGCAGTTTGAAGATCGCCATCACGCTGGCTTTCGTCGGCACCGTGCTGGCTGAAATGACGGCCGGTGACAGCGGTATCGGCTACCTGATGCAAACCGCCGGCAGCCAGCAGCGCATGCCACTGGCCTTCGCCGGCCTGGTCACCATCGGCGCCATGGCCATGGCCATGTACGAGCTGTTCAGCTGGGTGGAAAAGCGCACGACGGGGTGGGCGCACCGGGGCACGCACGGGGAGTGAGGGCGATGTAGGATCGTAGACTCAAGGTTGTTCCTGACCTCGGGAGGCACCCATGTCCATCACCACCATCTCCAGCCGCGAGTTCAACCAGGACGTCAGCGGCGCCAAACGTGCCGCTGAGGCCGGGCCTGTGGTCATCACCGACCGGGGTGAGCCGGCCTATGTGCTGTTGCGGCACGACGCTTACCGCAAGCTGTTGGGGCAAGGCCCGAGTCTGCTCGAGGCGCTCGCCATGCCTGGCACTGAAGACATCGAGCTCAACATCCCGCCCCGTAGCAAGTCGCCGATGCGTGTGCTGGACCTGGGATGACTTACTTGCTGGACACGAACGTACTGTCTGAAATGCGTCGTCAGGACAAGATGGACGCTCGCGTCAGAGCATGGGCTGATTCCGTCGCAGTTGCGGACCAGTACCTGTCGGCCATCACGCTGCTGGAAATCGAACTCGGCGTGCTGTCTGTGTCACGCCGCGACAAAGCTCAAGCAGCAATCCTCCGCAGTTGGATCGACACCCGGGTCTTGCCGAGTTTTGCGGGCCGTATCCTGTCCGTCGACGCAACCGTTGCCCTGCGCTGCGCCCAGCTTCACGTGCCCGACCCGCGCCCCGAACTCGACGCGCTGATCGCGGCCACCGCCTTGGTTCATGGCCTGCAAGTCGTCACCCGCAATGTCGCCGACTTCCAGCCCATGGGCGTCAAGTTGCTGAATCCCTGGGACTGAAGCGGCGCCCATGACCGACCAGCAAAAACTCAAACACCTGCGCCGCGCCAACGAAGTCGCCCGCGAAACGATGGCCAAGGGCCGTCACCCCTTCGGCGCCATCCTGGTGGCGGCCGACGGCGAAACCGTGCTGCTGGAACACGGCAATGTCGACACCGTCAACCACGCCGAAGCCGTGCTGGCCCGCGTGGCCGCACACCGCTTCGACGCGGCCACGCTGTGGGGCTGCACCCTGGTTACCACCGTCGAGCCCTGCGCCATGTGCGCGGCCACCCAGTACTGGGCCAACATCGGTGGCCTGCTGTATGGCATGAGTGAAGAATGCCTGCTGGCGCTGACCGGCAACCACGCCGAGAACCCCACGCTGAACCTGCCCTGCCGCAACGTGTTCGCCGCCGGGCAGAAGGCGATGCAGGTGACCGGGCCGGTGCCGGAAGTGGAAGCCGAGATTGCGGCTTTGCACCTCGGGTTCTGGCAGGCGAACGGCTGACGGCGCCGACCTATGGCACCCACCATTGCCCGTGATGGCCAGTTCCGACTGTTCTTCTTTTCACGGGAAGAAGCCCGCATCCATGTGCACGTGGCGCACCCGGACGGCGAGGCCAAGTTCTGGCTGACCCCGTCGGTACACTTGGCGGTGAATGTCGGTCTTTCTCCGCTGCAGATTCGTCAAGCACAAGCCGTGGTTGGGGCACACCTGAAGGAAATCAAGATGCCTGGCATCGCCACTTCGACAGTTGAAATCACCAACGTCTCGCCGCACTGCTTCTGGGTGCTTCTGGGCGATGAAGAATTGGCTGTGTCTTACGCCGATTTCCCCTGGTTCAAGCGCGCCACCATCGAGCAACTTTCGGCAGTCGAACGGCCCACGCCCGACCACCTTTACTGGCCGCAATTGGACATCGACCTGTCGGTGGCTTCGATCCGCAGTCCAGCCAGCTTCCCGCTGGCTTCGAAAGTCAGCGCCTGAACTTGACTGACGGGGCAGGCACCGGCTGGCGCGGCCACCTGACGCTGAGCTACCGCAGCACAGGCGCAGGCGCAGACAACAGCCCGCCCCGCACCGTGGCGCACGACCGCCACGAAGGCCCGCTGCGCGTGCTGCAGCCGCTGTACCCGGAAGGCCCGGGCATCTGCCACCACGTGCTGGTGCACCCACCGGGCGGGGTGGTGGGCGGTGATGAACTGCACATCGAAGCCACGCTGCAGCCCGGCGCCCACGCACTGATCACCACGCCCGGCGCCACGCGCTTCTACCGCAGTGAAGGCGCGCAGGCGCTGCAGCAGACGCGCCTGCAACTGGCCGAAGGCGCCCGGCTGGAATGGCTGCCGATGGAGACCATCGTCTACAGCGGCTGCCGTGCTGAAAACCGTCTGCGTGCCGAACTGGCGCCGGGTGCCGAGATGATGGGCTGGGACGTGCTGGTGCTGGGCCTGCCGGCGGCCGATCAACCTTTCGCGGCCGGCTGGTACCGCCAGCACCTGGAAGTGCCGGGCGTCTGGCTGGAACGTGCGCGCATCGCGGCCGACGACACCCCACTGCTGCACGGCCCGCTGGGCTGGGCCGGCCACACCGTGCTGGCCACGATGTGGTTCGCGGCGGGTGCGCCGCTGTTGCCCGCGCGGCGGGAAGCCTTGCTGGAGGCGGCGCGGGGCTGCATCGCGGGCAG
>JANPHI010000252.1:0-9874 GCA_031424355.1 Betaproteobacteria bacterium
GCTTCGGAACTGCGGTCGTCCATGCGCGTGGCGCCGCGTTCGCTGACCGTCACGGTCAGCGTTTCGGCCACGATGTCCACGGCGGTCAGCGCGTCGCTTTCCACCGGGCAGGTGCAGGTCATGTCGCCCACGGTGCGAAAGCGCACCGGCACGGTTTCGATAGTCTCGCCGGCTTGCGGCGGCGTCACCGGCGTCACCGGCACCAGCAGGCCCTTGCGGCGCACCACCTCGCGGTCATGGCTGTAGTACAGGCCGGGCAGGGGGATGCCTTCGCGCGCCAGGTAGAGCCACACGTCCAGCTCCGTCCAGTTGCTGATGGGGAAGGCGCGGAAGTGTTCGCCGGGGTGGATGCGGGTGTTGAACAGCGTCCACAGTTCCGGGCGCTGTTCCTTCGGCTGCCACTGGCCGAAGCTGTCGCGGTGGCTGAAGATGCGCTCTTTGGCGCGCGCCTTTTCCTCGTCGCGCCGCGCGCCGCCGATCAGGCAGTCGTAGCGGTTTTCCTCGATGGCTTCCAGCAGCGCCACGGTCTGGTGGCCATTGCGGCTCTCCATCTCGTGGGCCAGGCGCACGGTGCCGCGCCGGATGCTGTCTTCGACGCTGCCGACGACCAGGCGTTCACCCATCTCGGCGACGCGGCGGTCGCGGAATTCGATGACCTCGGGGAAGTTGTGGCCGGTGTCCACGTGCAGCAGCGGGAAGGGCAGCTGGCCGCTGAAGGTCTGGCCGCTGACGTGGTTCTTGAAGGCCTTCTCGGCCAGGCGCAGCACGACGCAAGAGTCTTTGCCGCCGCTGAACAACAGGGCCGGGCGTTCGAAGGTGGCCGCGACTTCACGCAGGATGAAGATGGCTTCTTCTTCCAGACCGTCCAGGTGGGCGTGGTCCAGGCCGGGCAACAGGCGGGCTATGGTGGTCGGGGCGTTCATGCGTTGGCTTTCTGGGGTTCGCTGGGGCTGGCGTGCAGCCCGCATTCCTTGGCGTCTTCGTTTTCCCACCACCAGCGGCCGGCGCGGAAGTCTTCACCCATCGCCACGGCGCGGGTGCAAGGCTCGCAGCCGATGCTGGGGAAGAAGGCATCGTGCAGCGGGTTGTAGGGCACTTCGTTCGCCTGAACATGGTGCCAGACGTCGGCCTGGCTCCAGTCGGCCAGCGGGCTGTATTTGGTGCGGCCGTTGTCGTCGATGGCTTCGAAGGACACGTCGGCGCGCGCGCCCGATTGCTCGCGGCGCAAGCCCGTCACCCAGGCCGTGCGGCCTTGCAGCAAACGCGCCAGTGGTTCCAGCTTGCGCAGCGCGCAGCAGGCCTTGCGCAAATCGATGCTCTGCCGCATGGCCAGCTCGCCGTGGTCGCGCACGAACTGCACGGTCTGCTCGGCTTGCGGCAACCAGCGTTCCACGTGCAGGCCGTAGCGCTGTTCCAGGCGCGGGATCAGCGCCAGCGTCTCGGCGTGCAGACGGCCGGTTTCCAGCGTGGCCAGTGCGATGGGCAAGTCGTGGCGCGCAATCAGGTCGGCCAGCACCATGTCTTCGACGCCCAGGCTGGTGGTCAGCACGACGCGGCCCGAGTGGGCCGCAGCGGCGGCCTTCAACACGGCCACGGCCGAGGCAACACGGTCTTGGTAGCCGGGCTTGGCACGGGCATAAAGGGCTATGGCGGTGCTCACGGCGTGGCCTCGTGGATGTTGCGGGTGTTGCTGACACTGCCGGGGTTCGACAGGGCCGTCGCGCGCTCGGGCGGCACGGTCTGATAGTGGTTGTCGAAGTAGCCCAAGGCGCGCTGGGCGGTTTCCAGCTTCTGGTCGGCGCGCATCTGAACGGCGTCGAAACCGCAGCGGCGCAGCAGCGGCAGCATGTCGGCCAGCACCTCGCCGGTGGCGCGGATTTCGCCGGTGTAGCGCAGCCGGGCGCGCAGCAGCACGGCCTGCGAGTAGGCACGCCCGTCGGTCCATTTCGGGAACTGCAGCACCACCACGGCGTGGCGCTGGATCTCGTCGGCGCGCAGCAGCACGTCGGCGTGGTTGTCGAGCAGCAGCGCGCCTTCGGGCAGCGCGGCCTGGCTATCGATGAATTGCATGCGGGGCTCCCGGTTCAGGCCACGGTGGCGGTGCTGCGGCGCACGGCATCGGCCGCGTGGCGGAAGGGCAGCGGGCCCAGGCGGCGCGAGGTGTCGATGAAGCGTTCACCGGCCTCGCGTTCGCGCAGGTAGGTGCCGATCACGGCCTCGATGACGTCAGGCACTTCGTCGGCCGCGAAAGACGGACCGATGACCTTGCCGGCCAGCGGCGCGCCGCTGAGCGTGCTGCCGTCCGACCCGGCCACTGAAATCTGGTACCACTCGCGGCCGTCTTTGTCCACGCCCAGCACGCCGATGTGGCCGCTGTGGTGGTGGCCGCAGCTGTTGATGCAGCCGCTGATGTGCAGGTCGATATCGCCGATGTCGTGCAGTTCGTCCAGGTCGTCGAAACGCTCGGTGATGGCCGCGGCGATGGGGATGGAGCGGGCGTTCGCCAGCGCGCACAAATCGCCGCCGGGGCAGGCGATCATGTCGGTCAGCAGACCGATGTTGGGCGTGGCGAAGCCGTCTTCGCGGGCGTCCAGCCACAGCGCGCGCAGGTCGCTTTCACGCACCCAGGGCAGCAGCAGGTTCTGGTCGTGCGTCACGCGCATCTCGCCCTGGCTGTAGCGCTCGGCCAGCGCGGCGGCGGCGTCCATCTGGTCGGCCGTGACATCACCGGGCGGCAGTCCGGGGCGCTTCAGCGACAGCGTGACCGCGCGCAGGCCGGGCAGGCGGTGCGCCAACACATTGCGTTCCAGCCAACGGGTGTAGGCGGGCAGCGCCTCGCCGGCCGGCTTGGTGGCGTCGCCGGGGGCGATCACCGGGTCGGCGAAGCTGGCCGACACGCGGTCCAGTTCGGCTTGCGTGATCAGCGTGGTGACGCCGTCGGCGCGCAGGTTTTCGAACTCGGCATTCACCGCATCGACGAACTTCTGGCCCTCGGCCTTGACCAGGATCTTGATGCGCGCCTTGTAGGCGTTGTCGCGCCGGCCGTAGAGGTTGTAGACGCGGACCACGGCCTCGATGTAGACGAGGATTTCCTGCCAGGGCACGAAGCTGCGGAACAGCGTGGCGATGACCGGCGTGCGCCCCATGCCGCCGCCCACGGCCACGCGAAAGCCGACTTCGCCCGCTGCATTGCGGTGCAGCTTCAGGCCGATGTCGTGCCAGTCGGTGGCGGCGCGGTCTTCGCGGGCGCCGGTGACGGCCAGCTTGAACTTGCGCGGCAGGAAGGCGAATTCGGGGTGCAGCGTGCTCCACTGGCGCAGGATTTCGCAGTAGGGGCGCGGGTCCACCTCTTCGTCGGGCGCGATGCCGGCCAGCGCGTCGCTGGTGATGTTGCGGATGCAGTTGCCGCTGGTCTGGATGCCGTGCATGTCCACGTCGGCCAGCAGGTCCATCACGTCGGCGGCCTGGTCCAGCGGGATCCAGTTGAACTGCAGGTTCTGGCGCGTCGTGAAGTGACCGAAGCCACCGCGCTCGGTCGGCTGGCCGGCGTCCTGCAGATCGTGTTCGCGGGCGATGTGCGCCAGCTGGCGCAGCTGCCGGCTGTTCAGTTCGCCGTAGGGCACGGCCACGCGCAGCATGGGCGCGTGGCGTTGCACGTACCAGCCGTTCTGCAGGCGCAGTGGTTTGAATTCTTCACCGCCCAGTTCGCCGGCGAGATGCCGTTGCAGCTGGTCACGGAATTGCGCGGCGCGGGCGCGGATGAATTGGCGGTCGAAATCGGTGTAGGCGTACATCGTGTTTTCGCGTGGATGTGATGGAGTGCTGGCGAACCAGGAATTCAGTGAATGACCTTGAGACCGGCACCCACCAGCGACAGGCAGAGCAAGGCACGGATCAGCTTTTCGGGCAAGCTGCGGGTGAGTTGCGCGCCCAGCCAGATGCCCGGCAGCGAGCCGATCAGCAGCGAGCCCAGCAGCAGCCATTCCACATGGCCCAGGCTGGCGTGGCCGATGCCGGCCACCAGCGTCAGCGGCACGGCGTGGGCGATGTCGGTGCCGACCAGCCGGTTGGTGGCCATGCGCGGGTAGAGCAGCAGGATCATGGTCGCGCCCAAAGCGCCAGCGCCGATGGAGCTGAGCGAGACCAGCACACCCAGGATGGCGCCGGCCAGCACCGTCAGCTGGGCCTGGCGGGTGGCGGGCAGCCAGCGTTCCAGCTTCAAGCCCACGGCGTGCCAGCTTTGGCGGTAGGCCACCGTGACGGCCGTCAGCAGCAGCGCAATGCCCAGCGAAAACGTCAGCGCGCTGGCCCAGCCTTTGGTGATGCCGGTGAAGTGCATCAGTGCGATGGTGGCCAGCGAGGCCGGGATGCTGCCGGCCAGCAGCAGGCCGGTGACGCGGTAGTCCACCTGGCCGTGGCGGTGGTGGGCCCAGGCGCCGCCGCTCTTGGTCAGGGCCGCGAACCACAGGTCGGTGCCGATGGCCACGGCCGGGTTCAGCTTGAACACGCTGATCAACAGCGGCGTCATCAGCGAACCGCCGCCCACGCCGGTCATGCCGACGATGGCGCCGATGCCGAAGCCACTCGCGATCGCGATCCAATCCATGGGTGAGGGGTGGTGTCCGTGTGAGGTTGCAGGGTAAACACCCGGCGAAGCGGCGACTGTAGGCAAAGTCCATATAGTTTCAAACTACAGACTCGTTGATTGCTTAGTCTGATTCGAATATATGAAGACGGCCGCGTCAGGGCGCCCATCCCTACAATCGCATGATGAAACGCCGTCTGCTGTGCCAAGGGCTCTCGGGAGCCTTCCTCGTCGCGGCGCTCAGCGCCTGCCAGAGCCCGCCTGTGGTCGTGCAGCCGCCGCCAAGCCCGCTGCCGCCGCCGGTCGAACCGATGGTGCTGCGCCTGCCGCGCATCGGTCTGGCGCTGGGCGGCGGCGCGGCGCGCGGCTTCGCGCACATCGGCGTGATCCAGGTGCTGGAAGAGGCCGGCATCAAGCCCGATCTGGTGGTGGGCACGTCCGCCGGCAGCCTGGTGGCGGCGATGTACGCCTCGGGCAAGACCGGCACTGAGATGGCCGCCACCGCGCAGACCATGGACGAAGGCGCCATCACCGACTGGTCCTTCCCGGCGCGCGGGCTGATCCGCGGCGAGGCGCTGGCGCGCTACGTGCGCGAGCAGACCGGCAACCGCAGCATCGAGCAGATGAAGCTGCCGCTGGGCCTCGTCGCCACCGACCTGGACCACGGCACGGCCATCCTGTTTCAGCGCGGCGACACCGGCGCTGCGGTGCGCGCCAGCAGCGCGGTGCCGGCCGTCTTCCAGCCGGTGCGCATCGGCACGCGGGAATATGTCGACGGCGGGCTGGTGTCGCCCGTGCCGGTGCGCTTTGCGCGCCAGATGGGGGCGGAGATGGTCATCGCGGTGGACATCTCGGCGCCGCCCGACGGCAACGCCACCACCGACATGATGAAACTGCTGCTGCAGACCTTCGCCATCATGGGGAAAAGCATCAACCAGTTCGAACTGCGCGACGCCGACTTCCTGCTGCGTCCCAGCTTGGTGGGCGTGTCCAGCGCCGACTTCGCGGCGCGGCTGAAGGCGATACAGGCCGGGCGCGAGGTGGCGCTGCGTCTGCTGCCCGACTTGCGGGCCAAGATCACGTCGATGATGCGCTGAGGCGCACCGCGCACCGACGGCGCACAAAACGCGGCGCACAAAGAAAAGAGCCCGGTGCACAGCACCGGGCTCAATGACTTGCTTTCCACACGAGAGACCCGAGAGTGGGGCTCTCAGGCCCTGGGTAGAGCGGGCTGCTTCAGAAAAGTTCAGTCTGAATGCAGCTTTTTTCGCTCAGCCCAGCGCCCTGGCGGATTCAGGCGGCCTTCTTGCCCTTGGCAGCCGAACCGGCGGCCTTGACGGCCGTGTTGGTCATGGCCGTGAAGTTGGCTTCAGCGGTTTCGCTGGCTTGCTTGGCAGCCTTCTGCACGCTTTCGTAGGCGTTGTTGGCGGCGGCGACGGCCGACTTCACCAGCGCCACGGCGCTTTCGCTGCCGGCGGGGGCGTTCTTGACGGCGGTGTCGACCAGGGCCAGCACCTTCTTCTGGCTGTCGGCCAGGGTGGCTTCGGCAGCCTTGGTGACTTCAGCGCCCGTGCCGGCGACGATGTCGTACAGGTGACGGCTGTAGGCAGCGGCCTTTTCGGCGGCGGGCTGCAGCATGCCGGCTTGCAGGCTCATGAATTCTTGTGCGTCCTTGACCGACAGGGCGGCCTGGGTCGATTCGGCAACTTCGGCCAGCGAGGTCTTGGCGACTTGCAGGTTCAGCTCGACCAACTTCTCGACGCCTTCGAAGGCCTTGGCGGTCAGGCCGAACAGGGTTTCCAGGCTGGCCTTCTGGGCGGCGAGGAATTGCTCATTGGTGAACGTGGTGGTCATGGTGTATCTCCGTAAAAAGTTGAGGACTGAAACCATTGCCGCGCTACCTGAACAACTTTGCTGCGCTGCAACATGGACTGAACTATAGCGGTCCGGCGCGCGCTTGCAAGCCTTTTTTGCTGCGCTGCAACATTCTAGGGGTGGCTTCCTAGAATCCGCGCCGTGCAAGCCTTTCACTCCGACGCCTACGTGCTGGCCCTGCCGCCGGGCCACAGTTTCCCGATGACCAAGTACAGCCTGCTGCGCGAAGCGGTGGCGGCCACGCTGCCGGCGGTGCGCGTGGCCGAGGCCCCGCCGGCCAGCGACGGCGAACTGGCGCTGGCCCACGACCCGGCCTGGATCAGCGCGGTGGCCGAAGGCACCACCTCGGCGGCGCAGCAGCGCGAGATCGGTTTCCCGTGGTCGGAACGGATGGTGCAACGGGCCCGGCGATCGGTGGGCGCCACCATCGCGGCGGCCCGCTGCGCCTTGTTCGCCGGCGAGGGCGTGGCCGCCAACCTGGCCGGTGGCACCCACCACGCCCAGGCGCACAAGGGATCGGGCTACTGCGTCTTCAACGACGTGGCCGTGACGGCGCGACTGATGCAGGCCGAATGGCATCGCCACCGTCGGCAACTGTTGCGCGTCATCGTGATCGACCTGGACGTGCACCAGGGCAACGGCACGGCGGCCATCTTTGCCGACGACCCGACGGTGTTCACGCTGTCCTTGCACGGCGCGCGCAATTTTCCCTTCCGCAAAGAAGCCAGCGACCTCGACGTCGAACTGCCCGACGGCTGCGAAGACGCCGCCTACCTGGCCGCGCTGGACGCCGCGCTGGCGCAGGCCTGGGCCCGCCACACCGACGGCCCGCCCGGCCTGGCCTTCTACGTGGCCGGCGCCGACCCGCACGAGGGCGACCGCCTGGGCCGCCTGAAGGTCAGCAGCGCCGGCCTGGCCGAGCGCGACCGGCGCGTGTTTGCGGCGCTGGCGGCGCGCCGCATCCCGGTGGCGGTTTCGATGGCCGGCGGCTACGGCCGCGACATCGCCACCACGGTGGCCGTGCACCGCCAGACGCTGGCCGAAGCGGTACGCGCGTGGCAGGCCTGGGCGCCAGAAACAGCACCCGGTCGATGAAAGAATGCCGGGCATGACGACCGCCGTGAACGAGCGCCCCCAGCCGCAGCCGCGCGAGCACTACGCGCATTTCCAGGCCATCACCACGCGCTGGATGGACAACGACGTCTACGGCCACGTCAACAACGTCGTGCACTACAGCTTCTTCGACACCGCCGTGAACCGCTACCTGATCGAGAGTGGGGCGCTGGATATCCACGCTGGGGCGGTCATCGGCCTGGTGGTGCAGACGCAGTGCCACTACTTCGACAGCCTGGCCTTCCCGCAGACCGTGCACGCCGGCATCCGCGTGGCCCGCCTGGGTAGCTCCAGCGTGCGTTACGAACTGGGGCTGTTCGCCGACGACGCGCCCTTGTCGGCCGCTGTCGGTTCCTTCGTGCACGTTTACGTGGACCGCGCCAGCCGCCGTCCGGTGCCCGTGCCTGACGCGCTGCGGGCGGTGCTGACACCGCTGCTGCGCCCTTGAACCTGCTTGTTTGAAACCCCGACCGCATGACACCCACTCCCGCCTCCATCGCAGCCGTCGATGACGCCATCGCCAGCCGCCGTTCGCTGCGCGCCTTCTTGCCCACGCCCGTGCCGCGTGAGGTGATCGAGCAGATCCTGGCGGTCGCCGCGCGCTCGCCGTCGGGCACCAACACCCAGCCGTGGAAGGTGCACGTGCTGACCGGCACGGCCAAAGAGTCGCTGACCCGCGACGTCCTCGCCGCCTTCGACGACCCGGTCGAACGCGCCCAGCACACCGAGCCCTACGCCTACTACCCGACCGAATGGCGCAGCCCCTACATCGACCGCCGCCGCAAGGTGGGCTGGGACCTGTACAGCCTGCTCGGCATCGCCAAGACCGACAAGGCCGCGATGCATGCCCAGCATGCGCGCAACTACAGCTTCTTCGACGCACCGGTGGGCCTGATGTTCACCATCGACAGCGTGATGCAGCAAGGTAGCTGGCTGGACTACGGCATGTTCCTGCAAAGCGTGATGGTGGCCGCCCGCGCGCGCGGGCTGGACACCTGCCCGCAGGCCGCCTTCACGCAGTTCCACCGCATCATCGGGCGCCACCTGAACCTGGGGGCGGACGAGATGCTGGTCTGCGGCATGTCGCTGGGCCACGCCGACCCTGCGGCTGTGGCCAACCGACTGGTGACCGAGCGCGAACCGGTGGCGGCCTTCACGCAATTCCATGAATAGCGTCGTGACCGGCGCAGCGGCGATGGGCCCGCACCTCGGCCCCGTGCCGCTGGAGTTCATCTTCTTCGCGGCGGTGCTGGCGGGCGTGGCGCTCTTCCATGCCCACACGCTGCGCATCGCCATCGGCGGCGCCGTCTTCATCGCGCTGTACAAGATCGTGTTGTCGCCCTTCAAGGCCGGCGCCGGGTTGGCGGGCTTTGCGGGCCACCTGGGTCATGAATGGGTGATCCTGAGCAACCTGCTGCTGCTGCTGCTGGGCTTTGCGCTGCTGGCCGATTTGTTCGAGAAAAGCGAAGTGCCGGCCATCCTGCCGCGCTTCCTGCCTGACGACTGGAAGGGCTGCTTCGCGCTGCTGGTGCTGGTCTTCGTGATCAGCAGCTTCCTGGACAACATCGCCGCGGCCATGATCGGCGGCGCGGTGGCGCACACGGTGTTCAAAGGGCGCGTGCACGTCGGCTACCTCGCGGCCATCGTCGCGGCCTCGAACGCCGGCGGCGCCGGCAGCGTGGTCGGCGACACCACCACCACGATGATGTGGATTGCCGGCGTGCACCCGTTCGAGGTGCTCGAGGCCTACATCGCCGCCGGCCTGGCCCTGGTGCTCTGCGGCATCCCGGCGGCGCTGCAGCAGCAGGCGTATTCGCCGATCCAGAGGGACGCCGACCCCACCGCACGGGT
The DNA here is from genome assembly GCA_031424355.1 of Betaproteobacteria bacterium. Lineage (GTDB taxonomy): Bacteria > Pseudomonadota > Gammaproteobacteria > Burkholderiales > Burkholderiaceae_C > Rubrivivax. Next base: position 9,425 of record JANPHI010000252.1, read on the forward strand.
CGACTGGACGCGCGTGGGCATCGTCCTCTTCATCCTGGTGGCGGCCATCGTCGTCAACGTGTTGATCAACACGCGTTTCAGCGACCAGGCCGACGCTTTCCCCTTCCTGGGTGCGGCGGTGTGGTTGGCCATAGCGGTCAGCGCCGCCCTGCGCCGGCCCACCTGGGCGGTGCTGCCTGCCGCCGCGAAAGGCGCGCTTTTCCTGCTGTCGCTGGTGCTGTGCGCGTCGATGATGCCGGTGGAACACCTGCCGGCCGCTTCGTGGCAAACCGCGCTGGGCCTGGGCTTCGTGTCGGCCGTCTTCGACAACATCCCGCTGACCGAACTGGCGTTGAAGCAGGGCGGCTACGACTGGGGCTTCCTGGCCTACGCGGTGGGCTTCGGCGGTTCGATGATCTGGTTCGGTTCTTCGGCCGGCGTCGCGCTCAGCAGCATGTACCCCAAGGCCCG
>JANPHI010000253.1:0-3975 GCA_031424355.1 Betaproteobacteria bacterium
GACCGATACGCGGGCCAAGCCGGCGGTCTACTTTGGCGGCAAATTCCGCATCGTCGACTTCGCGCTGTCGAACTGCATGAATTCGGGCATACGCCGCATCGGCGTCATCACCCAGTACAAGAGCCACAGCCTGCTGCGCCACCTGCAGCGCGGCTGGGCTTTCCTGAAAAGCGAGATGAACGAGTTCGTCGACCTGCTGCCCGCGCAACAGCGCGTGGACGAAGAGAGTTGGTACCGTGGCACCGCCGACGCCGTCTACCAGAACCAGGACATCCTGGCCGCCTACCGCGCCGACTACGTGGTGGTGCTGGCCGGCGACCACATCTACAAGCAGAACTACGCGCTGATGCTGGCTGACCACGTGGCCCTGCACCGCCAGTTCGGCAGCGAATGCACGGTGGGCTGCATCGAGGTCGACAGCGAAGAGGCCAAGGCCTTCGGCGTGATGGCCATAGACGAAGAGCGCCGCATCCTGGACTTCGTCGAAAAGCCGCCCGAGCCGCCCACCATCCCCGGCAAGCCTGGGCGCACGCTGGCCAGCATGGGCATCTACATCTTCAACGCGCGCTTCCTGTACCGCGAGCTGGAGCGCGACATGCTCGACCCGAACTCCAGCCACGATTTCGGCAAGGACATCATCCCCAAGATCGTCAAGGCCGGCCTGGCCGTGGCCCACCCCTTCGAGCTCAGCTGCGTGGGTGGCAAGCCCGGCATGCCGCCGTACTGGCGCGACGTCGGCACCATCGACGCCTACTGGGACGCCAACATGGACCTGACGGCGACGGACCCGCTGCTGAACCTGTACGACACCAACTGGCCGATCTGGACTTACCAGCAGCAGCTGCCGCCGGCCAAGTTCGTGCACAACCAGCCCGACCGGCGCGGCGCGGCCATCGAGTCGCTGGTCTCGGGCGGCTGCATCGTCAGCGGCGCGGTGTTCCGCACGGTGCTGTTCTCCGAGGTGCGCGTGCATTCCTATTCGACGGTCAGCTGGAGCGTGCTGCTGCCCGGCGTGCAGGTGGGTCGGCATGCCCGCCTGACGCGGGTGGTGGTGGACCGCGACTGCCTGATTCCCGACCACCTGGTGATCGGCGAAGACCCGGTGGCCGATGCCGAACGCTTCTACCGCACCGAATCGGGCATCACGCTGGTCACGCGCGACATGCTGCGCAAGCTGCAGCAGACCCGCTGAAAGGGCGCGGCAGATGAAGGTCTTGCATGTGGCCGCGGAAGTCTTTCCGCTGGTCAAGACGGGCGGGCTGGCCGATGTGCTGGCCGCCTTGCCGGTGGCGCAGGCTGAAGCCGGCGCCGATGTGCGCCTGCTGCTGCCCGGGCTGCCAGCCATGATGGAAGCGGTGCAGGGCGCGCGCACGGTCATTGACATCGGTTCCTGCTTCGGCGCGCTGCGCGTGCGCCTGCTGCTGGGCCGCATGCCGGGCAGCAAGCTGCCGGTCTACCTGATCGACGCGCCTTACCTGTACCGCCGGGGCGGCAGCCCCTACCAGGACGACCAAGGCGAGGAATGGCCCGACAACCTGCAGCGCTTCGCCCTGCTGGGCTGGATCGCGGCCCACCTGGCCGCCGAAGATGCCGACCCGCAATGGGCGCCCGACATCGTCCACGCCCACGACTGGCACGCCGCCATGGCCTGCGCCTACATCGCCGAGCACACGCCCACGCGCGCGGCCACTGTTTTCACGGTGCACAACCTGGCCTTCCAGGGCTTGTTCTCGATGCACGACTGGCCCTTGCTGGGCACCTCGTCGCGCCTGATGTCGCCGGCGGGCCTGGAATACCACGGCCAGCTCAGTTTCATGAAGGCCGGGCTGCAGTTCGCCCACCATGTCAGCACCGTCAGCCCCACGTATGCGCGCGAGATCGCCACCCACGAATTCGGCTGCGGCCTGGACGGCGCCATCCGCAGCCGCGGCGGTGAAGTCAGCGGCATCCTGAACGGCATCGACGAAGCGATCTGGAACCCGGCCACCGATGCGGCCATTGCCAGCTGCTACGACGCCGAACGCCTGGCCGGCAAGCTGGCTTGCCGGCGCGCACTGCAGGCCGAACTGGGCCTGGAGATCGACGAGCGCGCGCTGCTGCTGACCCTGGTCAGCCGGCTCACGTCACAAAAGGGCCTGGACCTGCTGCTGGCCTGCCTGGGCGACCTGCTGCAGGCGGGGCTGCAACTGGCTTTGCAAGGCACCGGCGACGCAGCGCTGGAAGCCGCCTTCCGCATGGCGCAACAGGCGCACCCGGGGCGCGTGCACGTGCACATCGGCTACGACGAAGCCCGTGCGCACCGGCTCATCGCGGGCGCTGACGCCATCGCCGTGCCTTCGCGCTTCGAGCCCTGCGGCCTGACCCAGATGTACGGGCTGCGCTATGGCACTTTGCCCATCGTGCGGCGGGTGGGCGGCCTGGCCGACACGGTTGTCGATGCGACGCCCGCTGCCTTGGCCGACGGCACGGCCACCGGCTTCTGTTTCGATGCGGCCACGCCCGCTGCGCTGGACCGTTGCGTGCGCCGCGCCATCGCGCTGAAAGCCCAGCCGGCCGCCTGGGGCGGCATGGTCCAGACGGCGATGGGCCGGGAGCTTTCGTGGGGCGGCCCGGCGCGCCAGTACGCGCAGCTTTACGAGCGCTTGCGCGCTGGCCGCGCCGGCGGCACGGCCGTCGACTGAAGCCTCAGAGGTAGAAGGCTTCCACCTTGCCCTTGAGCTTGACCGTCAGCGGCCGGCCGCGGCGGTCCATCGCCTTGCCGGCCGGCACCTTGACCCAGCCTTCGCTGAGGCAGTACTCGTCGACGTCGTAACGCTGCTTGTCGTTGAAGCGGATGCCGATTTCGTGCTCGAAGACGGCGGCCACGTGGTGGGGGCTGCGCGGATCGGCGGACAGATGGTCCGGCAGCGGCGGACGCTCGGGGGCTACGGTCATGGTCGGTTCGCGTGGGTTCGGCTGTAGGGGTTGGGCGGGCAGGGCGTGGCGGGTTTCAGCCCTGCAAGCCGGCGTAGACGTGCTGCACGTCTTCGTTGGCATCCAGCGCGGCCAGGAAGGTTTCCACTTCTTCGAGCTGCTCGGCGCTGAGGCTGTCCGGCTTGACCGGATTTTTGGGCTTGTAGCCCAGCCGGGCCGACAACACCGTGTAGCCCTGGGCCGGCAGGGCCCGGCTGACCAGGTCGAGATCGGTCGGGTCGGTCAGGAAGACGGTCACGCCGTCTTCGTCGGCGGCTTCGAAGTCCTGCGCGCCGGCCTCGATGGCGGCCAGTTCGGCGTCGGCGCCGGCCACAGCCGGCTCGGCTTCGATCAGGCCGACGTGGGCGAAGTCCCAGGACACCGAGCCCGAGGTACCGAGTTGGCCCTTGCGGAACAGCACGCGCATTTCAGACGCCGCGCGGTTCAGGTTGTCGGTCAGGACTTCCACCATCACCGGCACGCGGTGCGGCGCAAAACCTTCGTACAGGGCGTGCTCGAAGTGCACCGTCTCACCCGTCAGGCCGGCGCCCTTCTTGATGGCCCGGTCCAGCGTTTCCTTGGGCATGGACACCTTGCGGGCCTGCTCGACCACCAGCCGCAGTTTGGAATTGGCCGCTGGGTCGGCGCCGTGCCGCGCGGCAATCATGATGTCCTTGGCCAGCTTGCCGAAGAGGCGACCCTTGGCATTCGAGGCCAGGTCTTTGTGCTTGGCCTTCCATTGCGCGCCCATGTGGAGTGATCCTGGTGACGCCCGGGTCAGACGCTCAAGGCGGGACCCAGGCCGGTGTGGAGGTTCGCAGACCGGCCACTGCGGGTGGCGCGACGTGAGGGCACGGGGTCTAGGGCGAAGGTGGCGCTTGTGTCTGGCGGAAGGGGCGGGATTCGAACCCGCGGGGGGCTGTTAACCCCCACACGCTTTCCAGGCGTGCGACTTAAGCCGCTCATCCACCCTTCCGTTGCCTGAGCAATCTGCTGCAGGCGGCCGCGATTCTAGCCTTGGGC
>JANPHI010000254.1:0-1622 GCA_031424355.1 Betaproteobacteria bacterium
CTGCGCCAGGCCTTCGACGATGGCGGTCTTGCCGACGCCCGGCTCGCCGATCAGCACCGGGTTGTTCTTGCTGCGCCGCTGCAGCACCTGGATGGCGCGGCGGATCTCGTCGTCGCGGCCGATCACCGGGTCGAGCTTGCCCTGGCGGGCGCGATCGGTCAGGTCCAGCGTGTACTTCTTCAGCGCCTCGCGCTGGCCTTCGGCGTCGGCGTTGTCCACGCTGGCGCCACCGCGCACGGCCAGCACCGCCGCTTCCAGCGATTTGCGCGTCAGTCCATGGCCGCGCACCACGCCGCCGATGTCGCTTTTGCTGTCGGCCAGGGCCAGCAGGAACATCTCGCTGGCAATGAACTGGTCGCCGCGCTTGCTGGCTTCCTTGTCGGCCGTCTGCAGCAGGTTCACCAGGTCGCGCCCGGGCTGCACCGGCTGGCCGCCGCCCTGCACCGTGGGCAGGTTGCGGATGGCCGTTTCCATGGCCACGGTCAGTGCCGCGCTGTTGGCGCCGGCGCGGTCCAGCAGGGCCTTGGGGCCGTCCGGCTGGGCCAGCATGGCGGCCAGCAGGTGGGCCGGTTCCACATAGGGGTTGTCGCGGGCCACTGCGGCGCTCTGGGCGTCTTGCAGGGCCTGCTGGAAAGCGGTGGTGAGTTTGTCGAAACGCATGGCGATGTCCTCCGTATGGGTAGGGACATGAGGCAGCCGGCGGCAATTTCAAGCGGCGAGCCGGCGCGAACCCGGCTTGTGGGCGGTGCTCCCTAGAATGGCCACGTGAACATCCACCAGATGCAGATGCGTTTCGACCCGGCTGCCGACCGGCTGCTGTGGCAATTGCGCACCTTTGGCGGCGAGCTGTTCGGCATCTGGCTGACCCGCCGCCTGCTGCGCCACCTGTGGCCGCCGATGCAGGAACTGGTCACCCGCGCCGGCATTGCACAGCTGATGCCCAACGCCACCGTGGTGCCCGAGGCGCGCGAGATGCTGGCCCAGGCGGCCCGCGAAAGGCCTTTGCCGACGGCCAATTTCGACCAGCCCTTCGCGCAACAAGCGGCCGCCCTGCCGCTGGGGCCCGAGCCGCTGCTGGCCGCCGGTTTCAAGCTCAGTGCCGGCCCGCAAAACGTCGGCCTGACACTGGAATTGCACGAGACCGGCGGCCGCAACCTGAAGCTGCAGCTGTCGGACGACATGTCCACCGCGCTGACGCGTTTGATCGAGCAGGCGCTGGCCGAAGCCGACTGGAATCTGGCGCCCGCCACCGCGCCCGCGCCGGCCGAGCCGAGTCGGCCGAACACGCTGAACTAGGCGTCAGCCAGCAGCCGCGCCAGCGCGGCCCGCTGCACCTTGCCCAGCGCCGTCTTCGGCAAGGCCGGCAGCAGCACCACGCGGCGCGGGTGCTTGAAGCGGGCCAGATGGCCTTCCAGCGTGGCCAACAGCGCGGCCGGGTCCACCACCTGCCCCGGGCGCGGCACGACGGCCAGAACCGGCACCTCGCCCCAGCGCGCGTCGGGCACGCCCGCAACGGCGCATTCCAGCACCGCCGGGTGCTGCGCGACGAGGTTCTCGATCTCCGCCGGGTGGATGTTCTCGCCGCCCGAAATGATCAGCTCCTTGCTGCGGCCCACCACTTC
>JANPHI010000255.1:0-17955 GCA_031424355.1 Betaproteobacteria bacterium
GCCAGCCTTTCCACGTGGCCGAAGTGTTCACCGGCAGCCCGGGCAAGTACGTGCCGCTGAAGGAAACCATCCGCGGTTTCAAGATGATCGTGGCCGGCGAATGCGACGCGCTGCCCGAGCAGGCCTTCTACATGGTCGGCACCATCGACGAGGCCTTCGAAAAGGCCAAGAAGATCAACTAAGGATTCGCAATGGCAACCCTGCACGTCGATGTGGTTTCCGCCGAAGCCCTGATCTTTTCCGGCGAGGCCAAGTTCGTGGCCCTGCCCGGCGAGAACGGTGAACTCGGCATCCTGCCGCGCCACACGCCGCTGATCACGCGCATCAAGCCGGGCGCGGTGCGCATCGAAAAGCTGGATGGCAGCGAGGAATTCATCTTCGTCGCCGGCGGCATCCTGGAAGTGCAGCCGGGCACGGTCACCGTGCTGGCCGACACCGCCATCCGCGGCAAGGACCTCGACGAGGCCAAGGCCACGGAAGCCAAGAAGCAGGCCGCCGAGGCGATGAAGAACGCCAAGAGCGACATCGACCTGGCCGCAGCGCAAGGCGAATTCGCTGCGATGGCCGCGCAACTGGCCGCGATCCAGAAGCTGCGCCGCAAGTAAGTTCAGCGCCCGGTCTCAGCGCACAGAACGCAAACCCGCCCGGTGGCAACATCCGGCGGGTTTTGTCTTTTCAGCCCGTCGCAAACAGGGGTCGGCCATGAGCAAGAAGCAGGATAAAGACAAGAACAAGTCGAAGAAGCCGGCCAAGCCCGGTGACGGCAACGGCCGCCTGGGCAAGGGCGAATACCTGGAAAAGCTGGAACCGCTGCAACTGCGCCTGAACGAGATGGCGCGCTGGCTGCAGCAGACGGGCAAGCGCCTGGTGGTGGTGGTCGAGGGCCGCGACACGGCTGGCAAGGGCGGCGTGATTGCAGCCATTGCCGAGACGCTGAACCCCCGCCAGTGCCACGTGGTGGCGCTGGACAAACCCAGCGACCGCGAACGCACGCAGTGGTATTTCCAGCGCTATGTGCCGCACCTGCCGCCGGCCGGCGAGATCGCGCTGTTCGACCGCAGTTGGTACAACCGCGCCGGCGTCGAACGGGTGATGGGCTTTTGCACCGAAGACCAGGTGGCGGCCTTCCTGAAGCAGGCGCCGGCCTTCGAGCGCCTGCTGGTGGACGACGGCGTGCTGTTGTTCAAGTACTGGCTGACGGTGGACCAGGCGCAGCAGGAAGAGCGCTTCGCCGAACGGCTGGCCGACCCGCTGAAGCGCTGGAAGCTGTCGCCCATCGACGTGCAGGCGCGCGAGAAATACGCCGACTACGGCCACGCCCGCGACGTGATGCTGAAGGCCACGCACAGTGAGCGCGCGCCCTGGACGCTGGTCGATTTCAACGACCAGCGGCGCGGCCGGCTGGCGCTGATCGAACACCTGCTGGCCGCCGTGCCCGAGCAGGCCGCGCCGCCGGCCACTGTGGTCTTTCCGCCGCTGGGCCACGACCCGCTGACCGACAGGGTCAAAGGCGGCTTCAAGGCCATCTGACGGTCAGCGCGTCGCGGCGGCTTCGGCCGCGCGCAGCACGCGCAGCACATTGCCGCTCCAGACCTTCTGGATGTCGTCGCGGCTGTAGCCGGCCTGCAGCAGGCGGGCGGTGATCTTGGGGTAGTCGCGGGCGTCTTCGAAGCCGGTCACGCCGCCACCGCCGTCGAAGTCGGCGCCGATGCCGACGTGATCGATGCCAGCCACCTGGATGGCGTGCAGCAAATGCGCGCAGCCGTCTTCGAAACTGGCGCGCGGCAGTGGCCACTGCTTGTCGATGTCGGCCCGCCCGGCCGCCATCGCCTCGCGGTCCGCCAGTGTCGGGTTGGGCTTGCGCAAGCGCTTGTTCAAGGCTTCCAGCGCGGCTTGGCGTTCGGCGATGCGGGGCGTGGCGATCAGGTAGCCCGACAGGAAATTGATCTGGATGACGCCCCCACTGGCGGCCAGCTTCTTCAGCAGGTCATCGGCTATGTTGCGCGGGTGGTCGAACACCGCCTTCAGCCCTGAGTGCGACAGCAGCACCGGCGTCTTCGACAGCGCGATCATCTGGTCCAGCACCTCGTCAGACGCGTGCGAGGCGTCCAGCACGATGCCCAGGCGATTGGCCTCGGCCACGAAGGCGCGGCCCTTCTCGCTCAGGCCCTTCCACTCGCCGCCTTTGGGGTCGGTGGCCGAATCGGCCAGTTCGTTGTTGGCGAAATGTACCGGCCCGGCCAGGCGCACGCCCAGCTTGTGGAAGGTGGCCAGCAGGCTCAGGTCGGCTTCCAGCGGGTAGCTGTTCTCGATGCTCATGAAGACGATGCGCTTCTTCTGCGCGGCGATGCGTGCGGCGTCGTCGGCGGTCAGCGCCAGACCGAACTGCTGCGGGTGCGCCGCAACCATCTCGCGGATGGCCACGGCCCGCGCCAGCGCGGCATCACGCGCGGCGCGTTCGCCTTCGGGCGTGCGCGGGCCTTGCGGCGTGTAGATGGCCCAGAAGCCGCCGTCCAGGCCGCCTTCGACCATGCGCGGCACGTCCACCTGGCTGCCGTCGCGCCGCACGTCGTGGCGGCGGGTGATTTCCCAACCGGCCAGCGGCAGGTTGGCTGGGGTGTCGAGGTGGGTGTCCAGCGTCAGCAGGCTGTCGTGCAGCGCGCGAACGGCCGGGCTGACGCGCGGGCCCTCGGGCGGTGGCGTGGCCGGGGCCGCCGGGGCGGCCGACGCCGCTGCGGACAGGCTGGCGAGCAAGGCGGCGACGGCCTGCAGGCGCCTCCAGGACGGTGCGGCGTGGTGTTGGGCAGATGGGTTCATGCCCGGTGCCAGCAGGTTTCGCGCCACACCCGCCCATCGAGCGCAGGGCCGCATCGAACCTACGGCTTCATGCAGCCCCAGGCGGCCCCAGGCAGCGACCAGCAGGCTCACCGTCACCCGGGGCTGCTGGCCGCCCTGGGCGCCAGGCCGCTGCCGTCCAACCGCCCGCCGCCCTGGTCGTGGATGACCCGCGCCGAGCGCGTCAGGCAGGCGTATTCCGCGTCAGACAAAACCAGGCTGGTGCAGATGAAGACCGGCGTGTGGCACCAGGCGGGCAGCTGGCGCAGTGCGTCCAGCACGGCGAAGCCGTCGTGGCCGGGCATCATCAGGTCCAGCAGGATGGCGTCGGGCCGGTGCTGGTCGATGTCGCGCAGCGCGGCCCGGCCGTCTTGCACGCAAACGGCGGCGATGCCCAGGCCGGCCAGGGTGCTGTGCAGCCAGGCCAGCACCGCCGGGTCGTCGTCGATGACCAGCACATTGGTCGGCAGGGTGCCGGGGTTTCGGAACGGTGCCAGCGCCGCCGCCACGGCCGCGCGGCTGAGCGGCTTGCACAACACGTCGGCCACGGCGAAGGCGACGGCCGCGCCCGGCTGGGTTTCCATGCTCATCGCCATCACCGGGGTGCTGCGGCTCAGGCCGCCGCTGCGGATGCGCTGCAGCACGCCCAGGCCGCATTGCGCCGGCGGCTCCAGGTGCAGGGCGAGGGCGTCGTAGGCCCGTTCGCCGGCGCGGTGCACGGCGCCGTCGCCCGAGGTGGACACGTCCACCCGGTAGCCCTGCGCCAGCAGCACGCGGGCCAGCGCCGGCGGCGGCGCGCCGGGGCTGGTGGGGGTGCCTGGCGCGGGCTGGCTGTCGTGGACCACCAGCACGTGCTGGTCGGCGGGCGCCACGCTGCGCGCCTGGGCCTCGTCACGGCCCCGTGCGTCGGTGCCGTGCTGGCGGTTCAGCAGCAGGTGGAACACGCTGCCCACGCCGGGCGTGCTGCGCGCGCCCACGCTGCCGGTCTGCGCTTCCACCAGCCGGCGCGTCAAGGCCAGGCCCAGGCCGGTGCCCTGGTGGCGCCGGGCGTGGCCGGCGTCGAGTTGCCGGTAGTCGCTGAACAGGCCGGGCAGGTCGTCCGCCGCCATGCCGATGCCGGTGTCTTCCACTTCCAGCCGGAAGTGCCGCGCACCCTGGGCCCGCGCGCGCACCGTGATGTGGCCGCCGGCCGGCGTGAACTTGATGGCGTTGGACAGGAAGTTGTAGAGCACCTGGCGCAAGCGCATCGGGTCCAGGTGCAGGTCGCACAGCGCGGGCTCGATGTCGAGCAGCAAGGTCTGCCGCTTGTGCTGCACCTCGGTGTGCATGATCTCGCTGACCTCGCCAACCAGCACCGGCAGGCTCAGCGGCTCGGGGAAGAAAACCAGCTTGCCGGCCTCGACCTTGGACAGGTCCAGCATGTCGTTGATCAGCCGCAGCAGGTGGCGCCCGCTGCTCAGGATGTGGCCCATGAAGACCGGGTACTTGGGTGAATCCGGGGTCACGGCGCCGGCCTGGATCAGGTCGGCGAAACCGATGATGGCGCTGAGCGGGGTGCGCAGTTCGTGCGACATGCCGGCCATGAACTGGCTCTTCAGCCGCCCGGCTTCCAGCATCTGCCGGTTCTGGCTTTCCAGTTCCAGCGCGCGGATGCGCGAGGCCTCGGCCAGCTGGCGCTGGCCCAGCAACGCCCGTGTCAGCGCCAGGCGTTCGATGGCGTTTTCCACGGCCTGGGTCAGGGTCTCGGGGCGCAGCCAGGCCTTGCCCACGTAGTCCTGTGCGCCGGCGCGCAGCGCGGCCTGGTTCAGGCCGTGCGCCACGGCGCCGGTCAGCACCACCACGGGCACGCGCAGCAGCTGGTTCTCGTCGCGCGGCAAACGGCTCAGCACGCCCAGTTCGTCGGCGTCGGGCAGGCCCAGGTCGAGCACGATGCAGTCGGGCAGCGGCAGCAGCGCGCACAGGCGCAGCGCCTCTTCGGCGGTGGCGGCTTCGCTGAAGCGGTAGGGCCGGCTGGAGCCCTTCAGCAGCGCCGCCTTGGCGTCGGCGCGGTCCGCCCGGTTGTCGTCCACGATCAGCACGCGCAGCGGGGCCGCGCTGCGGCCGGTGGCTTCAGTGGGGTCGGTGGGGGCTGTGGCGTCAGTGGTCATGGCCGGCCCGCAGGCGCGCGGCGGTGCCGGGCAGCGTGAAGTAAAAGGTCGAGCCCACGCCGGGTTGCGAGTCGAACCACAGGCTGCCCTGGTGCTGTTCGACCAGCTTGCGGGCGATGGTCAGCCCCACGCCGCTGCCGCCGCCGTAGACGTCGTGCGCGTGCAGGCGCTTGAAGATGGCGAACACGCTGTCGCGGTGGCGTTCTTCGATGCCGATGCCGTTGTCGCGCACGTAGAACAGCACCTCGTTCAAGGCCTGCGGCGGTGTCGAGGCCGGGCGGTCTTCAGCCGGCCGTGCACCGGCCGCGGCGATGTGGCCGATCTCGATCCAGGCGTCGGGCCTGTCGTTGTATTTCAAGGCGTTCGAGATCAGGTTGGACAGGATTTCGCGCACCCGCATGCGGTCGCACCAGGCCTCGGGCAGGGGGCGCGGCAGGCGCACTTCGGTGTGGCTTTCGGCCAGGCGGCCGCCCAGCATTTCCATCGCCTCGACCAGCACCGGCCCCAGGTCGGTGCGGCTGAAGTCCAGCGACAGGCGGCCCACCCGCGAGTAGTGCAGCAGGGCGTCGAGCAGGGCGTCCATGCGCCCGGTCAGCCGCAGCAGCCAGGCCAGGTGGCTGGCGTCGTGCACGCGCCCGGCCTGCGCGTCTTCCAGCAGGCGGTGCGCGTAGCGGCTGATGCCGCGCAGCGGCTCTTTCAGGTCGTGGCCGGCGATGTAGGCGAAGGCGTCGAGTTCGCCATTGCTGCGCGCCAGCTCGGCGTTGGACAGGGCCAGGTCGGCATTCGCGGTCGCCAGTTCGGCGTTCGCGACGGCCAGCTCGGCATTCAGCTGGGCCAGCTTGTCGGCGCCCAGCACCACCAGGTCCAGCCACAGGCGGCGCAGCCGCTGCACGGCCTCGACTTCCATGCGCAGCCAGGGTCGCGAATGGCCGCGCACCTGTTCCTGCCACAGGTCGAAGCTGCGCCGGGGCGTCAGCCGGGGGCCCTGCGCGCCGAAGACGGTGGGCTTCTCGTGCGGGTTGCCGGCCCAGTTGTAGGTTTGCAGCTGTTCGCCCCGGAACCACAGCGCCAGCGCGCTGTCGGCATGCCGCGAAACGGCGGTGGCCAGCACGCCGCTGGCCACCGCCGCGTAGGCCTGCGCGGGCGCGTAGGCGGCGCCCAGCGCGTCCAGCGCGCAGGTCTGCAGGCCGTCGGGGCTGCGTTCGATGCGTTCGCGCAGCCAGGCGGCCAGCGGCCCCAGCTGCGCCTCGTCGGGCGTCTGCCCGGCGCGCTGCCAGCGGCCGCCCTGGAAGACGGCCACGCCGTCGGCGCGGATGCCTTCCAGCAGGCCCGTCAGGCCCGGTGCGCGCCCACCGTCAGCCACCAACAGGCCATCGCCCGCCGCCTGGCTCAGCACGGCCAGGTGCACGGCATCCAGGTGCACGCGGTACTGCAGGTGTTCGCGCTGTTCGGCCTGGGCGATTTCCAGCGACGCGATCTGCGCCAGGAATTCGGCCGCCGAGCGCAGCGGGTAGGCCAGCGCGCGGGGCGTCTGGTGGTGGCAGGCGATCAGCCCCCACAGCGCGCCGTCACGCAGGATGGGCATGGTCAGCGTGGCCGCCACGCCCATGTTCTGCAGGTACTCGGTGTACATCACCGAAGCGCCGCGCAGCGCGCAGTGCGTCATCTGCAGCGGGCGCCCGGTGTCGGGGTTCAGCAGCGGCACCATCTCGCACAATTCGCCCTGCACGTCGGGCAAGGGGCGCACGCCGATGCGCTTGAAGATCTCGCGCGCCGGGCGCGGGATGTCGGCCGCCGGGTAGCGCAGGCCCAGCCACGACGGCAGGTCTTCGCGCCGTGCGTCGGCCATCACCTCGCCGCTGTCGTCGGCATGGAACTGGTAGACCATGGCGCGGTCCAGCCCGGTGATGCCGCGCGCTTCGCGGGCCACCACGGCGCAGAACTCGGCCAGCGTCTGTGTGTTCTTCAGCCGGCTGATGGTCTGCTTGACCAGCGCGAGGTAGTCGCCCTGCGGCTCGCCGTCGGGCGCGCCCCGGCCGCTGGGTTCCATCTCCAGCAGCAGCACGCCGTCGGCGGTGTGCAGGCTCATGTCCAGCGCGGGCAGGTGGGCGGCGGCACCGGGCAGGCGCGCCGTCAGCGCGTAGCAGGGGTTGTCGTCCAGGGCCTCGGTGCGCAGCAGGTCGCACAGGCGGCCGGCCGCTGCGGCGCCCACCACGTCGGCCAGGTTCAGGCCCAGCACCTGGGCGGGTGCCAGCCCGGTCCACGGCGCGCAGTTCTCGCTGACCTGGGCCACCACCAGGTCGGGCAGGCGCAGCGCCAGCAGCAGGCCGTGGGCCTGGATGCAGCCCGGCGTCTGCACCGGTTCATCGTCGCAGTTCGTCAGCGTGACGCCGTGGCGCTTGATGCTGTAGGGCAGCGGTAACGCCAGCGCCAGCGCCAGCGGCAGCGGCTGCGCCCCGCTCATGGCCAGACGAAGCGACTCGCCCGTGCGCTGGCCGGGGCTTCCAGCCAGAAGGCCACCTCGGCGGCCAGGGTCATCACCTCCACCGGCTTGGCCACGTAGCCGTCGAAACCCGCCGCCTGCAATTGCGCCGCATCACCCTGCACCGCAAAGGCGGTGAAGGCCAGGATCACGATGGACCGCGTGGCCGGGTCGGCCTTCAGCTGGCGCGTCAGTGCGATGCCGTCCATGTCGGGCATCTGGATGTCCATCAGGATCAGATCGGGCCGGAATACCGGGATGACTTCCAGCGCCTGCTGCGCGCCGCCCGCGCTTTGCACCGCATAGCCGGCGGCTTCCAGAACGAAGGTGGCCATCTCGATGAAGATGGTGTGGTCGTCCACCACCAGTACCCGTGTCACATCCATGCGTGCCTGCTGCCCGTTGGGGTGGCGACACCGGCACGCAGCAGAACCGCCACGGCCGTCGCGCACCCGAAAACCCCTCGCTGGCCGCGCACCCGGCTGGCATGGACAGCCGGGTCTTGCGCACGAACACACTGGGCAAGGGCCCAGTCTTGGCGAGACGCCGTGTGGCGTCCGTGCGCTGGCGCACACAGCGGCGCGGGCAGACGTGCTAGGCGGTCGGCGGTCAACGGCCAGCCAACCAGCCCAGCGGGGTCGATGCGCCGCTGCCGCCTAAATCTTCCCCAGCGCCCGCAGCACCTTTTCCGGCGTGATGGGCTGCGAAGCCAGCCGCGCCTGGAAGGGGGCCAGCGCGTCGTTGATGGCGTTCATCACCGCGCCCGGAGCGCCCGCCGTGCCCGCTTCACCAGCACCCTTGGCACCCAGTGCCGACGAGCGCGTCGGGCTCTGCACGTGGCTGATCACGATGTCGGGCATCTCGCCGGCCATCGGCACCAGGTAGTCGGCCATGTTGCCGTTGCGCAGTGTGCCGTCGGTGTCGTACAGGCATTCTTCGAACAGCGCACCGCCAATGCCCTGCACGATGGCGCCGCGCATCTGTTCGTCCACCAGCATGGGGTTGATGACGCGGCCGCAGTCTTCCACTGCCCAGTGCTTCAGCAGCTTGACGAAGCCGGTCTCGACATCGACTTCGACATGGCTGATCTGCACGCCGTTGGTGAAGATGAAGGGGTAGTCGCGCTGCGCGTAGTGGCGCGTCACCATCAGTTCGGGCGTGAAGGTCTTCGGCAGCGTGTCGCTGCGGAAATAGGCGATGCGGCCCAGTTCGGCCAGGTCCAGCAGGGCCGCGCCCGTGGCTGCATCGACCACCGTGCCGCGCCGCACCTGCAGCGTGCCCGCTTCGCGTTGCAGGATGGCCGCCGCCGTGGCCAGGATGTTGGCGCGCAGCACCAGCCCGGCCTGCAGAACCGCCTCGCCACCGATGCCCGCACCGCGTGACGCCCAGGTGCCGCCGCCGTAGGGCGTGGCGTCGGTGTCGCCGGTGACCACGCGCACGCGGGCCAGGTCCACGCCCACCGCGTCGGCGGCAATCTGCCCGAAGATGGCCTCAGCGCCCTGGCCCTGTTCGCCGACGCTGCTCATCACCGTCAGCGCGCCGCTGGGTTCCAGGCGCAGCGTGGCGCCGTCTTGCGATGCGATGCGCGCGCCGCCGACGCCGTAGAAGGCGGCGCTGGGGTTGGTCAGCTCGATCAGCGCCGCCACGCCGATGCCGCGGTAGATGCCTTGCTCGCGCAGCGCGGCTTGCTCGGCCCGCAGCGCGTCGTAGTCACACACCCGTTTCGCTTCACGCAAACAGGCTTCGTGCGACAGCAATTCCAGTTTGATGCCGGATGCGCCGGTGGCCGGATACGCGTCATCGGGAATCACGTTGCGCTGCCGAAACGCGATCGGGTCCAGGCCCAGCTTCTGCGCCACGCCATCGACCAGCGCTTCCGTCACCGCACACGCAATCGGGTGCCCCACGCCGCGGTACTGGCAGGTCGGCACCTTGTTCTGGAAGACCACGTTCAGCTTCGCGCGGTAGGCCTTGTGCTTGTAGGGCCCGCCGGTCAGGTTGACGACCTGGTTGCCTTCGATGCCGCTGGTGCGCGGGAACATGCTGAAGGGGCCGATGCCGGTGAGGTCGTCGATCTCGAAAGCCAGGATGTCGCCGGCCGTGCTGGCCGCGATGCGGGCTTTGATGCGGTGTTCGCGGGCGTGGATGTCGCTGACGAAACTCTCCAGCCGGTCGGCGACGAACTTGATCGGGCGCTTCAGCATCAGCGCCAAAGCGACGGTGGCGAAGTCATCCGGGTACGCATGCACCTTGATGCCGAAACTGCCGCCCACGTCGCGGCAAATCACCCGCACCTGCTGCTCTTGCAAATCGAATTGCCGGCAGTACAGGTCTTGCATCATGTGCGGCGCCTGGAAGCTGTGCCACACCGTCAGCTTGCTGTCGCCGGCATTCCAGTCGGCAATCTGCGCGCGGGGCTCCAGCGTCACGCCGGTGTGGCGGCCGAAGATGTAGGTCTCTTCGAACACCACCGCGTCGGGCCGTGCGAAGGCTTCATCGACACCGCCGGTGTCCAGGCTGCGCGTGAAGCACAGGTTGTCGCCCAGTTCGGGGTGGATCAGCGGCGTGGCGGGGTCCAGCGCGGTTTCGGTGTCCAGCACGGCGGGCAGGTCTTCCCACTCGACTTCGAGCAAGGCCAGCGCGTCTTCGGCGCGGGCGCGCGTCTCGGCAACGACAGCCACCACCGGTTCGCCCTGCCAGGTCGCGCGTTCGATGGCCAACGGATATTGCGGTGCGCTCTTGATGCCGGCCAGGTGCGCCAGCGTGGCCACCCAGGGTTTGCAGATCGCAGCGATCTCGCTGCCCACCACCACGGCGATCACCCCCGGCAGCGCCTGCGCCGCGCTGCGTTCGATGCGCGTGATGCGCATGTGCGCCACCGGGCTGCGCCAGAACACCACGTGCGCCATGCGCGGCAGCGTGATGTCGTCGATGTACTGGCCCCGGCCCTGCGTCAGCCGCCGCGTGCCTTCGCGCGGGATGGCCACGCCGATGTGGCGCTGGTCTTCGGTGACGGCCGGCAGGTCGGCACCCAGGTCGCGGTGGCTGGGCTTTTCGGTGGGGTGATTCATGCCACCACCTCGTCGGCAAAACGCCCGGCGCGCTGCTGTTCCAGCACCGCGCACACCGCATCGACGATGGCGTGGTAGCCGGTGCAGCGGCAGTAGTTGCCGCTGATCCACTCGCGCGTTTGTTCGCGGTTGGCGTCGGGCCGGTGTTCGACGAGGTCCAGCGCGGCCATCAGCATGCCCGGCGTGCAGTAGCCGCATTGCAGGGCGTTGTGCTCGACGAAGGCGTCTTGCAGCGCACGCAGCCGCGCGCTGGGCGTGGGCGTTTCCACGGTTTCGATGCGGTGCCCGTCGGCCTGCGCGGCCAGCACCAGGCAGCCGCGCACGACCTGGCCGTCCAGGCGCACGCTGCAGGCGCCGCAGACGCCGTGTTCGCAGCCCAGGTGCGAACCGGTCAGGCCGCAGTCTTCGCGCAGGAAATCGACCAGGTGCTTGCGGCATTCCACGTCGCGCACGACGGGCGTGCCGTTGATCTGCACGTGGATGCGGCGCTTCGGGTTGTCGAGCGGTGTGTTCATGGTGTCGTTTCGATCAAGCCACGGGGTTCAGGCCGGGTGGTCAAGCGGTCAGGGCGCGCACGGCGCGCTGCATCAGCGTGGCGGCCAGCTGCGTCTTGGCAGCGGCCGAGTGGGTCAGGTCGGCGTAGGGCTGCAATTCGGCGCGCAGGGCGGCGTCGGCCTGCGCCAGCCGCGCGGCGTCCATCGGGCCGGCTTGCAGCACCGCCTCGCAGGCGGGTGCGCGCAGCGGGCGGTCGCCCAGGCTCAGGAAGGCCAGGCGAACGTCACCCAGCGCGGCGTCGCCGCCGCGCCGGCTGACCGTGGCGCAGGCCGCCAAACCGGCCACCGCGTAGTCGCCGTGGCGGCGCGCCAGTTCGCTGAAATGCTGGCGTTGGTCGGCTGCTTTTGCGGGTATCTCGCAGGCCACCAGCAATTCGTCGTCGCGCAGCGCCGTGCTGTACAGGCCCTTGAAGAAATCGGCTGCCGCCACGCGCCGTTCGCCCTGCGCGTTGGCCATCACCAGCGTGCCTTGCAGCGCCAGCACGCAGGCCGGCCATTCGGCCGCCGGGTCGGCGTAGGCCAGCGTGCCGCCCAGCGTGCCCAGGTTGCGGATGGCGCGGTGGGCGATGTGCGGTGCGGCCTGCGCCAGCAGCGGCGCGTGCTGCGCGACCAGCGCTGATTCTTCGATCTCGACATGCCGCGTCAGCGCGCCGATGCGCAAGGTGCTGCCCTGCAATTCGATGCCGCGCCACGCGCTGAGCCCGCCGATGTCCACCAGCAGCGCCGGCTGCGACAGCCGCATGTTCAGCGTGGCCAGCAGCGTCTGCCCGCCGGCCAGGATGCGCGCGTCGTCGCCGTGCTGCGCCATCAGCGCGAAGGCGTGCGCGGGTGACTCGGCGCGGATGTAGTCGAAGGCCGCTGATTTCATGCGTTCATGCGCGAAGGCTCGCTTCCGTTTTCAGGGTATTTCAGGATGGGGCTTGTTGACCAAGCGTTCAACACTCTCGGCAGAGTTGAGCAGATGGTCAATACCGAAGAAACCCGCGCTGTCGTTCGCAAGCCCAAGCCAGCAGCCCCCGTGAGGCGGCGTTTGGGTGCCCACGAACGCGAGCAGCAGATCGTCGAAGGCGCCGCCGACTTCTTCGCCCGCCGCGGCCTGGAAGCGCAGATGCGCGAACTGGCGGCCGAGCTCGGCATTGCCCACACACTGCTGTACCACTACTTCCCGACCAAGCGCGCGCTGATCGAGCGCGTCTACGAACAGACCATCGCCGGCCGCTGGGACGCGCGCTGGGAAGCCCTGCTGGACGACGCCGTGCTGCCCGTCGAAGACAAGCTGATGGCCTTCTACCGCGAGTACCTGCCGGCCATCCTGACGCCCGAATGGCTGCGCATCCTGGTGCATTCGGGCTTGAGCGACGGCCTCATCCCCACCCGCTATTTCGCCCTGGTGCGCGAGAAGCTCTTCCCGCGCCTGCTGCGCGAAGCGCGGCGCAGCGCCGGCAGCCGTTCGCGCGCCAAACCCACGCCGCGCGAAGAGGCCGCGTTGATGGGCCTGCACGGCGGGCTGATCTACCACCTGGGCATCTGGCCGCTGGTCTACCAGCAGACCTACACCGGGCAGGGCGACGCGGCGCTGGTGGACATTTACATCCGCGACCGCATCCGCGGTTTTCTGGCGCAGATGCCCGAGTTGCTGCCGGCCGTTCGCCCGCCGGCCGACCCATCTTCCTGAACCGAGGCCCACCATGTCGCTGTCGCTGAACCACATCTCCATCCGCACGCTCGACCTCGTCGCCTGCGAGCGCTTCTACTGCGGCCTGCTGGGTCTGCAGGTCGGGCCGCGCCCAGCCTTCCCGTTCCCGGGGCTGTGGCTGTACGCCGGTGACACGGCGGTGTGGGCCCACGCCTGCGTGCACATCATCGGCATCGACGCCAACGACCCCGAAGGCCTGAAGCGTTACCTGGGCGACAAGGCCGTGGCCGACATGCAGGGCACCGGCACCATCGACCACGTGGCCTTTTTCGCCACCGACCTGCCGGCCACGCTGGCGCGCCTGAAGGCCGGCCAGATCGCCTGCCGCGAACGCACCGTGCCCGGCATCGGCCTGCACCAGGTCTTTGTCGATGACCCGAATGGGGTTGTCGTGGAACTGAACTTCCCGGCGGCGGAACAAGCGGCACGCCTGGCCGCTGAAGCCGCTGGCGCTGCGGCCTGACGCGCTGCCCACAGCCAGATGGCCCGCATCCTTGTCGTCGGTGGTTCGCTGGGTGGCCTGATGGCCGCCAACGTGCTGCTGCGCGCAGGGCATGACGTGCAGGTGCTGGAACGCTCGCCGCGTTCGCTGCAGGGGCGCGGCGCGGGCATCGTCACCCACGACAGCCTGCGCAGCGCGCTGCGCGCGGCCGGCGCGGTGGTGGACGACACCCTGGGCGTGCCGGTGGAAAGCCGCGTGGTGCTGGACCCGCTGGGCCACACGCAACACCGCTGGAACTACCCCCAGCTGCTGACCAGCTGGGGCCGCCTGTACAGCCTGCTGCGCGCGGCCCTGCCCGACGCCCACCACCGCCTGGGCGCGACCGTGTCGGCGGTGCAGCAGAACGCCGGTGGCGTGACGGCGGTGCTGGCCGACGGCGAGCTGCTACACGGCGACCTGCTGATCGCTGCCGACGGCATCCGTTCCAGCGTGCGGGCGCAGTTGGCGCCCGAGGTGCAACCCGAATACGCCAGCTATGTCGCCTGGCGCGGCGTGTGCGACGAAGCCGGCTTGTCGCGCGGCACGCTGCGCACGGTCTTCGACCACTTCGGCTTCGGCCTGCCCGAACACGAACAGCTCATCGGCTACCCGGTGGCCGGCGCCGACGACAGCATCCAGCCCGGCCGCCGCCGCTGGAATTTCGTCTGGTACCGCCCGTGTGCGGCGGGCGTCGAATTGCAGGCCCTGATGACCGATGCCGACGGCGTGCACCACCCCGAAGGCATCGCGCCGCAGCAGGTGTCGTGGCGGGCCATCGCGGCCATGCGCGAAGCCGCGCGCACGCTGCTGGCGCCGCAGTTCGCTGAAGTGGTCGAAAAGACCGCCGTGCCCTTTCTGCAGCCCATCTTCGACCTGGCTTGCACGGACATGGCCCACGGCCGCGTGGCCCTGCTGGGCGACGCGGCTTTCGTCGCCCGGCCCCACGTCGGCATGGGCGTGACCAAGGCCGGCGACGACGCGCTGGCGCTGGCCGCCTGCATCGCCAGTCACGGCGCCACGCCAGCGGCGCTGCAGGCCTACGCCGCACAACGCACCGCACCCTGTGCGGCGGTGGTGCAGCGCGGCCGCCAACTGGGCGCCTACCTGCAGGCCCAGGGCGGTGCCGGGGCGGCCCTGGTGCTGGCGCGCAGCGCGGAAGACGTGATGCGGCAGACCGCCATCGACCCGCGCCATTTCGACAACGACTTTCCCTACACGCTGGCCGCCTGAAGCCGGTGCAGACACAGCCCCAAGCCGGAGACAAGACCATGAGCAACCACCACCCCACCCGCCTGAACCGCCGCAGCCTGATCGTTGGCGGTGGCGCACTTGCAGCAGCCCCCGCGCTGTTCAACATCGCGCGCGCCCAGGCCGCCACCATCAAGATCGGTTTCCCGGTGCCGCTGACTGGCGCCTTCAGCGCCGAAGCGCAAGACCAGGTGCGCGCGGCCGAACTGGCCGTGAAGGAATGGAATGCAGCCGGCGGCCACAAAGGCATGAAGGCTGAATTGCTGGTGCGCGACGACAAGCTCAACCCCGGTGAAGCGGCCACCCGCACGCTGGAGCTGATCGAGAAGGACAAGGTCAATTTCGTTGTCGGTTCGCTGAGTGCGGCCACGCAGTTGTCCATCAACGCCGTCACGCGTGAACGCAAGGTGCTGTTCAACAGCATCAGCCAGAGCGACACCATCAACGAGGCCAAGGACTGGAGCCTGTACACCTTCCACGAAGCGCTGAACCCGCACCTGACGGCCGGCGCCGTGGCGCGCTACGCCTTCCCCAAGTTCGGCAAGAAGGTGGTCTACCTGACGGCCGACTATGCCTACGGCCACGAGATGGTGCGCGGCTTTCAGCGCGCCGGGCAGGCCCTGGGTACACAGACGCTGGCCGACATCCGTCACCCCATCGGCGCGGCCGACTACAGCGCCTTCCTGCCGCGCATCCAGGCGCTGAAACCCGACGTGCTGGTGCTGTGCAACTTCGGCCGTGACCTGGTCAACAGCGCCAAGCAGGCCACCGATTTCGGCTTGAAGCAGAACACCAAGATCATCGCGCCGGTGCTGCTGTACACCTCGCGCCTGGCCGGCGGCGCCGACGCCTTCGACGGCATCCTGGGCGGCACCAGCTACTACTGGGGCATGGAAGACAAGATCCCCAGCGCCAAGAAGTTCAACGACGCTTTCCGCAAGGCCTACGGTGGCGCGGTGCCTTCCGACTACGGTGCATTGGGCTACGCCGGCATCATGAGCGTGCTGCAGGCCGTGAAGAACGCCGACGCCACCGACAGCGTGCGCGTTTCCATCGCCCTGCGCCAGCTGAAATACGACTGGTACAAAGGGCCGCAAAGCTACCGCAAGTGCGACCACCAGTCGGTGCAGAGCGTGGTCATCGTCGAGAGCAAGTCCAAGAACATGAAGGACAAGTACGACGTGTTCAATGTGCTGGCGATCGAGAACGCGGACGAGAAGAATTTGCGGTCTTGCGAAGAGATGGGCCACAAGGTCACGGCCTGAATCTCCGATGGACATCACCCCGTCACTGATCGCCCTACAGCTGGTCACCGGCATTGCCTTGGGTGCCGTCTATGCGCTGCTGGCGGTGGGCCTGAGCTTGATCTTCGGCATGTTGACGGTGGTGAACTTCGCCCACGGCGCTTTCTTCATGGTCGGCGCTTTTGTGGGCCTGTACTTCCTGGGGCTGACCGGCAACTTCTGGTTCAGCCTGGTGCTGACGCCGCTGGTGGTGGGCGCCATCGGGCTGGTGACCGAACGCTTCCTGGTGCGGCCGCTGTACGGGCGCGGCATCGACTACCCGCTGCTGCTGACCTTCGGTCTCAGCTGGGTGCTGATCGAGGCCATGCGCACGCTGTTCGGCATCGAAGGCCTGCCCTCGTCCACGCCGCCTGAATTGCGCGGCAGCGTCGATCTGGGCATCGGTTTCTTTCCGAAGTACCGGCTCTTCCTGATCGCGGCCACGGCCGTCGTCGTGCTGGCGCTGTGGCTGTTTCTGGAGAAGACGCGCTACGGCCTGATCGTGCGCGCCGGCAGCCGCGACGGCGAGATCTGCAAGGTGCTGGGCATCGACATCGCGCGGGTCTGGCTGACGGTCTTCGCCATCGGCACCGCCATCGCCGGCTTGAGCGGCGTGCTGGCCGCGCCCACGCGCGCGGTCAACCCCGAGATGGGCATCCCGGTGCTGGCGGAATCCTTCGTCGTCACGGTGGTCGGCGGCATGGGTTCGCTGCCCGGCGCGGTGGTGGCCGGGCTGCTGGTGGGCATCGTGTTCAGCATGACCTCGCTGTTCGCGCCCGACCTGGCCGAGCTGTCGATCTTCGTGCTGATGGCCGTGGTGCTGCTGGTGCGGCCGCAGGGCTTCTTCGGCAAAGCCGGCTTGATGGGCTGAAAGACGGGATGAACTCGGGATGAAAGGTTTCATCGACGCGATCCGCCGCCACCGCGTGGCTGCCGTCATCGCCTTCCTGCTGGTCTTTCCGCTGCTGATGCCCTACCAGGCACTGGCCATCAACATCCTCGTCTTCGGCCTGTTCGCGGTGGGCTTCAACCTGCTCTTCGGCTACACGGGCCTGCTGTCTTTCGGCCACGCGGCTTTCCTGGGCGTGGGCAGTTACCTCACCGGCATAGCCATGGTCCACATGGGCCTGCCGTGGGGCGTGGCGCTGCTGCTGGGTGTGGTGTCGGCGGCGCTGGCCGGGCTGCTGATCGGCTACCTGGCGATCCGCACGCGCGGCATCTACTTTTCGATGGTGACCTTGGCGCTGGCGCAGATCGTCTACTACGCCTTCTACAAGGCCGAACGCTGGACGGGCGGTGAAAACGGCCTGCGCGGCATCCAGGTGCCGGCGGCCGAGGTCTTCGGCTTCAAGTTCGACTTCCTCGACCCGACGACCAAGTACTACGTCATCCTGGCCTTCGTCGCTGCCGCGCTGTGGTTCGTCTCGCGCGTGCTGGCTTCGCCCTTCGGCGCCGTCATCGAAGCCGTGCGTGAAAACGAAAAGCGCGCGGCGGCCTGCGGTTATGACGTGGCGCGCACCAAGCTGCTGGTCTTCGTGCTGTCGGCCGCCATCTGCGGCTTGGCCGGTGCGCTGCGCGCGCTGCACTTGAGCGTGGTGCCCATCGACAGCCTGCACTACCTGCAGTCCGGCCAGGCCGTGATGATGTGTCTGCTGGGCGGCATGGGCACCTTCTTCGGGCCCTTCATCGGCGCCGGTCTGTTCCTGACGCTGGAAGATGTGGCCACGACCTACACCACGCACTGGATGGCTATCGTCGGCGCGGTGTTCATGATCTTTGTGTTGTTCTTCCCGGCTGGGGTCTGGGGCTCTTTCCTGAAGCGGCTGGAGCGCAGCGCATGAGCAGCGCCGTACCCATCGTCGAGGTCGAAGGTGTCAGCAAACGCTTCGGCAACTTCGTCGCGCTGAACAAGGTCACGGCCCGTTTCGAGCCGCGCAAGCTCAGCGCCATCATCGGCCCCAACGGTGCCGGCAAGAGCACCTTCTTCAACGTGCTGAGCGGCGCTTTTCCGCCCAGCGAAGGGCGTTTGAAATTCAAGGGCCGCGACATCACCGGCCTGCCGCAGCACGGCTTTGCGCGCATCGGCATTGCCAAGAGTTTCCAGATCACGAACGTGTTCAAGCAGCTCAGCGCGCACGAGAACGTCCGCGTGGCGGTG
>JANPHI010000256.1:0-2301 GCA_031424355.1 Betaproteobacteria bacterium
CGAAAGTTGCCAGGGGAACTTGTCTTCGTAGCCGGCCAGGCCCACGCTCTTCAGCAGGTCGCGCGCTTTCGCTTCGTATTGCTTGCGCCTGGCCTTCAGGTTCGAACGGTAGGGCTCGACGATCTCGAGCGGCAGCATCACGTTGTCGAGCGTCGTGCGCCAGGGCAGCAGGCTGGGCGCCTGGAAGGCCATGCCGCTGATTTTCAGCGGGCCGGTGACCGGCTGGCCACCGATGCGGATCGCCCCCTTGCTCGGCATCTTCAGGCCGGTGGTTAGCTTCATGAAGGTCGACTTGCCGCAGCCCGAGGGCCCGACGATGGCGATGAACTCGCCTTTATTGACCTGTAGCGATATGTCTTCCACCGCAAACTGCCCTTGGGCGAGAAGCTCGTCGTTGTAGGCGAGCCAGACATTGCGGAAGTCGACGAAGGCGGTCATGGTCGTGGTGGTTTCAGAGGGGGTTCAGATGGCGGGGCGGACAGGGGTTCAAGCGGCCGCGGCAAGCGCGCGATCAGCGCCTTGAAGGTGTTCTGGTACAGCTCGGGGGCTTCTTTCTGCAGGTCGCTGTGCGTGCCATTGGCCACCGGCACCCAGCGCACGCCACGCGGCGCGGCTTCGCGCAGGCGCTGGCCCAGGTCGATGGGCACGGTGCGGTCCAGGGCGCCGTGCAGCATCACGATGGGTGCGTCGATGCGGGCAATGCGCGACAGCGAATCGAATTCCAGCGTGGTGACGGCAGCCCCCACGCGGCCCCAGAAGCCGGCCGATTCGGCCACGTCGGGCAGCCGGGTGAAGGCCGATTCCAGCACCAGCGCGCCGTAGTCGGCATTCACGTGCAGCGTGCTGGCCAGCGACACCGCCGTGGCGGTGCCCATCGAATGGCCGTAGATGACGCGCCGGCCGGGCGTGGGCTGGCGCCGGACCAGTTCGGCCCAGGCCACGCGGGCGTCGGCCGAGATGGTTTCTTCCGACGGCACGATGGGCGTGCTGTCGCCCCAGCCGCGGTAGTCCACCGCCACGATGGCGAAACCGGCCTGCCGCAGCGCCTGGATCTTGGGCAGGTTTTCGTACAGGTTGCGGAAGGTGCCGTGCAGGTACAGCAGCGTGGGCGCATCGGCGTCGGGCTGCGGCAGCCACCACAGGGCCAGCTGCTGGCTGCGGCCGCGGTCCTCGTCCAGGCCCGGCACGGTGACCATCCAGCGCTGGTCGCCGGGCTTGAAGGTGTCCTGCAGCGCCTGGCTGCCATCGGCATAGGCCAGCGGCCTGCCGGGCGTGGGCCGCAGCGCCCATTCGCGCTGCTTCACGTCCAACCAGGAACATCCGCACAGTTGCGCGGCAAGCAGGCCCACGAAAGCCGCCACAATGCGCCGCATGCGTTACCCCACCCGCCGGCCCGAGAGGCCGTTTTTTTTCATTTGCATCGCCGTTGCTGCCGTTGCTGCGCTCACCAGCCCTAGCACCGCGAGGGCCTACGACTGGAATTTCAACATCTTCGACGACCCCGGCAGTTACCGCCTGATGGTGTCGCCCTACACGGGCCATTTCCGGCCCAGCCCTGAACACAAGCACGTCTATGCGCTGGGCCTGGAACGCCAGCGCGATGACGGCCGCATCGTGGGCGCAGCGTACTTCAGAAATTCCTTCGGCCAGCCCAGTGCCTATGTTTATGTCGGGCACCACTACGACGGCGTTTTCGGCGTGCCGCAGTGGAACGCGCAATGGTCGGCGGGCCTGCTGTACGGCTATGTCGGTAAGTACAAGAACAAGGTGCCGCTGAACGTGAACGGCTTTTCGCCGGGTGCGCTGATCTCCACCGGCTGGCAGTTCACCAAGAGCACCTCGGTGGAACTGCACATGCTGGGCGACGCGGCGGTGATGCTGCAACTGAGTTACCGCTTGCCCTGAAACACCGCGTGCCGCACCAGCGCCGGGCCTACTTCTTGGCCGCAGGCGGCAGCACGTTCAGTTCGGCCTTGGCCGGCAGGTAGGTCGGGTTCCACACCGCCACCGGGTCAACGCGGGTCTTGGTGTTGAAGGCGTCACTGACCTGCGAAGCCATCAGCGCCAGGCGGCCGGGCACGGCCTGGCCGAAGCCTTCGGAACGCGCGTCGGGGCTGGCCACCACCGAGTCAATCGCCATCTTCAGGCGGCGCGTTTCCAGCGCCACGTCGATGATGCCGTCGCGCGCTTTCACGGTGGCGATGGCGTCGTCGGGCTTGGCCATCACTTCCTTGGCACCCTTGACGAAAGCGCTGAGGAAGGCCTTCACCGCCGCCGGGTTCTCTTTCAGCAGCTTGGGGC